>NZ_LMJZ01000006.1:0-254729 GCF_001421155.1 Sphingomonas sp. Leaf5 | reverse complement strand
TGGCCCGACAGACCCGGGGTTGCGCCACGAACCGACCCCGTCGTCAGCAGCTGCCGCTTGTGCGTCACGGGCACCTCGAAAGCGACAACAACATTGCAACGCGGACAGCGCGCCGTGTCGCGCTCGGGCAACCCAACTCGCCGTAGCGTGAGCCGAAATTGCCTTGCAGCCGGGCATTCCCGACACAACCCTGCGCCTCGTCCATCGTTAGCAGGACCGCGGAAAGCGTATGCAGACTTACATTGGCCGGGCCGGAATGTGCCCGCCTGCGCTTCGGCGTGTCGACCACTGCGCAACACAACTGCACAGATTACCGCAGGCGGCAGCAGCGCCACACAGGACCGCGCCGATCATGGGCCGCGTTAGTCAGTCATCGAGCGCACCGAGAAGCGCCAGCAGCACGACGAAGGCGAGCAGCGCCATCGGGATTGAGCAATATTCTATCCGTATCCAGAACAGCTTGTGCGTCGGAGTCATTCCCAGACGCTCGCCGGTCGCGGGATCGACCAATTGGCGCGGCGGTGTCGTGTTCATCCGTTTGCTGACGAACCAATTTACCGCTGCCGTGGCGAACAGGCCGATGCTCGCTGCGAGGAACGCCAGCTTCGGCTGGCTCAGCGCGCCGGCTGCGGTGGCGACACCAGCGACGATGAAAAATAGTCAGAGCCCCTGAACCACTCCGGATGATGAACATCGGCTGATCTCCTTGTGGGCGGATCGATCGACCGCTTCGTTCCTGATGGTGACGGCGGCACGTCGGTCCCGATGGTTGCTTCGCTTCTGTCCCGGCTCGTTGCACATTGCACGTTTCGCCATCGCCACCTGCGAGGGTGGACAGAGCAAAGCCTTACTGTATGATAAATACTATTCGGCATAGCGCCCGGGGGAAAATCATGGATCGTTCGACATTCGCCCGGGCCGCGGGGTTGCTATCGTTTGCGATGGCGACGCCCGCAGCAGCGCAGCCCAACGCCACGGTACCGCTGACGGTTTCGGCCACGCGCGCGACCAGTCTCGTCACCTGGGTGCCGAAGCAGGTCAAAGGCGTCGTTCTGTTCTCGACGGGACATGGCTCGTGGCCCGAGCGCTACGACGCGATCGTTTCGGCATGGCAGAAGGCGGGGTTTGCGGTGATCGCGCCGGTGCATGTGGACTCGATGCACTATCCCGATCGGGAGAAGTTCAGTCGCGAAGCAAGCTTCGGCGAACGGATCGCCGATCTCCGCGCCGCCAGCGCCTATGCGGCAAAGACGTGGCCGGGACGACCGGTCGTCGCGGCGGGGCACAGCTTCGGAACGCTGACTGCGCTGTGCCTCGGCGGCGGGCTGGCGTCGCTCGGCAATTTCCGTGATCCGAGCGTCAAGGCGGTGCTCGGCTTCTCGTCACCCGGACGGATCCCCGGCCTGATCGGACCCGACGCCTATGCGGGCGACCGCGTTCCGATGCTGCTCGTCACCGGTGATCGCGACGTCGTACCGGGACTGGTGACCGACTGGCACGATCATCTGTTGCCGGTCCAGTCTGCGCCGGCCGATGACAAGTTCGGCGTCGTCTATGCCGGGGCCGATCACGAGTTTATCGGGCGTCCCGCCGACACCCATTTCGCCGGCGCTGCCGCGATCAGCACCGATTTCCTGCGCGCCTATGCCCTGTCCGACGCCAAGGCACGCAGCCGGCTGACCAAGGCATCCGACACGGCCACGACGACCTGGACGCGCCGGTGATGCGGGGCAAACCGGTTCGGGGCATCGTTGCGGCGGCCATGTTGCTCTGGACCACCAATGCGGCGGCCCAGCAAAAACCGGTCTTCGATCCCACGTCGTGGAAACGCGACGTGGCCGGTCCCCCGACGCGGGTCATGGTCCTCGCCTCGACGCATTTGAAAAACCTGCCCGGCTTCAAGCCGGAATGGATGGGATTGCTGCTCGACCGCCTCGCGGCCTACAAGCCATCGATCATCACGATCGAGGCACTGTCCGGTCAGGAATGCGATCAGTTGCGCCGTTATCCCGCGACCTATCCGGGCGTGGCCGGCCAATATTGTCCGACCGTCGACGATGCGCGCATGGCGACCGGCCTCGACGTGCCGCAGGCGACGTCGCAGGCCGCCGCGATGCTGGCGGCGTGGCCGGAACGTCCGACGCCGGCCGCGCGCCGTCGGCTCGCCAGCGTGTTTCTGGCGGGCGGCGAGCCGGCGTCGGCGCTCGTTCAGTGGCTGCGGCTCGATCCGGGCGAACGCCATGACGGCGACGGCCTCAACGAAGCGCTGGTCAAACGGCTCGGCACCTTGATGGCGAGCGCCAACGAGAATTATCAGATTGGTGCGGCGCTCGCGGCCCGGCTCGGCCTCGAACGGGTGTACCCGATCGACGATCACACTGCCGATGGCGCGATGAGCGAGGAGCAGGCGTTCGGTAAGGCGATCCAGCGGCTATGGTCGACCCCCGGACCGAACGTCGAAAAGCTGAACGCAGAAGCGTATGAAAGCCCGGCGGACATGCTCGCCACCTTCCGGCTGAACAATCGCGTCGACATCCAGATCGGCGGGATCGAGGGCGACTTCGGGCGGGCGCTGAAGGATCGCACGCCCGAACTTTGGGGCCGGCAATATGTCAGTTGGTGGGAAATACGGAACCTGCGGATGGTCGCCAACATCCGCGCGACCTTCGCCCAGCAGCCCGGCGCACGCGTGCTGACCATCGTCGGCGCGGCGCACAAACCTTATTTCGATGCCTATCTGAATCTCATGCACGAGGTCGAGCTGGTGGATGTGAATACGGCGTTATGAACCGCGCCGGGGTTGCCGGTTCGCATTGACCGTCGGTCGTGTAGCGCCTGTTCGAGCGCAGGTAGGACAGGCCGGTATGCGCGCTCCGACGGGCGCGCGCCGGAGCATCTCGGCCAACAAGATGTCGTGGGCCGGTTCTTACAACGCCCGAATCCACGCCGCCTTGGTCGTGGCAAAGCGCGTGTCACCGTCAGACCTGATCCGGTCTGAAAATCCGTCAATCATCCACGCTGCTGAGCACATGTTTGGTTAACCCGAGCAGCGGCGCTCGCTGCGCGGCCATACCACCCCCCGCCCCTGCTACGGCCGGGCTCGGGCCATAAAGTACGAGGGTACCGTCGTCGCTTCCTTGTGCGACAATCTGTCTATTTCGGTACGGTTCAGTAACGAATCTTTATCATGCTCGTACCGCTATTCGTCATTTGCCAGACATATTACCATCGCACGTTCGGTGTCCTGCCGCGCCAGATCGACCAGAAATTCGGTCGCCGCGCGCGCGCCCGCGCCGTCGCTGCGGGCGATCATGTCGAACAGCGCCTGATGTTCCATCACCGGGTCGCGCGGCGTGCCGGCCCGATATTTGAAAAGCGTGGTCCAACGCACTGCCGCGGCGATGCTGCCGGACAGGCTGACCAACAATTCATTGCCGGTCGCTTCGAGGATGATGGCATGGAAACTCTGATCGGCCGCCTGCCCCGCCTCGCTGTCGAGGCCGAGCCGCGCCATTTCTTCGAGCGCGTGGCCCATCCGCGTCAACTGGCGCGCCGTGCGCGAAACCGCCGCCAATTCCGCCGCTGCGGGCTCGACGATCATGCGAAGCTGAAACAGGCTGCGCACGAACGCCAGCGACGGCGGCTCGCCTTCGAACATCCAGCCCAAGAGTTCGGGGTCGAGCAGGTTCCATTCCTGCCGCTCGCGAACGCGGGTGCCCGCCTTGGGGCGGCTTTCGACCAGCCCTTTGGCTGCCAGCATCCGCAGCGACTCGCGGATGACGCTGCGCGACACGTTGAAACTCTCGGCGAGATCGATTTCGCCGGGTAGATAACTGCCCGGTTCGTGGCGGCCGGTGACGATCGCCACGCCCATCCGGCGGGCCAATACGACGTTGGCCGGCTGTCCGCCGTTGCGCAGAACCATGGTCCCCCTCCCCCGCTTTGCTCCAGCATAGCCGTGAAGGCAAAGCTGCGTCGAGCCGCTCGATTCCATATTGTCAGGCAAATATTATACGGTAATATGTCAGACAAGGCTCGATTCAGAGTCATATATGGGGAGAGGCATTATGAGGACCATCAGGCACGCCCTCTTGGCGAGCGTTTCGTTGATGACCGTCGGCGGGTTCGCCGCCGCAGCATCGGCACAGACGGCGGCCGAGACGACCGGCGATGCGGCGGCGGGCGATGGTCAGGATATCGTCGTCACCGGGGTCCGTGCGTCGTTGCGATCGGCGCAGGCCATCAAGCAGAATTCCAACCAGATCGTCGATTCGGTCAGCGCGCAGGACATCGGCAAGCTGCCCGACGTCAACACCACCGAAGCGTTGCAGCGGATCACCGGCGTGCAGATCCAGCGCCGCTATGGTGAGGGCGCGACAGACTTCGATCATCGGACACAGCCGGCCGTGACCGTGCGCGGCCTGACCCAGGTGCAGAACTTCCTCGACGGCCGCGCCGTGTATTCGGCGTCGGGCGGTCGCGCCTTCGACCTCGAAGGCATTCCGCCCGAACTGCTCTCCGGCATCGACGTGTACAAGAACGCGCCGGCCAATATTATCGAAGGTGGCGTCGGTGGCGCGGTCAACCTGCGCACCCGCCGGCCGTTCGATTCGACGGGTCAGGTCATCAGCATGACCGCCCGCGGCAATTATTACGACCGCGTCGACAAGCCGGGCTATGCGTTCTCGGGCCTGTACAGCAACCGCTACGATACCAGCATCGGTGAAATCGGCCTGCTGGTGAACGCGGTCTATTCGAAAAGCCATTATCGCCAGGACGGCCTGCTTGCCGGTCCGTTCGGCGAGGCACGGCCCGGGTCGATCGCGAATGCGCCGAGCAACGCGCAGATTCCCTATGGTTTCGAAGTCTATGACGATACCGGCGATCGCAGGCGCTTCGGCATCGCCGCCGCGGTACAGTGGCAGGCGAGCGATACCGTATTGGTCACCGCACAGTATCAGGGCAGCAAATACTGGTTCAACCGGACCGGCGCATATTATTATGATTTCAACAACCTGCCGGGAAACCAGTATAATTCCGCAGGGCAGGTGACCCAGTACAACACGCTGCCGACCGCCGGCGCGGCGTTCACCTTCAACAAGGATGGCTATGCGACCAGCGGTTCGCTGTCGCCGCAGACTTTCGAGACCGGTCGTTTCGATCAGGAACTGTGGAGTGCCAGCCAGAACTACACCTTCAATGTCGGCTGGCAGGCGACCGACCGGGCGAAGGTCAATTTCGACGTCCAGTATCTGACGTCCTATTACAACGCCGATCGCAACGGCCATGTGCTGTCGCTGTACAATCGGACGAACCAGAACGCGACCGGCCAATATGGCGGCACCCTCGCGCCGCATCCGTCGACCGTAGTGTTCGATCTGCGCGGCAAATATCCGCGCTGGGACGTTACCGATCCGTCGGTGCTGAACAACCCGGCGAACTATACGCTGCCGTTCATCGCCGACTCGCTTCAGCGCAACGACGCCGACACGCTCGCGCTTGCCTATGACATCGAATATGATGTCGAAGGCGGCTTCCTGAAGAAGCTGCGTGGCGGTGCCCGCTATTCGGACAATGGCATCGATCTGCGCGGTACGTGGAACGGCGTCGGCCTGTTCCGCGACTATGCACCGGGGGCGAGCAACGTGCCGGCCGGCGCGGCGCTGATCCCGCTGACCCGTTTCCCGCAGCTCGCGATGAAGGGGCCGTCGAAGAACTGGTTCGACGGCAATACCGTCACCGGCGGCATCCTGTACCCCGCGTTCCCGGCCGGCGATGGCGTGTGGGAACAGACCAAGGCGCTGTACGCCCTGTTCGGTGCGCAGACGAAGGATGCCTTCACACCGGGCGACCTCAATCGCCAGACCGAAAAGACCTATACCGCCTGGGGTATCGCCGATTATGAATTCGCACTCGGCAGCATCCGGTTCGACGGCGGTGCCGGTGTGCGGATCGTCAAGACGCGCACCACGTCGGTCGGCACGCAGTTCAATGTCGACGGCACCTTCAGCCCGATCTCGCTGGGCAACGAATATACCAACGTTCTGCCCAGCGTGAACATCCGGGCCCGGCTGACCGACACGTTCCAGATGCGCTTCGCCTATTCGAAGGGCGTGGCGCGGCCGAACTTCGACGTGCTGTCGACCAACGTCACACTGCAGAACCCGAACCAGGTCGATCCGAACAACGGTCTGCCCTTTGCCAATTCGGGCAACCCGTTCCTGCGTCCGATCAAATCGGACAATTTCGACCTGACCGCCGAATGGTATTTCGCGCCGACCGGTTCGCTGACCGCCGGCCTGTTCTACAAGAAGGTCAACGGCTTCCTGTCGAGCGGACGGTTCATCGGCACCTATGGCGGACGTCAATATAACGTGAACTCGACGCTCAATTCGGGCGACGGGACGGTGAAGGGCCTCGAAGCGGGCTATCAGCAGTTCTTCGACTTCCTGCCGGGCCTGCTGAGCGGTTTCGGCATTCAGGCGAACTATACCTATGTCGACTCGAACGTCGAAAACCCGTTCTCGTCGTCGAGCAACAACCTGCCCTCCACGCTGCCGCTCGAAAAGCTGTCGAAGCATAGCTACAATTTGATCGGGCTGTACGAAAAGGGGCCGATCACCGCCCGCCTCGCCTATAACGGCCGGTCGAGCTATCTCGAACAGACGACGGGCAGCGGTGCCAACGGCCAGGGCCAGTTCGCCAAGCCCTATGCATCGCTCGATGCATCGGTCAGCGTCAATCTGAACGAACATATCGCGGTATCGGCCGACGTCGTGAACCTGAACAACCGGATGAACGTGCTCTACATCGGCACGCCATCGGCACCGCTTCAGTATCAGTTGAACGATCGCCGCTTCGGCCTGTCGCTCCGCGCGACGTATTAAGGACAGGGCGACGCGACGAATTTTTCGTTTCGTCGCCCATATTTCCCCTCCCCTGTCGGCGTGGTTCGCCACGCCGACGCTTTTTGCGCTATCGGATCTGCCATGTCGTCCGCCCCGATCGCCGCCGCCCCGCCCACCATCACCATTCGCCATGTCGGCCATGAACGCGAACCGGTGGTCGTCATCGACCGGGCGACCGGGCAACGCGACGCTCTGGTCGATTTCGCCGCGACCCGATCGCGCTTCGCGCCGGCGACGGAGGTCGGCAGCTTCTATCCCGGTCTGCTCGGGGCAGCGCCGACCGCCTATGTCGACGCGATGGTCCGTCTGGTCCTGCCGCTGATCGCAGCCCATTTCACCGGAGCCCCGGTCCAGCCGGCCCGCGCCCGCGGCAATTTCTCGCTGGTCACGCTCGCCCCCGACGCGCTCAGCCCCGACCAGCGCGTGCCGCATGTCGATTCCGCCGACCGGCTGCAATTCGCGACCGTCCATTTCCTGTCGTCGGCCAATGGCGACGGCACCCGTTTCTTTCGCCACCGCACCACCGGGTTCGAGACGATCGACGCGGAGCGCATGGCGACCTTTCGCGCCGCGCTCGACGCGCAGATCGCCGAGGTGCCCGCCGCCTATGCCGATGGTAGCAACGGCCCGTTCGAGGTGATCGATACGGTCGATGCGGTGCCCGACCGGTTGATCCTGTACCGCGCGGCGCTGCTCCATTCGGGGGCGATCACCGCGCTGCCCGCCGATGCCGCCGATCCGCGGCACGGTCGCCTGACCGGCAATCTGTTCCTGCAATGCCGGATCGCGGCGTGAGCGCGCGCGCCGATGGTCCGCTGCGCCGGATCGCGATCGTCGGCGGCGGCACGGCCGGCTGGATGGCCGCCGCCGCGCTGTCGCGTCTGCTGGGACCGCACGGCCCGACGATCACCCTGATCGAGTCCGAGGAGATCGGCACGATTGGCGTCGGGGAAGCGACGATCCCACCGATTCAGGCCTTCAACGCGATGCTCGGCATCGATGAGGACGATTTCGTCCGCGCGACACAGGGCACGTTCAAGCTCGGTATCGATTTCCACGACTGGGGCCGGGTCGGCCACCGCTATTTCCATCCGTTCGGCGTGTATGGCATCGATGCCGGTGCGGTCCCGTTCGAGGCGACGTGGCGACGGCTGCACGCCGCCGGACAGGCCGGACCGCTCGCCGACTATTCGATCTGCGCCGCTGCCGCGTATGCCGGGCGGTTCCAGCGGCCACAGCCCGGCAACACCCCGCTCGCGCAGATCGGATATGCCTTTCACTTCGACGCCGGGCTCTATGCCCGGTTCCTGCGCGCGCGCGCCGAAACGGCCGGCGTGGTGCGGATCGAAGGGCGGATCGTCGATATCGGCCGGGACGGCAGCGGGTGGATCGATGCGGTCCTGCTGGCCGATGGCCGGCGGATCGATGCGGACTTCTTCATCGACTGTTCGGGCTTTCGCGCGCTGCTGATCGAAGGGGCGATGGGCGCTGGGTTCGAGGATTGGAGCCATTGGCTGCCCAACGATCGCGCGGTCGCCGTCCCCTCCGCCAATGCCGGCCCGCCCAGCCCCTTCACTCGTTCCACCGCACGTGCCGCCGGGTGGCAGTGGCGCATCCCGCTGCAGCATCGCACCGGCAACGGCTATGTCTATTCCAGCAACCATGTGTCCGATGACGAGGCGGCGGCCACCCTGCTCGCCAATCTCGACGGACCGGCATTGGCCGATCCCCGCCCCTTGCGGTTCCGCACCGGGCGACGCGACCGGTTCTGGGTCGGCAATTGCGTGGCGCTCGGCCTGTCCGGCGGATTCCTCGAACCGCTCGAATCCACCTCGATCCATCTCGTCCAGGCGGGCATTGCGCGGTTGCTGGAAATGCTGCCGACGCGCGCCTGCGACCCGGCCGATACCGCGCGGTACAACCGGCTGATGGCCGCCGAGTTCGATCAGGTCCGCGATTTCGTCATCCTGCATTTCCACGCCAGCGAGCGGCGCGACACCGCCTATTGGCGCGATCAGGCCGAACGCCCGATCCCGGAGACGCTGGCCGAACGGCTTGCCATCTATGCCCGCACCGGCCGCGTCTATCGCGAAGGCGACGAGCTGTTCACGAAGACGAGCTGGCTGGCGGTGATGGACGGTCAGGGCCTGCGCGCGGCGAGCTATGATCCGCTCGCCGATGCGATGCCGCTCGACGCCGCCGCCGCGCGGTTGCAGCGGATCGGCGCGGTCGTCGCCGCTACGGCGGCACAGATGCCCGCGCACGACGCCTTCATCGCCCGCCATTGTGCCGCCGCTGGGTGACGCTGACCGGATCGGCGCCGAGCGTACGGCCATGGACCGCCGGGACGCTGATCTCTGCACCCTGATGGTCGACCTCGTCTCGATGGACGAGGAACCACACCCCGCCAGCGCGGCGAGCGACGAATGGCGCGACGCGCTCCCGGCGGAACGGCAGGCACCCCTTCCTACTGCCGAACGGATACCGGCGGTGCGAAGACCAGCAGGGCGTTTGCTACCGGCCGTTCGCGGCCGGCGATGCCGGTATGGATCGGGCGGTTGAGAACGACCGCGCCCTTCCCCTCGGCGACGGCGAGGGTCGAGGAACCGCCGCCGTCGAAGCTAATCGCATCGCTGGCCCCCAGGTCGCGGAACAGCGCGACCAGCGCGGCATTGTCCGCGCCCATGCTGTAACCCTTTTGCCGGCCGTCCACGACGACGATCCACGCCCGCCGCCGGTCCGCCGACAGGCCGATGGCCGTGCGCGGACCTTTTCCGCCCTCGGCCATCAGCGCGCGGTGGAGCGGGACGGCCTGCCCGCCCTGCAACAGATGCGGACCGGCGGCGATGGCATCGCGCGTGCCCGCCGGACACCGCTGCCCGGCCCGGATGTCGGTGCGGCGGCCGAGGCACAGGATCGCCGATACCCGCAGGTCCTGATCGATTTCGACCGGCGAGGCGACCCGCCCGCCGCCGATCGCCGCCCCCGATACCGACACCGGCTCGCCGTCATGCGGGTAATAATCGTCGCCCTTGGGCGATCCGCCGAAAAAGGGCAGGAAGTAGCTGGCGTTGACCGCCACTTGGGCGTGTTGCGCGATCAGGTCGTTGCGGACGGTGTGCGCGACATATTCCATGCCGCGCGACCGGTCGGGCGGGGTCACGCCCAATCGCAGGCCCGGCCGCGTCAGGTCGAGCGTGACGATGTGGATCACCGCCGGATCGGCCGAGGCATCGACGCGCCGTTCCTGACGATAGGTGACGCCGTCGAATAATGGCCTGTCCGCCGGTGGCGCGGCAGCGGCCTGCCACGCCGCCGCCGCCAAGAGGCCGGGCCAGACGCTCACAGCTTCACCGCCGCGCCGAGCCAGAACTGGCGGCCGAAGAAATTCTGGTCGCGCGTGCCGAACCCGTCGAAATTCTCGCGGTGCGCATCGGTGGCGTTTCGGACCTCGCCGATGATCTGGATCGGGCCGAACGTCATCCGCGTCTGCAGGTCGAGCTGGTCGAACGGCTGGTCATAGCGGTTGGTGAGCGGCGCGGTCGGGCTGATTGAGGTATATTGCCGGCCGATATGCGCGTAGCTCGCCCGCGCCTGCAACCAGTCGCGCTGGTAGAACAGCGCTGCATTGCCCTGAAACTCCGGCTGCTGGGTCAGCCGGTCGAAACTGCCCCCGGCCGGGAAGCGCGACTTGCCGTTCAGATAGGTGGCGTTGAGCGACACGCCGAAATCGGCCAGCGGCCCGGGCAGGAAGCGCAGCTTGTTGACGACCAGCGCACCCTCGACCCCGAACACGCGCGACCCGGACAGATTCTGCGGCTGCGTGACCTGATAGGTGGTACCGTCGATCACCGTCGTGCCCGCCGCCCGCGAATAAATGTCGTCGCGAATATCCTTGTAGAAGGTCGCCAGCGACACGAGGCCGGCATTGCGCGGCATGTAATATTCGAGGCTGGCATCGAAATTCTGCGCCACCCGCGGCCGCAGGTCGGGATTGCCGCGCGTCAGGATCAGCGTCGTCTGGTTCAGCGTTTCGTTGGTGCCGAGGTCGCTGGGGCTGGGCCGTCCGATCGCCTTGTAATAGCCGAGCCGCAGCTTGAGCGGATCGGCCAGTTCGTAGTTGAAGGTGGCGGACGGCAGCCAGCTGCCATAATTCGCGCCGCGCGTCAGCGGGGTCAGCGTGCTGCCGGCGACGCGAAAGCCGTAGATCGTCGTCTCGGTATCCTCATAGCGGACGCCGGTGATCAGCGTGTGGCGGTCGCCGGTGTGACGTAGCAGGACATAGCTCGCCATCACCTTTTCACCGACGATAAAATCCGACCGCCGCGCGTTGAGCGTGGTCTGCGCGGTATTCAGCGTGAAGGCAGTCGGGTTCTGGCTGAAATACCGCTGGAACGCGGTGAAATCGAGCAATGGCTGCGGCCGGCTCTGCCCACCGGTGTACAGCGGCGACCAGCGGTCGGGCAGCACGAAGTTGGTGGCGGTCAGGCTGGTCCCGGTCGCGCCGCTCCAGACCGCCTGTTGCGTGTCGAAATCGCGCGTCGCGGCACGGTATTTCAGCCCCGCACCGATGCCGAAGCCGCGATCCTGCGCGGTATCGCGATACCCCCAGTCGAACTGCCCCTCGCGCACCAGATCGAGCGAACGATCGCGATAGGGGGTGTAGGAGGCAAAGGTGTAATTGGCCGGATTGGTAAACGTCGCCGGATTGTCGAGCACCGCGATCGGCACGCCATCGGCCAGCGTCTGGCTATAGGCGTTGGCGGCGCTGGTCGGGAGGTTGAACTGCATCTGGTTCGACGCTTCAAGGAAGATGGCGCGTGACCAACTGCCGCGCAGCGCGGCATGGTGACCGTCATCGCCGGTCCACTTCACCCGGCCCTGCCCGACATAAAGCGGCTTTTCGAGCGGGAAGTCGTTGAAGCGCAGGAAGCCGCCGGCGGTGTTGACGCGCGCGGTGCCGCCGGTGGTGCGAACGGTATCGACGGTCCCGCGCGTCAGCTGCTGCTGATGGCGCAATTCATTGTCGGACTGCTGGAAAAACGTGCCCGACACCTCTGCCTGCACGCGCGGATCGGGACGCCATTCGAGCTTGGCGGTTCCGCCATAGCGGTCGACGGTGTTGGGATAGCCTGCCGAAATGATCCCGCTGGCCACGGTGACGCCGTTCACTTGGGTATAGCCGGTCGGGTTCTGCCGCTCCTGATCGCGCCGCTTGCGGCTATAGGCGCCGGTCAGCACGAACCCCCAGGTGTCGTCGACCCCGAACCGGGTCGCGAGCGTCGCATCGGCGCGATAGTTTACGCCGTCGTCGGTCGGCCGGTTGAAGCCCTTGCCGGGGACGGCGCGGCTGTCCGACAGGCCGATGAACGCATTGCCGACAAAGGTCCGGATACCGCGATCGAACGCCGATCGGCTGCGCAGGTTGACGATGCCACCGATCGCATTGCCCTCGACGTCGGGCGTGCGCGACTTGATGACCTCCAGCGCGGAGACGGCGGTCGTCGGGATCGCCTCCATGTTAAGCTGCCGGTTCTGCCGCTCGGCAGTGGCCAGCACCGCGCCGTCGAGCGTGCCGACGGTGAAGTTCGGGTTCATGCCGCGGATGCCGACATAGCGGCCTTCATCCTCGTCGAAGACGGTGGTGACGCCGGGCAGGCGGCGGAAGCTGTCGGAAATATTGTAGTCGGGCTGCTGGCCGATCTCGTCGCTGGCAAGGAATTCGCCGATCCGGTCGTTGTCCCGCTTGGCGGCGATGGCCTGCGTGTTCTGCCGGGCATAGCCGGTGACGACGATATCCTCGCTGGTGGTGTCGGACGGCACCTCCTGCGCCAGCGCCGAAATCGGCATCACCGCACCGGCCAGCAACATCACCCGCCACGTCTTTCCAAAACGTACCATCGTCAAAACCCCCGATTCCTGAAACACGAATGCCATTTACTGACTATAAGTGACATATAGGTGACGCGACGACACCGGTCGGGCGTCGAACCGTGCAGGGAGCGACAGGATGTTGACACTGCTGGCTATTTCCTTGGCGATGTCGCCCGGTCCGGCCGCCTATGCGTGCGGGGACGATCAGGTGCGCGAGGTGCGAATCACCCCCGATGGCCCGGTCGAGGTCTGGCGATGGACCGCCCACGATGCCCGCGACCTGCCGGCGGAATATCGGACGCGGCTGATGGCCCATATCGACGAATGCAAGCCGGTCGATCGCAACCGCGCGATCCTCGTCACCGCATCGACCGGCGGCGCGGTGCTGATCGATCGTGCCAGCGGACGGGTGCTGTTCCGGGCGCGGGTGCCGATGGCGCATTCGGCGGACCTGCTGCCCGGCGGGCGGATCGCGATCGCGCTGTCGATTTCGCCCGAGGGCGACCGGTTGCAGCTATACGACCGGCGGCATAGCGAGCAGGTGGTGCAGGACCTGCCGCTGCCATCGGGGCATGGCGCGGTATGGGACGCGAAGCGGCATCGGCTGTTCACCTTGTCGCACGATCTGGTGCAGTCGTTCCGCCTGACCGGTCAGGGGCGTGCCACCCGACTGGTCGAAACCGCGCGCTGGACGCTGCCGGGGCGGCGCGACGGCCACGACCTGTCGCCGGGCGATAACGGGCGTTATTATGTCACGACCGACGACGGCGCGTGGCGGTTCGATCCCGAGGACGGCAGGTTCGTCCCCTATGCACCGCTCAACCCCGCGCTGCGGGTGAAGTCGGTGAGCGCGACGGCCGACCGCGTCGCATGGGTGCAGGCCGAGGAGAAGTGGTGGACGAACGGCTTTACGGTAATGACGCCCGACGGTCGCGACCGTCGCCGCATCGCGCTCGACGGCATCCATCTCTATAAGGTCCGCTGGATACGATAGGTCTGCGGGCAGGCTTGACAAGCCGACCCCCACACGGCGCAACAGCCGGATGAACGACGGTTATGCCGGTGCCTTTCACCCCCGCTTCCTGCGCGCCGATGGTCAGCGTACCGCGACCGCCAACGAACGGGTCGTCCTTGCGCTGCTGTCGCGGTGTGGCGCGGCTTCCCGTGCCGAGCTTGCCCGCGTCACCGCCCTCGCGCCCCATTCGGTGGGGCGGCTGATCGAACCGCTGATCGAACGTGGGCTGGTGCTGGCGGGCGCACCGGAAGTCGCGGGACGGGGCAAGCCCGGTGCGCCGCTGCGCCTGAACCCCAACGCCGCCTTTTCGATCGGGGTGTCGGTGATGACCGACGCGGCGACGCTGGTCGTGGTGGATTTCACCGGCGCGGTCCGCGCTCGGGCATCGGTGCCGCTCGAACGCGACGATTTCGATGCCGGCACCCGACAGGTCGCTGCCCTGATCGACCGGGCCGTTGCCGAAGCCGGGCTCGATCCGGCGCGTCGTCTGGGAATCGGCGTCGGGGTCACCGGCTATTTCATCGGGGACGGCGCAAGGGTCAATCCGCCGCCCTCGCTCGATTCATGGGCGCTGCGGCCGCTCGACACGCTGCTGGCCGACGCGCTGGGCGGTCCGGTCTGGGTCGATAATGACGGCAACGTCGCGGCGGTCGGCGAAGCGATGCTGGGCGCAGGCCGGACCTGCCCCGACTTTGCATATCTGTACTTCGCGGCGGGATTCGGCGGCGGCGTCGTGGCGCGCGGCGCGCCGCTGCGCGGGGCGCACGGCAATGCCGGCGAGTTCGGATCAGTCCTGCCGGCGGGATGGTATCAGCCGAATCTGGAGAATCTGCGCCGTCACCTCGCCGATCACGGCATGGCCTTTGACGGATTGCGGACGATGCTGCGCGATCTCGACCTCGCCGCGCCGGCGATGGACGCGTGGGTCGATCGTTGCATGCCGTCCCTGAACCTCGTCGTATCGGCGATCTTCGCCGCGCTCGATCCGGCGATGATCGTTCTGGGCGGCCGGCTCCCCCCCAGCCTTGCCGAGCGCATGATCGCGAAGATCGACATCACCAACCCGACCCGGCGGGGCCATCACCGCCCCATGCCGCGTCTGGTGCCTTCGGTCATCGGCAGCGATGCGGCGGCGATCGGTGCCGCGATGCTCCCGACCCGCGCCGCCTTCTTCGAGTAACCGCCCCCGGATCGCCTGCCGCATTGATCGAGAGCGAGCCGCAGGCAACGCTTCATCCTGCATCCGTCGCCGATGCTGCCAACAAACATCGTTCCAATATAGATGCCCATCGCCGCTGGCCCTGCTCGTCGGCCAGAAGATCCTGCCGGATCTCGATCTCGGCATAGCGGCGGCGCAGCGGATAGGCGTGCAGCGGGAGCGTATAGTCGACCTGATCCATCCGGTACGGCTCGTTATCCCCGACGATCAGGTCGGCCTCGCGCCGCAGCGCCGCGAGCAGGGCGAGGGCGAACGACGGATCGCCGCCGTCGTGGAGGATGCCGGCATGCCACGGCCGTGCCGGCCCCCCGGACATAGCGGGGGTGAAGCTGTGGAGCGCGATCAGGATGCTCGCCCGCCCCTCCCGGTCACGCCGTGCCAGTTCGTCCGCGATCGCGCGATGATAGGGTGCATGGATCGCATCGATCCGGGTAGTGCGTTCCTCGGGCGTGAGTGCGGCGTTCGCCGGAACGATCGTCCTGTCGCTTACCGCCGGCATCGCATCGGCGGAACCGGGCGCGCGATTGCAGTCGATCACGAGGCGCGAATAGGTCTGGCGCAGGAAGACCGCGTCGAGCCGCTCGGCCAGCGCGAGGCCGAGACCGGCGACACCGATGTCCCATGCGATGTGGCGGCACAGGTCGGGCGAACCGATTCCCATCCTTCCCAAGGACGAGGGGATGACATTGCCGGCATGATCGCCGATGATCAGAAACGGCGATCGGCCTCCGGGATTGACGGTCACTACCGGCAAAGGGTCGGAATCGCTCAGCAACGCAGCCTCGACGCGGGGATTACCGTTTGATGCCATTCGTGAATCTCTCGCATGTGACGACCTATCTCTACAAGCAGCCGGTCGCGTTCGGCGAGCACCGAATCATGGTCCGGCCGCGCGAGAGTTTCGATCAGCATCTGCTCGAAGCGACGCTGACGATCGACCCCGCGCCGGCCGACGTGCGCTGGCTGCAGGACGTTTTCGGCAATGCCGTCGCCATCGCCACGTTCGAACGGCGCGCGAGCCGGCTGTCCTTTACCAGCGACGTCCGCGTCCGTCACGAACCGGGCGACGTCCAGTATGTCGACATCGAGGAATATGCGCGCAGCTATCCCTTCACCTATTCGTCGGAGGACATGCCCGACCTGCTGCGTTCGATCGAGCGACAGCATCTCGACCCGCAGCGCGAGGTCGACAGCTGGGCACGGCGGTTCCTGAACCCCGGGGGCGTCACCGACACGCTGGCGCTGCTGACGGCGATGACGACCGCGATCCGCCGCGAATTCACCTATCAGTCACGAGCGGAAAAGGGCACCCAGACCCCGATCGAGACGCTGCGCCGTCGCAAGGGCACGTGCCGCGACTATGCCATCCTGATGATCGAAGCAGTCCGCGCACTGGGCTTCGCCGCGCGCTTCGTCTCGGGCTATGTCTACAGCCCGTCGGGAACGCGCGACACCCGGATCGGCGGCGGCAACACCCATGCGTGGGTTCGCGTCTACCTGCCGGGATCGGGCTGGGTCGAGTTCGATCCGACCAATGGCATCGTCGGCAGCGCCGGGCTGATCCGCGTCGCGATCGCCCGCGACATCTACCAGGCCGTGCCGATCTCCGGCACCTTCGATGGTTTTCCCGGCAGTTTTCTCGACATGCAGGTGTCGGTGGACATTACGGTGGACCCGTCTCCCCCGCGCGACGTTCCTGTCCCTGCCGATACCATAGGGGCCGTTCGATGCTGATCCGCGCCGGTTACGACATCAGTTTTTCCGCCGACACCCCGACGCCGATGATGGCGATGCTGAGCGTGCATCCGTCACGCCATCAGGATCTGCGCACCCCGCATCGCATCACCACCGTGCCGGAGGTTGCGCTCCGCGACTATGTCGACGCCTTCGGCAACATCTGCACCCGGGTGAGCGTGCCGCCCGGCGGCCTGACGCTCAGCTGCGACTTCGTCATCGAGGACAGCGGCGAGCCCGACGTCCAGTCGCCCGGCGCGATTCAGCACGACATTGCGGACCTGCCCCATGACGTCCTCGTCTATCTGCTCGGCAGTCGCTACTGCGAAACCGACCGGCTGTCGGAAACGGCGTGGTCGTTGTTCGGCGATGTCCCGCCGGGTTGGGGACGCGTGGAAGCGATCGTGGCGTTCACGCACGATCATGTCGAATTCGGTTATCACCATGCCCGTCCCACCAAGACCGCGTGGGACACCCATCAGGAACAGCAGGGCGTGTGTCGCGATTTCGCGCATCTGGCGATCACGTTGTGCCGCTGCATGAACATCCCGGCGCGCTACTGCACCGGGTATCTGGGCGATATCGGGGTACCGCCGGTCGATGCCGCGATGGATTTCTCGGCATGGTTCGACGTGTATCTGGGCGGCGAATGGCACACGTTCGACGCGCGCCACAAACACCCGCGCATCGGCCGCATCCTGATGGCGCGTGGCCGCGATGCCACCGACACCGCATTGACCACGGTCTTCGGGCAGACGACGCTGACCCGTTTCGAAGTCCATACCGACGAAGTCGCCACGGTTTGACGATCGACGGGTCGCGACGCAACGACGTTATTGCATCGAGTTGTTGAAGAGCCAGGGCGTAGAAGCACCAATCGAGCGCGGCGACCGAATAAATTGCCTCCAGCGGAAGCCACATCTAGGACCCTACATAGCTCTACTGCCCAAACAATTCGATCTTGCCAACGACAACCACCAATCCGACCAGCGTCGACCGGTTCATTTAGCATTATTTCTATATTGCATCGGAACTGATGCACCATGCTGCTCGATTAGGCGCGAACCAAATGGTTGTAGACCATCGTTCTACTCGCCTGCCGCTGGTCGTTCCTTCCGAACCCGACGCGGGACGGTTCGCGATGCGTCGACCCGGTTTGGGGTAGCACGACCGGCGCTCTGCGTGGCGCGTCGTTCGCCTGTTTGCGCATAGGAACGACGGGAAATAGAGGCCATGGCAACCGCGATTTCCCCCTCCGGCGCGGCGCGCACCCCACCCGCCAGGACGCCGACCGGTACGCTCGACGCGCTCAACTTCTTTCTGGCCGACGTGCGCGACGGGCTGGGGCCGTATCTCGCCATCTATCTGCTGGTGGTGCGCGGACCGTCGCATGGCTGGGACGAGCAAACGGTCGGGCTGGTCCTGACCATCGCCGGCATCGTCGGCCTGTTGTCGCAGACGCCGGCGGGCGGGCTGATCGACCGGGTGAAGAACAAGCCGCGCATCGTCATCGCCGCCGCGCTGCTGGTGACGGCCGGCAGCCTGTCGTTGCCGATCGTATCGGGCTTCACGATGGTGACGATCACCCAGTCGATCGCCGCCGCGGCGGGCGCGGTGTTCGCCCCCGCAATCTCGGCGATCACGCTGGGATTGGTCGGGCCGAAGCTGTTCGCCAAACGCGTCGGGCGCAACGAAGCGTTCAACCATGCCGGCAACGCGGTGTCGGCCGGACTGGCGGGGGTACTGGCATGGTCGTTCGGGCCGGTCGTCGTCTTCTGGCTGATGGCGGCGCTGACCGTCGCCAGCGTCGTCGTGGCCGCCCGGCTGAACAATGACGATATCGACAACGCCGTCGCCCGCGGTCTCGACTGCGAACCCGACGAGGGTTGCGACGAGCCGAGCGGATGGAAGACGCTGGTCGAAAACCGCCCGCTGATGATCTTCGCGCTCGCCGCCTTCACCTTCCACCTGTCCAACGCGGCGATGCTGACATCGGTCAGCCAGCTGCTCGGCCGCACCGTCGGAACCGACAAGGCGACCTCGCTGACCGCCGCGTGCATCGTCGCGGCACAGCTGGTGATGGTGCCGGTCGCGATCGTCGTCGGGCGCAACACCGAACGCTGGGGGACCAAACCGATGTTCCTGATCGCGTTTGGCTTCCTCGCGATCCGGGGCGCGCTTTATACCGTATCGAACGATCCGTGGTGGCTGGTCGGGGTACAGGCGCTCGACGGGATCGGCGCGGGCATTTTCGGCGCGTTGTTCCCGGTGATCGTCGCCGATCTGACCAGGGGGTCGGGCCGCTTCAACGTCAGTCAGGGCGTGGTGTCGAGCGTCTTCGGCCTCGGTGCCGCGCTGTCGGCGACGCTGGCCGGGTCGATCATCGTCTGGGCCGGTTACAGCGCCGGCTTCCTGACACTGGCGGCGATCGCCGCGATCGGCTTCGTCCTGTATCTGACCGCGATGCCCGAGACGCACAAATGACACGCCCGCCGCGCGGCCCCGACGAGAACGGACGCCATCGGTGATCCTTGCTACCGGGGCGATATGGGGAATCTGCGCTGCCGCGACCGCGGCGGTGATCGCGCGGCCGTTCCGCTGGCCCGAGGCGATCTGGGCACTGGCCGGGGCGGCGCTGCTGCTGCTGCTCGGTCTGATCCCGCTATCGGCGGCGCTGACGGCGGTGGCGAAGGGCGGCGACGTCTATCTGTTCCTGATCGGGATGATGCTGCTCAGCGAAGTCGCCCGTGCCGAAGGGCTGTTCGACTGGGTGGCGGCGACCGCCGCGATCCATGCGCGCGGATCGACCACGCGGCTGTTCGCGCTGGTCTATGTCACCGGCATCGTTACTACCACCTTCCTGTCGAACGATGCGACCGCCGTCGTCCTGACCCCGGCGGTCTATGCCGCCGCGAAAAAGGCGAAGGCCGATCCCCTGCCGCTGTTGTTCGCGTGCGCGCTGATCGCCAATGCCGCCAGCTTCGTCCTGCCGATCTCCAATCCCGCCAATCTCGTGTTGTACGGGGGCCGGATGCCGCCGCTGGGGCAGTGGTTCGCGTCGTTCGCGCTCCCCTCGCTGGCGGCGATCGGGGTGACGTTCGTCGTCCTGCGCTGGCTGGAGCGCGACCGGCTGGCGGGGACGTGTACCAGCAACGTCGAGCGCGCGCCGCTGACCGCCGGCGGCAAGGCGGCGTTCGTCGGGATCGTCGCCACGGCGGCGGTGCTGCTGGTGGTATCGGCGCTCGACATCGAACTGGGATTGCCGACCGCGATCGCCGGGATCGTCACGACGCTGGTGGTATGCGCCATCGCGCGCAATTCGCCGGTCATGTTGCTGCGCGACGTGTCATGGAGCGTCCTGCCGCTGGTCGCCGGGCTGTTCGTGCTGGTCGAGGCGCTGGACCTGACCGGAGTGATCGGACAGGTCGCCGCCGCGCTGCGTACCGCGTCGGCCGATCCGGTATCGGCGGCTGCGGCGTCGGGCACGATCCTCGCCTTCGCATCGAACCTGATGAACAACCTGCCCGCCGGGCTGGTCGCCAGCACCGCCGTCGCACAGGCACAGCCGCCGCGACTGGTGGTCGATGCGCTGCTGATCGGGGTCGACCTCGGCCCCAATCTGTCGATCACCGGCAGTCTGGCGACGATCCTGTGGTTGCAGGCGATCCGGCGCGAGGGCGAGGATGTCGGTTTCTGGCGCTTCCTGAAAATCGGTGCGGTGGCGATGCCGCTGGCCTTGTTCGCGGCGCTGGGTACGCGGATCCTGCTGGGATAGCTGCGCAAGCGATCCCGTACGGTTCAGGCGGGATCGACCTTTATTCGAATCTCCGGCGATATTGCTCCCCTCCCTGACAAGGGAGGGTTGGGGGTGGGTCGGTCCGTTGGCGGACGGCACCTCCCCTCGCGGGCCAACCCACCCCCCGCCCCTCCCTTGTCAGGGAGGGGAGTAAGGTGATTGCGTCCGACCAAGGTCGATCCGGACTCGCGGAACGGCGGCGTTCCTGCATTGACAACGCATCCCTTAAACAATAGCAAATTTGTTAATTAATAGGGGCCGCACGATAACGGCCCGATCCATGGGGAGGCTCTATGCGCCGTACTTCGCTCTCGATCGTTCGTCCGATGTTGCTCGCGGCGGTATCCGCCTTCGCCTTGCCATCGGCGGGTTGGGCACAGACCGCTACCGGCAATGCCCCGGATGCCTCCGCCGTTCCCGCCGACGGGGCGGCCGCTCCCCAACAGGTCGAAGGTCCGGGCGAAGAAATCGTCGTCACCGGCATCCGCGCATCGCAGGCCCGATCGGTCGAGATCAAGCGCAACGCCGCCAGCGTGGTCGAGGCGATCAGCGCGCAGGATATCGGCAAGCTGCCCGACGTCACCATCTCCGATTCGCTGCAACGCATCCCCGGCGTCCAGATCCGCCGCGAGGCGGGCGAAGGCGGCGCGATCAACGTCCGCGGCCTGCCGCAGGTCACCACGCTGATGAACGGCGAGCAGTTCCTCGGCGCCAATTCGGTGACGACGGTACAGCCGAACTTCACCGACATCCCGTCGCAGCTGTTCTCCGGCGCGACCGTGTTCAAGTCGCCTACGGCGTCGCTGCAACAGGCGGGTCTGTCGGGGACCGTAGACCTGCTGACCCGCCGGCCGATGGACCTGAAGAAGGGGCTGACGCTGTCGGCCGCCGCCGAAGGGCAATATGGCGACCGGACCGAAAAATGGAGCCCGTCGGCCAACGGCCTGATCGCCTATCATGGCGAGCGGTTCGGCGTGCTGGTGTCGGCGGCGTATAGCGACCTGACGCTCGGCAACAGCTTCCGCGGCATTCAGGATTACGGCGTCGCGTTCAACACCGAAGCCGGCAGCGATGCGGTGCTGAACCGCGACGGTTCGGTCACGCCCGCGAACCCCGGCAATTTCGCGGTCGGCAACAACGGCGTCAGCCGCGGCCGGCCGATCCGCAATTCCGCCGGCAGCCTGTTGGGCTATGACGTCAACGGCGATGGCGACGTCAACGACGCGTTCATCACGCCGCAGTCGCACACCGCGTGGAACCGCATCACCAATCGCGAGCGCTTCGGTGCCAACGCGTCGTTGCAGTTCGAGATCAACGATGCGCTGAAGCTGACCGCCGACGGCTTCTACACCCGCCAGACGCAATATGACCGCACCGCCGGTTTCCAGTTCCAGAATGTCGACTGGCTGTCGTCGCCGTTCCTGCCGACCAAGTCGCGCGATACCGGCGCGGTGTCGCCCAACGGCTACAACGTCAATACGGTGCAGGAATACAGCTACAGCCTGCCCAGCTTCGACAGCTATTCGGAAACCTTCCGTACGAAGAGCGAATCGCAGAATTACAATGTCCAGCTCGACTGGCAGCCGAGCGAACAGTTCAAGGGCACCGTTCGCGGTATCTATGGCAAGGCATCGCGCAAGCGCGATCAGGCCTATACCCAGTTCAGCCTGACCAACGGCACGCAATGGGCCTATAACGGCGTCGGCAACTATCCGGCATCGGTTGGTGGCGACCGCCAGTTCAATCCGACCGGCTACCAGATCTACAGCCAGGCCGCGACCGTCGACTATTCGAGCGGCGCGCCGGTGTTCGGCTTTTCGCCCGCTTTCCTCGCGCAGGCATCGGACCCGTCGCGCTACGGGCTGAAGACGATCTCGTCGGAGGGCAACCAGTATCAGAATGGCGACCTGTGGGCGGTGCGCGCCGATGGAGAATATACCGCCGACAACGGCGTGAAGCTGTCGTTCGGTGGCCGCTATGGCGAACGCAGCGTCGATCAGTTCACCTTCGACCGCGTCTCGCCCTTCTATGCCGGCAACACCGACAATGCCGCCAATCCGGCGGGCGGTTGCCTGGTCAAGTGGAAGGCGTTCGACGTCAACCTGAACGACAACAAGTGCGCGGTGCGCGATGCGCAGGGCAATGCCTATACCGCGGGCTATACCCGGCAAGCGAACGACCCGGTCTTTGCCGGCCTGATCAAGCAATATGCCCTGCCCGCCGGCGGCACGCCCGCGCTCTACGCGCTCGACCCGCACGCGATGGACGACAGCGAGGCGTGGCAGAACAAATTCTATCCGGGCAGCCAGAATCTGGTCAATCCGGCCGACAGCTTCACGGTCAACGTCCGCCAGATTTCGGGCTATGGCCAAGTGTCGGGCGAAGGCGAGCTGTTCGGCATGCCGTTCCGCGCCAATGGCGGCCTGCAGGTGGTCAATACCCGGCTGAACGTGCGGCAGAACATCGTCGGCGCGCCGCAGCCGTACGGCGTGTCGGGCGTCGATGCCGGCGACGTCGTGACGCAGCGTGAATTCACCGATTTCCTGCCCGCGTTCAACGTCGCGTTCGACGTGACCGACAAGCTGCGCGCGCGCGCCGCCTTCTCGAAGACGATGACGGTGCTCGACTTCCTGCAATGGGGCGGCGGTCTGAACGTCAACTACGCGATCAATACGCAGGTGAACCCGGCCCGGTTCGAGGCGCGCACCGCCGATTCGCGCGGCAATCCGAACCTGAACCCGTGGCGCGCGACCAATGCCGAGGCGAGCCTCGAATATTATACCGGGCGCTCCAGCCTGCTGGCGGTCGGTGCGTTCTACATCTCGGTCGACAGCTTCATCACCACCACCACCGAAACCCGCAGCGACATTCCCGACAATGACGGCGTGATCCGTCGCCCGGTCGTCACCAACACCCTGGCACAGGGCGAGGGCGGTACGCTCAAGGGGATCGAGGCGTCGGCGCGCCAGTCGCTCGCCGATTACGGCGTGGGCGGGCTGTTCGGCGGGTTCGGCGTCGATGCCAACTATACGCTGTCGCTGGGCGATGCGGGGCAGGTCGATCTGGCCGGCAACAAGATGCCGTTCCAGGACAACAGCAAGCATCAGGTAAACGCCGCCTTGTGGTTCGAGAAATACGGATTGCAGGCGCGCGTCGCCTACAACTTCCGGTCGAAGCGGCTCGCCTCGTCCAACTATGGCGGCATCCCGGGGCTGGCCCAGTATCAGGAACCGACCAGCTATCTCGACGCGTCGATCGCCTATGACCTGACCCCGCACTTCAGCATCTATGGCCAGGCATCGAACCTGACCGGCGAGACCGAACGCTATTACCTCACGTGGCAGGATCAGGTGTTCAACGAGAATATCTACGAGCGTCGCTTCATCGCCGGCGTCCGCGCCAAGTTCTGAACGCGTCGGGGAGGGTCTGGCCCCTCCCAGCCTGCCCCGGCCATGCCGGGGTGACGTCCGCGGCGTTGGGCGATAGCATGGCATCGCGGAACGGGGACGAGGGGGACGGATGCCGAACGAGCCGGTTCGATCGATCGTCATCGTCGGCGGGGGCACCGCCGGATGGATGGCCGCGACCTATCTGGCGCGGCGGCTGACCCATCTGAACCTGTCGATCACCGTCGTCGACAGCGCCGCGATCGGTACGGTCGGCGTGGGCGAGGCGACGGTGCCCGCAATCCGCGACTTCCTGTCGGCGATCGAACTGGGCGAGCCCGACGTGCTGCGCGAGACCGGCGGCACGATCAAATACGGCATCCGCTTCGACGGATGGGGTGGCGAGGGACATCGGTTCTTCCACCCGTTCGGCCTGTACGGCGTCGGCGCGCAGGGCGTCGCCTTCCATCACTATTGGCTGAAACTGAACGCCGCGGGCCGCGCCGGGCCGCTGGCGGACTATTGCCTCGCAACGCAACTGGCCCGCAACGGGCTGTTCCTGCCGCCCGCCGACCAGCCCGCCAACGATCTGGGCGTGTTCAACTTCGCGCTGCATTTCGATGCCGCCGCCTTTGCCGCGATGCTGCGTCGCCTCGCGCTCGCCAACCGCGTCGCGCATGTCGACGGGCGGATCGGGGCGGTCGCGACCGATCCGGCGCGCGGTCACGTCACCGGGGTCACGCTCGACGATGGGCGCACGATCGAGGGCGACCTGTGGATCGACGCATCGGGGTTTCGCAGCCTGTTACTGGGCGACGCGCTGGGCGCGCCTTATATCGACTGGCGCCACTGGCTGCCGTGCGACCGCGCCATCGCCATTCCCTGCACGGCGGCACCGGGCGATCCCACCCCCTATACCGTCGCCACCGCCCGCAAGGCCGGCTGGCAATGGCGCATTCCGCTTCGCCACCGCATCGGCAACGGATCGGTGTATTGCAGCGCGTTCCAGTCGGACGGCGATGCCGAGAACGCGCTGCTCGCCACGCTCGAAGGGGCACCGCTGGCCGATCCCAACCGACTGCGCTTCACGACCGGTCACCGGGAGCGGTTCTGGAGCGGCAACGTCATCGGCCTCGGCCTTGCCTCGGGCTTCCTCGAACCGCTCGAATCGACCAGCATCTCGCTGATCCAGTCGGGGCTCGAGCGGCTCGTCGCGCTGTTCCCCGATCGCGACTGCGACCCGCGCCTTGCCGCGACCTATAACCGGCAATCGGTGCTGGAATTCGAACGGCTGCGCGACTTCCTGTTCCTTCATTATCTTGCCAACGGTCGCAATGAACCGTTCTGGCAGGCCATCCGCGCGGTCGAACCGCCAGAACCCTTGCAGATCAAGCTGGACGCCTGGCGTTCGGGAGGAGAATTTGTGCGAAACGAGTGGGATACGTTCCAGGACCCGAGCTGGTTGAGCCTGTATGCCGGGTTCGGCGACCTGCCCGCCCGCCATTCGCCGCTGGCCGATGCGATCGATGAGGACACGCTGGCCGACAGTTTCGCCCGGATGCGCGAGGCGATCGGCAAGACGCTGGCCCATGCCGAACCGCATGGCCGCTTCCTCGCCCGGGTGACCGGCGCATGAGCGGCGCGACCCACACTCGCGCCGTGGTCGCGATGAGTCTCGGCGGACTGTTGTTCGGGTTCGACACTGCCGTCATCTCGGGCGTGACCGACGCGCTGCGCAGCAACTACGCCCTGTCCGAAGCGGGCCTCGGCCTCGCCGTCTCCGCCGCCTTGTGGGGCACGCTGGTTGGCGCGTTGTTCAGCGGCGCGCCGGGCGACCGCTGGGGCAGCCTTGCCGTGCTGCGCGTCGTAGGGCTGCTCTATGTCGTGTCGGCGGTCGGTTGCGCCATCGCCACCACGCTGACCGGCTTCATCGCGTTCCGCGTGCTCGGCGGCCTCGCCATCGGCGCATCGTCGGTGCTGGTCCCGGTCTATATCGCCGAAATCAGTTCGGCGAAGCGACGCGGGCTGCTCGTCGGGCTGTTCCAGTTCAACATCGTGGCGGGCATCCTGATCGCCTATCTCAGCAATTATCTGGTCGCGCAGGCGGTCGCCCCCGATCTGGCGTGGCGGTGGAAGCTGGGCGTGGCGGCGGTCCCGGCCGCGCTGTTCCTGATCCTGCTGACCGGATTGCCGCAAAGCCCGCGCTGGCTGACCGCCCGCGGACGCGGCGACGAAGCGGCCCGCGCGGCGGCACGGCTCGGCCTCGACGCGATTCCGCCTGCGACAAGCGGCGGCACGGGGCGGCTCGACTGGCGCGTGCATCGGATGCCGATCCTGCTCGCCATCGCCATCGGGCTGTTCAACCAGCTGTCGGGGATCAACGCGATCCTCTATTACCTCAACGACATCTTTGCCGCCGCGGGCTTCACCGGCGTGTCCGGCGATATGCAGGCGATCGCCATCGGTGCCGCCAACCTGATCGCGACCGTCATCGGCATGGGCGTGATCGACCGGGTCGGACGCAAGCCGTTGCTGATCGGTGGCGGCATCGTCACCGCCGTCGCCCTGGGCGGCGTCGCGCTGGTCTATATGGGACAAGCATCGCCCGCCCTGCTGCTGCCGCTGCTGATCCTGTTCATCGCCGCCTTCGCCATGTCGCAGGGGGCGGTGATCTGGGTCTATCTCAGCGAAATCTTCCCGACCGACGTCCGTGCCCGCGGACAGGCGATCGGCAGCGCGACCCACTGGGTCGCCAATGCCGTCCTGTCGTTCGCCTTCCCGCTGGTGGCGCATTGGGACCGAGCGCTGCCCTTCTGGGGCTTTGCCGCCGCGATGCTGGTGCAGGCGCTGCTGGTCTGGCGCTTCTTCCCCGAAACCCGTGGCCGCGATCTTGAAGCGATCAGCGCCGACCTGACGAAAAGGACTTCTGCATGAAACTGGGCATGATCGCCGCGCTGCTGGGCAGCGTCGCCATGGCGGGGGTCGCCGGCGCACAAGTCCCGGTCAATGGCGGGCCGTATAATGCCAGCTTCCTGACCGGCGGGATCGGGATCGAACGCCCGGTCGCCGGACCGGTGACACAGGCCGGGGCACCGTACAGCGTGACGTTGTGGATCAAAGCCGACGCGCGACAGGCGGGCATGGTGCCGCTGGTCGCGCTGGGCGAGGCGCGGGTCGTGGCACTGAACGACGGGCGGCTGACGCTGAACGACGGGGCGACGACGCTGACCGGCCCGGCCATCGCGCCCGGCCGCTGGACGCAGGTCGCGGCGGTATCCGACGGCACCCGCGCGACCCTGTATGTCGACGGTCGCCGCGTCGCGACCGGTACGGCCCGTTCCGCCGCGACCAACGGCGTCCTTCACGTCGCGCGCGCGGTGCCCGGCCGTCCGCATTTCGGCGGTACGCTGGTCGGCGTCACGCTGGATGACCGCGCGCTGTCGCCCGCCGCCATCGCCGCGATGCCGCGCCCCGACTTCGCCAATGTCCAGCTGTGGGAGGTCGGCGTCACTTGGCCTTTCCAGAAAACGGCCAATATCGGCCAGACCCAGCAGCAGGACGCATGGACCCTGCCGCAGTCGAAGGGCGATGCGTACAGCGCGCCGGTCGCCAAACCGCTGCCGACCGCGCCCACCGTGCAGGCGACGGCACCGGGCCGGTGGCAGATCAATGGCTGGCAACTCGCCGCCGCCCCCGATGTCACCGGCGACGGCGCGGCGCTGTCGCGGCCGGGCACTCCCAAGGGGGCGTGGCGCGCGGCGACGGTGCCGGGCACCGTGCTCCAGACGCTGGTCGATCGCGGCGTCTATCCTGACCCCTATTACGGCCTGAACAACCTCAAAATCCCCGAAAAACTGGCACGGCAGAATTACTGGTACCGCACCCGCTTCACCGTGCCGGCCGAGGCTGCCGGCAAGAAGCTGACGATCGTGTTCGGCGGCATCAACTACGCCGCCGACATCTGGGCCAATGGCGTGAAGCTGGGAGCCACGCGCGGCGCGTTCATCCGCGGCCAGTTCGATTACGTGCCCGTCGCGGGCGAGAACGTGATCGCGGTACGGGTATCGCCGCCGCCACATCCCGGCATTCCGCACGAACAATCGGTCAGCGCCGGCGTCGGCGAAAATGGCGGGCAGCTGGCGATCGACGGCCCGACCTTCGTCGCGACCGAGGGGTGGGACTGGATTCCCGGCATCCGCGACCGCAACACCGGGCTGTGGCGGCCGGTCGAGCTGGTCGCCCATGGCGCGGTCCGCATCCTCGACCCGCATGTCGTAACCGACCTGCCGCTGCCGCGCACCGACCGCGCCAATGTCCATGTCACCGTGCCGATCGACAATAGCGGGCCGGCGGGACCGGTGACGGTCAAGGTCGCGTTCGAAGGGGTGTCGGTCGAACGGACCGTGACCGCGCCGACCGGACGCAGCGAGGTCCGCTTCACCCCCGCCGACTTCCCGGCGCTGACCGTCGCCAACCCCAAATTATGGTGGCCCAATGGCTATGGCGAACCGCATCTCTACCACGCGACCTATCAGGTCAGTGACGCGAACGGCGTGTCGGATAGCAAGGCGCAGCGCTTCGGCATCCGCGAGGTCAGCTACGACCTGTCGCTGTTCGATGCGGCGGGCGCGCTGCGCCGGGTCAACGTCCAGACCACCGATGGCGGGCTTGCCGGGCAGAAGCTGATCGACGTCCGCCACGCCGCGATCAAGCAGACGCCGACCGGCTGGGCGGAATCGCTGACCCCGGCGGGTGAGGTGTCGAAGGCGGTGACGACGATCACCGAAACGCTGCCCGAACCGCATCTGACCATCCGCGTGAACGGGGTGCGGATCGCCGCGCGCGGCGGCAATTGGGGCATGGACGACGCGATGAAGCGCGTCAGCTACGACTGGCTCAGCCCGTTCTTCCGCCTCCAGCGCGAGGCGCATATGAACGTCATCCGCAACTGGATGGGCAACAATACCGAGGACGAGTTCTACGATCTGGCCGACGAGAACGGCATGATGGTCCTGAACGATTTCTGGCAATCGACCCAGAATTTCCAGATCGAGCCGGACGATGCCGCGCTGTTCCTCGCCAATGCCCGCGACACGATCGCCCGCTATCGCAACCACCCCAGCATCATCCTGTGGTTCGGCCGCAACGAAGGCGTCCCCTATCCGACGCTGAACGAGGGGCTGGACGATGCCGTGTTCCAGCTCGACGGTACCCGCTGGTTCACCGGGTCGTCGAACGTCGTGAATCTGCAGGGGTCGGGGCCGTATAACTACCGTGCGCCGGTCGGCTATTTCACCGATCTCGCCACCGGTTTCTCCGTGGAGACCGGCACGCCGTCGCTGTCGACGGCGGAATCGGTCGCGTCCTATGTCCCTGCCGCCGATCGCTGGCCGCTAGGCGACGTGCTGGCCTATCACGACTGGCATTTCGGCGGGAATGGCGACACCAAGACGTTCATGCAGACGCTGGCCACGATGTTCGGGACGGCCAAGGACTTCGCCGATTTCGAGCGCAAGGCGCAGATGATGAACCTCGAAACGCACAAGGCGATGTACGAGGGGTTCCTCGGCCACCTGTGGACGAAGAATAGCGGCCGGTTGCTATGGATGACGCATCCGGCATGGCCGTCGAACGCGTGGCAGATCTATTCATGGGACTATGACACCCACGCCGCCTATTATGGCGCGAAGAAAGCCGTCGAACCGCTACACGTCCAGCTGAACCTGCCGGGCAACGAACTGGTCGTGCTCAACACGACCCGGGGCGATGCGAAGGGGCTGACCGCGCGCGTGCGGGTCGTCGGGCTGGACAATGCCGAATTGTTCGCGCGGTCCGAACGGGTCGATGCGCTGGCCAATCGCGCGACGCCGCTGGCCGCCGTGCCGCTCGACACGCTCTATGCGACGCATCCGGTGGTGCTGGTGCGGCTGACCCTGTCCGATGCGGCCGGCAAGCCCGTTTCGGACAATTTCTACTGGCGCGGGCGCGATACCGCTTCCTATCAGGCGCTGAACGCGCTCGCCCCGGCGACGCTGACGGCACGGATGGCGGCACCGGTAGTCGACGGCGGCGACCGGATGGTCGCGGTGACGCTGTCCAACGACGGCCCGGTCGCCGCGCTGAACACCAAATTGACGCTGCTCGACCGCAACGGGCAGCGTATCCTCCCCGCCTTCTACGACGACAACTACGTTTCCCTCCTTCCGAAGGAAACCCGCACCATCACCATCCGCTACCCCGCGACACTGGCCGCGCAGCCGGTCGTGACCTTGCGCGGATGGAACGTCGCGGAAACGAAGGTGCCGCAGTGAAAGGATAATTTCCGCGTTGCCGGTTTCCACAACCGGCAGCGGACCGGGCAGGGCGGCATCGCTGTCGTGGGCACTCTTCCCGACGGTGCGGTTCGCGACGATGCACCATCGACCGCCGCTCGCCGAGCGACGGCCGATGGCAACGGATCAGAAGCCCCGGCGCAGCGTAACGAACCACTGGCGCGGCGCACCGGCCAGCAGCGTCTGGTTGTCGCCCGAGGCGGTATAGCCGTTGGTGCCGACCGTCGAGATATAGGCGCGATCGGTCAGGTTGGTGACGCTTCCTTCGATCGCGACGCCTTCCAACACGCCGCCTAGCCCGGTCAGCCGGTATCCGATGCTGGCATCGAGCAACACCCGCGCGCCGACCGACTGGTCGTTCAGATAGGTGAAGTAGCGTTTCGACATGTAATCGCCGCCGACCCGCGCGAAGAAGCGGTCGTCGTCATAGGCGATTTCGCCCTTGGCCATATGTTCGGGCGTGTCGACCACGGTCCGGCCCGCGATCGGCTGTACCACCGTGCCCGCCGCGTTGCGGACGTCGTTCTGATACGTCGCCTTGTTATACGAGTAGCTGGCGAACAGCGTCAGCGGCGACGCGAGGCGATAGGTCGCGGCGAGTTCGGCACCATAGCTTTCGACGCTGCCGGCATTGTTCAGCGTTGGCGGGTTGCCGATGATCCCCGCCCCGTTCGCAAAGGTCAGCAGCCGGTTCGAGAAATCGACGTAATAGCCGACCGCCGACAACTGTAACCCGCCCGAGCGCAGACGCGCCCCGCCCTCGACCGTCTTCGACGTTTCGGGCTTCAAGGTCGAACGGATCGCGTTGAACCCGTTCTGGGTCGTCGCGAACGGACCAGTCGTCGCCGACGACACGAACGCCCGCAGATTTTCGGTGTAGCTCGCGAACAATTCCGCCCCGCCGCCCACGCGGAACAGCGCCGAGACCTGCGGCAGGAACCAGTCCCGCGCCTGGATGTCGCCGACGACCAGCGTCCCGGTGCGCAGGTTCGCCGAATTGCGCACGCGCAATCCCTTCCATCCGCCGTTGAGCGTCAGTGCGCCGAGGTCGAGCGTATCGGCGACGTGATATTGCAGCGTTTCGGTATCGTATTTGCCGTCCCATTGCGTGCGGTACGGGTTGCTCTGGAACTGGCGCGCCGTGCGGTTCGGCGTGGCGGCGTCGTTCATGCCGTAGAAGCGGCGCGCCTGTTCGAACGTATTCGTTTCGTACCACAATCCGACTTCGATCCGGTTCGCGCCGGTGGTCAGCGCCATGCGGGTCTGATTGCCGGCGCGATCGATGCCATATTCGGTAGTGCGGAAACCGAGTGGCGAGGTAAGGCCGGCGGTCGAGGTCGACGATACCGGCAATGCCGACCCGTCCGGCCCCGCAGCCCCCGCCGGTGTAGGCGAATAGGGCGTGATCCACGATCCCTGCCCCTTGTTGTGATGATAATAGCTGGTCGACACCAGCGACAATTCGGGCGTGAGCCGCGCATCGAAGGTCAGACCGCCCAGCCAGTCGCGCCGCAACCCGGCGGCGTCGTAATAGGCGTCGTCGACGGTGCCGAACCCGGTCGGAAAGGCGAAGCCGGCTCCGGTCCATGGCGCGGTGAAGCCCGCCGTCGATCCGTTGTTGGCGGCAGAATAGGCACTGCGCGCCGCCTGATTCTGGTACACCCGGCCGATCTGCAGCGCGAGCGGATAGTCGTCCGAGATATTGTCGGCGCGCAGGCCGCGCCGGGCGATGATGTCGTAGCTCAGATCCTGATAGTCGTTTTCGCGCCGGTCGGAGAAGTTGAGGAACGTGGTGATGCTGCCACGGGTGTCGATCTCCTTCACCAGCTTGGCATTGGCCTGATGCTGGCGCTGGACGCCGACGCCCTTCCACTTGTCGCTGGTCAGATAGCCATAAGACAGATAGCCCATCAGCCCGCCGCCGAGGTCGCCGGTGTCGATCCGGGTAAAGGCGCGGATCGTATCGTTACTGCCATAGGTGCCCGACGCGACGATATCGGCAGTGTCGGACGGCTTGCGGCTGACAAATTCCAGCGTACCGCCCAGATTGCTGGTCGATGTGGTGCCCAGCGCACCCGCCCCCTGCGCAACCGTCGTCGTCGCGATGTTTTCGGACAGGATCGCGCGGCTGATATGCAGGCCGTTGACGTTGCCATAGCTCATGTCGCCCAGCGGCACGCCGTCCAGCGTGAACCCCAGCTGGTTCTGATTGAACCCGCGCAGCGAGATGCGCGTCGACCATTCATAGGCACCGAACGCATCGGCCGACTGGAAATTGACGCCCGGCAGCTTGGCGGCCGCCTTCAGCGGCGACGTCCCCGGCGTCAGCCGTTCCATGTCGATCGCCGAAATCGTCTGCACCTGCCGCGTCTGGCCAAAGCCGAGCACGACGATTTCCTCGCCTTCCGCCGGTGCCGCTTCATCGACCTCGGGGGCGGCGACAGGTGCGACGACCACGCGTTCCTGGCCGTACGCGGTGCCTGTCATGAGTGCGAGTGGCGCTGCGCCAACCAACCAGATGCGTGCCGTCATGATAACCCCCTGCGACGTTCTGAACTGCCGTCCTGTCGGGGGGCGCTTGCGACGGTATCGTGAAGTACGTGCGACGGTTCGGCGACCAATCGATGACAATGCGCCGCCAAATGGCTGCAGGGTACGTTCGGGCTCCAAACCGGGCGGCCGGTCAGAATTCGGCAGGTACAATCGATTATTAACCATCTGTCACGTTGTCGCAACGAACCTGTAATTCATCTGCCATGCGCAACGGGCAGCCTGATGCGCGAAGGCGGCCGGGGCCGCACCATCGCATGCGGGGAATGTCGGGTATGGATCTGTCGAAATATGTCCGGGTCGGACGCTACGACCTGCCCGAACCCACCCGCACCACCGCCCCCGCCGGCAACGTGCTGGGACAGGAAGCCTCGGGCGTCGCCTATAACTGGGACACCGACACGCTGTTCATCATCGGCGACGGCGGGCGTTCGATCACCGAAGTGAGCAAGTCGGGCAAGCTGGTCAGCACGATGACGCTGGGTGCAGGCAACAGTCCGCAGGGCACCGCCTTCTACGATCCCGAAGGCATTACCTATATCGGCAACGGCCAGTTCGTGTTCACCGAGGAACGCGATCGCAACGCCGTGCTCATCACCTATGAAGCGGGCGCGACCAAGACGCGCGCCGATGCGCAGGTCGTCAACCTCGGCACCTTCGTCAACAATATCGGTCTGGAGGGTCTGAGCTACGACCCGCTGACCAAGGGCTTCATCTTCGTCAAGGAAGCCGGACCGATCGGCGTGTTCCAGACGACGCTCGACTTCGCCAACAACACCGCCAGCAACGGGTCGGCGACGACCGAAAATGCGACGAACCTGTTCGATCCGGCGCTGCTCGGCCTGTCCGACGTCGCCGACGTGTTCGCGCTGTCGAACATCCCTTCGCTGGCCGGCACCGCCGAGGCGGACAACCTCCTCATCATCAGCCAGGAAGAGGGCAAGATCGTGAAGGTCGATCGCGCTGGCAACATCCTGAGCGAACTGGTCATCCAGACCGATGCCGGCAATCCGCTGGGCGTCGCCGATCAGCAGCATGAGGGGATCACCGTCGATCGCAACGGCTTCATCTATGTCGTCAACGAAAATGGCGGCGGCGATGCCGATCATCCGCAACTCTGGGTCTATGCCCCGGCCGACTTCCCCAATGCCGCGCCGAGCGCGATCACGCTCGGCAATGCGCTGTCCGCGATCGAGGAAAACAGCGGCACCGCCCGCCGGGTGAAGGTCGCCGACGTGCTGGTCGCCGACGACGGCATCGGCGTGAACCAGTTGGCGGTCACCGGAGCCGACGCCGCCTTCTTCGAAGTCGATTCCACCGGCTTGTATCTGAAGGCCGGCACGAAACTCGATTACGAGACCAAGACCAGCTATGCGGTCACCGTCACCGTCGATGATCCCAATGTCGGCAGCGCGGTCGATGCCAGCGTCGATTATGTGCTGAACGTCACCGACATCGCCAACGAAGTCGTCAAGCCGACGCTGTTCATCTCCGAAATCGCGCCATGGTCGAGCAGCAACAGCCCGGTCGCCGCCGACTGGTTCGAAGTCACCAATAACGGCGACGTCGCGATCGACCTCACCGGATGGAAGGTCGACGATAATTCGGCGCAATTCAGCAACGCCCGCGCGCTGACCGGCATCGCCCGGATCGGTGCGGGGGAATCGGTCATCTTCTTCGAAACCGCCGATCTGGCCGCGACGCAGGTGGCGTTCGTCGATGCATGGTTCGGGGGCAAGGCCCCGGCAGGACTGCAATTCGGTGCCTATACCGGGTCGGGCGTCGGCCTGAGCAGCAACGGCGATCAGGTCAATCTCTACGACACCACCGGCGAAGTGCGCGCCAGCGTCAGCTTCGGCGCATCGCCCGCCGCCAGCCCGTTCGCGACCTTCAACAACGCCGCCGCGATCAACAATGGCGACGTCGCCACGCTGAGCGAAGCCGGACGGAATGGCGCGGTCGCGGTCGGCAGCGGGAGCAGCGCCGCGATCGGGTCGCCCGGCACGGTCGGCAAGCTGTTCGTATCGGAAGTCGCGCCTTGGGCAAGCGGCGACAGCCCGGTCGGTGCCGACTGGTTCGAAGTCACCAACTCGACCGGTCTCGCCATCGACCTGACCGGGTGGAAGGTCGACGACAATTCGCAGTCACCGATCGCAGCCGTCGCCCTGACCGGCGTCGATGCGATCGCCGCGGGGGAATCGGTCATCTTCGTTAACGGCGGCGCGATCGAGGTTCAGGCGTTCGTCACCACATGGTTCGGCGGCACGCTGCCCGATGGCGTCCGGATCGGGACCTATACCGGATCGGGCATCGGGCTGAGCACCGGCGGCGATCAGGTCAACCTGTACGACGCGGGCAATATGCTGCGTGCCAGCGTCAGCTTCGGCCAGTCGACCGGCCGCCCGTCGCTCGCAACGTTCGACAACGCCGCCGGACTGACCGGCCCGATCGCGCAGACCAGCACCATCGGCACCAACGGCGCCTATCAGGTGACGACCGTCAACGGCACCGAAACCGGATCGCCCGGATCGATCCGCACGGCGATCGACGACAGCAATGCCGCACCGACCGCCATCGCGCTCGCCAACGCGCTGGACGGCATCGACGAAAACACCGGCACGCTGACCCGGATCAAGGTCGCCGACATCGCCATTACCGACGATGGACGCGGCACCAATGCGCTGGGCCTGACCGGCAGCGACGCGGCCTTTTTCGAAGTCGACGCCAACGGCCTGTATCTGAAGGCCGGCACCAGTCTCGATTACGAGAGCAAGACCAGCTATGCCGTGACCGTCACTGTCGACGACCCGACCGTGGGCGCGACGCCTGACGCCGCCACCGACTATGTGCTGAACGTCCGCGACATCGCCAACGAAGGCAGCGGCCCGGCAATCCGCATCACCGAAGTCGCGCCATGGGCCAGCGGTGACAGCCCGGTGCGTGCCGACTGGTTCGAACTCACCAACTTCTCCGATGCCACGGTCGATATCACCGGATGGCGCGTCGATGATGATTCGAACAGCTTCGCCGCGTCGGTCGCGCTGGGCGGCGTGACCAGCATCGCCGCCGGCCAGTCGGTAATTTTCCTCCAGACTACCGACCTTGCCGCGACCGCAAAGACCTTCGTCGACACGTGGTTCGCCGGACAGGCACCGGCCGGGCTGACTTTCGGCAGCTATACCGGGTCGGGCATCGGATTGAGCGGCGGCGGTGACGCGGTCGTCCTGTTCGACGCCGCCAGGCGGGTCGCGGCCAACGTCACCTTCGGCGCGTCGACCGGCGTGCCCGCGCTGGCGACGTTCGACAATGCGGCGGGGCTGAACAATGCCCGCCTGACGACGATCGCCACCGCCGGCATCGACGGCGCGTTCACGATTCCCGGCAGCACCGGCAACAGCGAAACCGGATCGCCGGGCTATATCGCGCCATCGCAGATCGTCGGCGGGGCCGGCAACGATGTGCTGAACGGGACCGTCCTTGCCGATTTGATGATGGGCGGCGCGGGCAACGACACGCTGTCGGGCATGGCCGGCAACGACCGTCTGGTCGGCGAGGCCGGATCGGACACGATGCGCGGCGGCGCGGGGGCCGATGCGTTCTTCTTTTCGGTCGACGACAACAGCCTGTCGCGGGCCCGGACACAGACGCTCGACCGCATCCTCGACTTCTCGGCGCAGGACGTGCTGGTCACCGACGTCGCGCTGTTCGACAGCGACGACAACGGCATCGTCACTTTCGGCCGCAACAAGCTGCTCGACCTGACCGGCGGCGGACAGGTCAGCATCATCGGCGATAATGGCAAGCGCGTCCTCGCGCTCGAATTCGACGGCATATGGCGCGATGAAGCAACCGGCATCGACCATTATGTCTACAGCCTGGTCGGGTCCGCCGCCGGGGTCGCCACCCTCGACCTGACCGCCTGACGCATCGCCGGGGGATCGGAAGCACGCGCCGCCGATCCCCCGGTTCCTTACCGTCGGGCGCGCACCTGCCGCCAGACCAGCAGCGCGTCGACCGCATCGGTCTGGATCAGGCGGACCCCGCTATCCGCCAGTCGTCCCCAGACCGCCTCGGGATCGCGCGCCGCGACCGCATCGCCGCCCAGCCCGGTCACGAACCCTTCGAACAGGGTGTTGACCCAGACGGCCATGCCCGCTTGACGGGCGGCGGCGACGCTGGCCGGCAGGCTCGCGAGCGGCATCCGCGGCAGTTCGACCGCAAGCGGCTTACGCCGCGCACCCGCCTGTTGGCGGATGATCGCCGGCACGTCGGCGGCGGCCGGATCGCCGGTGATCGGGATCGGCGCGAACGGCACCCGGTCAAAGGGTGGCATCGCGGCCAGCGGCGGCGAACCGATCCCTGCAAAGGTCTTCACGATCACCCGGTCGGCCGCACCCGCTCGCACCACCGCATCGACCACCTCGCCATAGATCGCGTCCTTCACGTCGAGGTTCAGGACGATCCGCCCCTTTGCCAGCGCCAGCAGTTCGTCGAGGGTCGGCACTCGTTCGTCGGTGAGCGCGGTCCCCGCCCCGCCTTCGTCGTCGCGCAGGCGCAGCGCGCGGATCTGCGCAAGGGTCAGGTCGGCGACCTTCCCCGTGCCATCGGTCGTCCGGTCGACGCTGTCGTCATGGATCATGACCAGATAGCCGTCGCGGGTGCGGCGCACATCGGTTTCCATCACCTCGACGCCCAGCGCCGCACAGCGCAGCAGCCCGGCGCGCGAATTTTCGGGAAGCGTTCCGGCCATCCCGCGCGTCGGCGCGGCGGCATGACAGCCGCGATGGGCGATGGCGATGATGCCGCCCCTGGGATCGGCGATCCGACGGATCGTATCGACCGGCCCCGCCTGTGCCGCCGAAGCGACGACACAGGCAAGGACGATGGCGAGCAGCGGACGGATCACCATTTGCGGCTCACGATCAGGCGGAAGTTGCGCCCGAACAGCGGCCGGCCGAAGATCGCGGTCGGCACGCCCTGACCGAACCGGTCGCCCGCCGTATTGCCTTCGGTAAAGCCATGCGCGTTGGTGATGTTGTCGCCCACGATCTGGACCTGCCAGTCGCCGTTGCTGACCGTCCCGCCCAACCCGAACGCGCCATAAGCGGGCAGCGCGGTGCTGTTGAAGAAGTCGGTATAGCGCCGCCCGACATAGTCATAGCGTCCATAGACGCTGACCGCTGCGCCGCCCACGTCGAGGTCGATGGTCGGCCGTACGTTCAGGAACAACTTCGGTTCGCGGATGATCTGCTTGCCGCTCGCCCGGCTGCCATCGGCACCGGTATTGCTGCTGAAGTTCAGATAGCGCGGGTCCTGGAACGTCACCGACCCGGCCAGCGAGAAGGGTCCGGTCAGGCGCAACTGCCCATCGGCCTCCAGCCCCTTGGTCTCGGCGGTGCCGATGAAGTTCGTCACCTGATCGGCGCGGCCCGTCGCCGGGTTGAACGCCGCGAAGCTGGCGTTCAGCGGATCGAAGCGGGTGTAGAAGCCGGTGACGTAGAGATAGGAGCGCCCGGCGGCGAACTTCACGCCCGCCTCGTACAGCTTGGCCTTGGTCGCGACGATCGCCGCCACCGGATAGTTCAGCGCGATGGTCGTGTTGGGCGGCACCTCCAGCTGCGACGCGCGGAGATACGCGCCGATATTGCCGGTTGCGTCGTAATTGGCCCCGACCGTCCAGTTGGTCGCCTGCTGCTTCAACCGCAACGTACCGATCGCGCCGGTGAACCCGCGCGTGGCATTGTCGGCCAGCGTGGTGGCGTCGCCCAGATTATAGCTCGACGTCAGCCGGCCGAACCCGTCATAGCTATACCATTCGTGACGCAGGCCGGCATCGATCCGCAGCCGGTCGGTCACGTCCCACGTGTCGGTGCCGTACAGCGCGACCAGCTGACCATCGGTCGCACCGCCGCCTAGCGTCGCGGCATTCGCCAGCGCGCCATTGTCGGTGACATAGCCCAGCACCGCGCCCGTCGCGCTATAGGCGGCAAGGTCCAGCGTGCGCGGCCGCGATTTCACCTCAACCAGCAGGTTCTGGTACGCGTTGAACGTCTTCTGACCCCAGAAAGAGGTATAGACCCCGGCACGCAGATCGTGCGCACCGATCGCGGTTTCCAGCTTGCGCGTGACCGACAGGTCGCCCTGCGTCGAATGGAAATCCGTTTCGACCGAACGATATTGCGCCTGCATTACCAGGCCGGAATCGGCGGCGGGGTTATAGGCGGTCTGTCCGCCCGTACCGGCGACGCTGTAGCCGAGGCGGCTGACGTTCGCACCGAATGCGGTGGTCGCCGCTGCGCGGAAATTATTGGCGAACGTCGTCGCATCGACCGGGTTCGACGTCGAATAGAAAGCGTCGAAATGCAGCTTGCCCTGCGTCACGCCACCCTTGGCCGACACGTGCCAGTCGCCGACATCGCCTTCGTAATTCAGCGCGACGTTCCCGAATTGCAGATGCCGCCCATTGGCCAGATCGCCGCGCTGGTTCTGCAACACGCCGGCACCATCGCGATACTTGATGTTCACCTGCCGCAGCGACGGGCTGTTCAGCGTACCGGTGAAATAGTCGATATACTTGTCGAGGCTGACCGAGGGATCGCGCGGATCGGCGGTCGGGATCGACAGATAGAACAGGTTGTGATCGTTGGTGTATTGCCCCGACAGCTTCACGAACCCATTGGCCAGATCATGACGGATGTTCGCCCGGATCTGCCCGCCGCGATCGGACGGAAAGCCGGAGTCGCGATAGCCGTCATGATGGCGCAGGAAGCCGCCGATGGCGTAATAGGTGTCCTTCGAAATCGGTCCCGCCTGATATGCGTCGAGGCGGTACAGCCCGGTATCGCCCAGCGTCAGCTGCGCCTTGCCACGCGTCGTCGCGCTGCCGGTCACGGTGATGACGTTGGCGATCGCGGCCGCGGTGCTGGCATAGATCGGTGCCGGACCGCCGCGAACGACCTCGATCCGGTCGGTCATCAGGTCGAGCCGGTTCATGCCGTCGCCCTGATTGAAGAAGAAGCCGTCCAGTTCTTGGAACAACGGCAACCCGTCCTGCTGATAATAGAGGAAACCGCGATCGGTCGGGATGCCGCGCACGCGGGTGATGTTCTGCACCTCGCCGCCGGTCGCCTCGGCATGGATGCCCGGCAACGTCCCGATCAGGTCGGTCGTGCTCTTGGGCGCGATTTTCTGAATATCGGTCTGGCTCAGCGAATTGACCGCATAGGATACGTCGAAGCGCCGCTGCTGCCGCGCCGATCCGGTGACGATGATGTCCGATGCCGGTGCGTCCGTGGATTCCACGGTTTCGGCAGTCGGCGTCGTATCGCGCGCGGTCTGCGTGGTTTGCGCGATGGCCGGACTGGCGATGGCAAGCAGCGCGACGTACGCGACGCCGCCCAGGAATTTGGTGTGCATGGATGGAAGCCCCCTGTGGTTTCGTTGAGGAGCCCTTGGCGGCACTGCGTGACAGTTTTATTTGCTTACACGCAATTAAATCACAGCCTGGTGGGACGTGATCGAGTGGATCGGGATCATCGCCGCGCCGATCACCACCGCCTTGCTGCCGATGGTGGACGCGAGCACGGGCGGCAGGGTCGCCCGATACTTGTCGCCGCGACGGCGGCCGATCGCGTTTAGCCCATCGGCGATGCGGCGCAGCAGCGGCAGCGGCAATGCGCCCGACACGATGATCGCGCCGGGATCGAGCCAGACGATGCCGCTCAGTACGGCCAGGTCGAGCTGCTCGATCACCCGGTCGGTCCAGCGGTCGATGATCGCACGATGCGTCGCCATCAATCCGTCGATGTCGGCCAGCGAATCGACCTCGACACCCTCCGCACGCAGGGTCCGCAGCAGATCGATGCCCGATGGCCGGTCGCCATGACCGGGAAACAGCCGCCCGACCTCGCCGGCATTGCCATGTTCGCCGAGGAACAGGTCGCGCTCGGCGATCAATCCGCCGCCGACGCCATGCCCCAGAAACAGGGTCAGGACCGATCGATAGCGACCGATGATACCGTCCTGATAATATTCGGCCAGCCCGGCGACGCTGGCGTCGTTCTCGATCCACACCGGCATGCCCAGTACGTCGCCGATGATCTCGGCCAGCGGAACGTCGTCCCACCCCGCCACGCGATCGACGACGGCGCGACGATTGCGGTCGCCCGACAGGGCATAGCCTGGAACGGCGACCCCCATGCCCAGAAACTGGCCGCGCATGAATCCGTGCGCCGCCGCCAGCGCCTGCAGCCGCGCCTCGACGGCGCGGGCGAACACGCGGGGGTCGGGACTGTCGAACGGCGTCGTATCGTGTACCAGCGGCCGGCCGCGAAAATCGACCAGCACCAGTTCCAGCCAACCGGGATGCGGCGTCGCGCCGATCGCCCAGCCGCCGCGTCCCGACACGGTCAGCGGCACCAACGGCCGCCCCCGCGCCACCGCCTCGGGGGATTCGCGTTCCTCGATCAAGCCGAGCGCCAGCAGCGATTGGGTCAGCCGGGTCACCGTCGCGCCGTTCATCCCCAGCACCTGCGCCAGTCGCGTCCGCGGGGCGGTCCCCTCGATCCGCAACTGGATCAGGACCCGGCGTTGCGGTTCGCTGAGCGGGATGGGCGGGCGGTGCGGACGCGACATGATGCGGATGATATAGTTGCGACGTGTCAAATAAATGAAATCGCCGCCGCCTATGCGCAGACATCATGCCTTCCGCTGCCGATCCTGTCCCGACTTCGCTGCCCACCCGGATCGGCTACAGCATCGGCAATCTGGGCAAGAGCGTCGTCTGGACCAGTTTCGAAAACTTCATGCTATTCTATCTGGTGTCGATCGCGGGATTGCCGCCGATGCTGGCGGGCGGATTGCTGGCGGCGGCGATGCTATGGGATGGGCTGTTCGATCTGGGTATCGCCTTATGGGCCGATGCCCATGGCAGCGGCGACCGGCTGGGGCGGCTGATTGTGATCGGCGCGCCGATGTGCGCGACCGGTTTCTACCTGTTGTTCACGCTCGACCGGCCGGGGGCGATCGCAGCGGCGATCTTCCTGTGCCGGGTCGGCTATTCGCTATGCGATGTCGGCCATAACACGCTGCTGGTCCGCGTTGCCCGGACACCGGGCGATGCGTCGTCGGTATCGGGCTATCGACTGATCTTCAGCGCGTGCGGTGCCGCTTTGGTGGCGCTGGCGTCGACCTGGAGCCTCGCCCCGTCCGACGCGGCGGCGCGGCAGGATGCGTTCGCCACCAGCGCTCTGATGGGCGGGCTGCTATACGCCACGACGCTCGCCATCGCCGTAATCGCGACCCGGCATCTGAGAGGACGAACCGGGCACCGCCAGCAGCTGTCACCGCGCAACCGGTTGCGCGGACTGTGGCGGCACGAAGCATTCCGCCGAACGCTGCTGGTCGCGGCGATCCAGGCCGGGGCGGTGCCGCTGTTCCTGCGCACATTGCCCTTTTTCGGACAGGCGGTGCATCACGATGCGGGCTGGGCCGGACCCGCGCTGGCGACGATCACGCTGGGTCAGGCGCTGTCCCTGCCGGGCTGGATGGCGCTGTCCCGCCGCCTGTCACCGGTCGCGATCTCGCGGATCGGGCATGGCACGACCATCGTCGCGATGGCGGGGCTGGCCATCGGGTCGCGTGGGCCGATCGGCACCGCGATGCTCCTGTTGCTCGGCAGCGCGCTTGCCGCGATGAATCTGGCGATCTGGGCGATGCTCGCGCTGGCCGCGCAACGGTCGGCAACCAACGAGGCGACCCCGGTCGGCCTGTTCCTGACCACCCTGAAATCCGCCGCCGCGCTCGGGAATCTGGCGTCCGGCGCGCTGGTCGCCATGGCACCCCCGCAATCGTCGGACAGCTGGTCGACCTTTACGTTCGGAGCGCTGCTGTTTCCGGTGGCCGGATGTGGCCTGACCTTGCTGCTGTTGCGCTCGCGCGCGCCTGCCGCCGCAACTTGAGAAGATTCACTGACAGGCCGGCGTCAATGGTCGGCGCGTAACCGATATCCGACGCCGAGTTCGTTGGCGATGACACTACCCACCGGTCCGGGGGCTTCGAGTTTTTGGCGCAGGTTGCGGATGACGATGCGCAAATATTCGACGCGCGGTTCCTCGTCCGCGCCCCAGCATGCCGCCAGCACCCGCTCATGCGTCACGACGCGGCCGATATGCCGCGCCAGCACGCCGAGCACGTCATGCTCCTTCCGGGTGAGGTGCAGCTCCTCCTCGCCCCGACGCACGATCCGCCGATCGAGATCGATGCTGAGGTCGCCGCGACGAACGATCTTCTGCGTGGCGGGCGACACCCCCTGATGACGCAGCGCGACCCGCAGCCGGGCGAGCAGTTCGTCGGTATCGAACGGCTTCGTCACGAAATCGTCCGCGCCGAGATCGAGCGCGGTCACCTTCTCGTCGGTCGCGTCACGCGCCGATACGACGAGGATCACGATATCGCCCTGCGCGCGCAGCTGCGGGATGATGCTCAGCCCGTCGCGATCGGGAAGACCGAGGTCGAGCAGGATGGCGCCGGGATGCTCGACCGCCGCCTGCCGCAGCGCGCCCCTGGCATCTTCGGCCTCGACGACGGCATAGTCGGCCCGCAACAGCGTGTTGCGGAGCAACCGGCGGATCGCCGCGTCATCGTCGACGACAAGGATTTTAGCCGGCATGGCGAGGGGCGCTTTCGGTCGCGTGCGGTTGGACGATCAGGGCGGGCGGGAACACCAGTGCGAAGGCGGCACCGGTGCCGTCCGGGCGGTTGGCGGCTTCGACGTTCATGCTCATTGCCTCCGCGAACGCCTTGACGATGGCGAGGCCAAGGCCGGTCCCGCCGATCGCGCGATCGGACCCCTCCAGACGTTTGAACATCTCGAACACCTCGCGTTCGCGACCCGGCGGCAAGCCCGGCCCGTGATCGAGGACCGCGAGCCGCAACTCGCCATACCGGTTTCGCCCCTCGATCACGATGTCCGTCCCCGGTTCGCCATATCGGCCGGCATTGTCGAGCAGGTTCAACAGGCAGTGATGGAGCAGCTGCGGATCGGCCCGCACCAGCGGCAGGTCGGGCGGAACGTCCAGACGCACGGCATGTCCCTCCAGCGCGCGTCGGGCATCGTGCGCCGCCCCGGTGACCGCATCGCTCAGGTCGGTCGCCTCGATATTGAGTTTCAACGCCCCCGCCTCGACCCGGGCCATGTCGAGCAGGTTGGCGACGAAGCGGTTGAGCCGCTGCGCCTCGCTCTCGATCGTACCGATCAGTTCGGGCGTGACCCCGTGATGCAGTTCCGCCGCGGCGGCGATCACGGCGGTCAGCGGTGTGCGCAGATCGTGGCTGACCGAGGATAGCAGCGCCGCGCGAAGCCGGTCACGGGTGCGGACCACGTCGACGTCGCGCATCTCGGCCTGAAGCCGCAGCCGTTCGAGCACCAGCGCGGACTGGTCGATCAGGCTGCCGAGCAGCGGCAACTGATCGGCGCGCACCGGGCTGCCGGCCTTGTCGCTGGCGACGCCCAGCACGCCGAGTACGCGGTCGCCCGCCTTCATCGGCTGGAACAGCCATTCCGAGGCGGCGAGCGTCCCCGATCCCTTGCCCGCCGGACTGCCGGTGTCGAAGGCCCAGCTCGCGGCGGCGCTGTCCATCGTGTCAAGGCGATAGGCCGGGTCGCTGGCCGCGATGATGTCGAGCGCCGCGCCATGGCCACGACCGAGCAGCACCACCTGTACGTCGAGCAGGCGGCGGACATCGTCACAGATCATCTGGGCGGCGACATCGCGGTCGTTGACCCCGGCGATCTGGCGCAGGAAGCCGGCCAGCGTCGCGTTGGTCCGCGCGCTCGCGGTGGCCAGATCGGCCTGCGCGCGCACCCGCGCCGTCAGCTGGCTGGTCGCGATGGCGATGCCGAGCAGCACGATGATCGAGATCAGGTTTTCGGGATTGCTGACCGTCAGCGTCCCGGTCGGCGGCAGGAAGAAGAAATTATAGGCGAGGCTGGAGGCGATGCCCGCGTACAGCCCGGTCCGCAGGCCATAGAGGCTCGCCGCCGCCATCACCGGCAGCAGATAGAGGAGCGCCACGTTGCCGAGGTCGAGGATCTGGAACAGCGCGCTGGCAAGGCCGGTGATCGCCGCGACCATCACGCTGGTGATCGCATAGCCGGCGGGCGTACCCCATTGCCCCGGCCGTCGCCGGATGTGCTGCCGACCCGACGGCGCGGTCGGCATCGGCAGCACGTGAACGGTGACGCCGGGGGTATCGCGGACCAGCCGGTCGACGACCGACCCGTGACGAAGCTCGAACCAGCGCGAGCGGTCGGCCTTGCCCAGCACCAGCTGGGTAGCGCGCAGGTCGAGCAGCACGGACTGGATGCCGGCCACGACATTCTCGGCGGGCACGGTCGCGACCGCGCCGCCCAGCTGCGTCGCCAGCGTCATCGTCGCCGCGATCCGGGCGTGCTGTTCGTCGGTGAAGTGCGCGGCGCGCGGCGTTTCGATGAACACCGCGGTCCATGGACCGCGCAAGCCATCGGCGACCCGCTTGGCGGCACGCACCAGCGCGTCGCACCCCGGCAGCTCGCTGATCGCGACGACGATGCGGTCGCCCCCCGCCCAGGTGCCGCCGAGTCCCAAGGACCGGACATCGTCCAGCATCCGGGCATCGACCGCCTGCGCCGCCCGGCGAAGCGCCAGTTCGCGCAACGCGGACAGGTTCGATTTCGAAAAGAAGTGCCCGAGCGCGCGGCTCGCCTCGGCGGGGAGATAGACCTTCCCCGCTTTCAACCGCTCGATCAGCTCGTCGGGCGGAATGTCGACGACCTCGATCTCGGCGATTTCGAGGAAGCGGTCGGGCACCGTCTCGCGCACCCGCACCCGGGTGAAGCTGGCGACGATATCGTTCAGGCTTTCGACGTGCTGGATGTTGACGGTCGAATAGACGTCGATGCCCGCCGCCAGCAGCTCCTCGACATCCTGATAGCGTTTGGGATGACGGCTGCCCGGCGCGTTGGTGTGGGCCAGCTCGTCGACCAGCGCCAGACGCGGCGCACGGTGCAGGATGGCGTCGATATCCATCTCGCGCAGCGTGCGCCCTTCATAGGCCACGTCGCGCCGGGCGACGATCTCATGGCCGCGCAGCAGCGCCCCGGTTTCGGCGCGGCCATGCGTTTCGACGACGCCGATGACGACATCGACCCCGTCGCGCTGCCGCGCTGCCCCTTCGGACAGCATTTCATAGGTCTTGCCGACGCCGGGGGCCGCGCCGAGGAAGATCTTCAGCCGCCCCCTGCCCTCCTGCCCGGCCGCGCGCAGGAGGGCGTCGGGATCGGGACGCACCATGTCCGGTCCGGATCCCGCCACCGGCATCAGCGCGCGGGCGACCGGACCGGCGCGCCGGGGGCCGCATCGAGCGCCTGATTGAGCACGAAGACGTTGACGTGGGGATCCCCCAGCAGCGAGGTTTCGGTGTTTCCGGTCACGATATCCCGAAGGCGATCGGGCGAGATGCCGCGCACGCGCGCGATGCGCGGCACCTGTACCATCGCCGCCGCCGGCGACAGATCGGGGTCCAGCCCCGAACCGCTGGCGGTGACCAGATCGGCGGGCACCGCGCCGGTCAGCCCCTCACCCCGGCGTTTCGCGACATCCGGCGTTACCCGGTCGACCAGCGCCCGGCTCGTCGGACCCAGGTTCGAACCGGACGAGGCGAGCCCGTCATAGCCCTTGCCGGCCGCCGACGGCCGCGTCTGGAAATAGCGGTCGGCGGTGAAGGCCTGTCCGACGACGGTCGATCCGATGACCCGGCCGGTCGTGTCGCGAACGAGACTGCCATTGGCCTGGCTCGGGAAGATCGCCTGGCCGATACCGGTCATCGCGAGAGGGTATGCCAGCCCGAGCAGCAGCGCGAACAGGATCGTCATGACGATCGCCGGACGCAGCGCGGTAGAAAAATCTTTGCCCATGATATCGATCCTTACGCGAGGCCGAGGCCACCGACCACAAGGTCGATGATCTTGATGCCGACGAACGGGGCGAGGAGACCCCCCAAACCGTAGATGGCGAGGTTGCGTGCCAATAATGGCCCCGCCGCCATCGGCTTGTATGCCACGCCCTTCAGTGCCAGCGGCACCAGCAGCGGGATGATGACCGCGTTGAAGATGATCGCGCTCAGGATCGCCGACTGGGGCGAGCCGAGGCCCATGACGTTCAGCACGCCGAGGCCCGGATAGAGCGCGACGAACATCGCGGGAATGATCGCGAAATACTTGGCCACGTCGTTGGCGACCGAGAAGGTCGTGAGCGCACCGCGCGTCATCAGCAACTGCTTGCCGAGGCCCACCACCTCGATCAGCTTGGTCGGATCGCTGTCGAGGTCGACCATGTTGCCCGCCTCGCGCGCGGCCTGCGTGCCGGTGTTCATCGCCACGCCGACATCGGCCTGCGCGAGGGCGGGCGCGTCGTTGGTGCCGTCGCCACACATCGCCACCAGCTTGCCGCCCTGCTGTTCCTTGCGGATCAGCGCCAGCTTGTCTTCGGGCGTCGCCTGCGCGAGGAAGTCGTCCACCCCCGCCTCGGCGGCGATGGCAGCGGCGGTCAGCGGGTTGTCGCCGGTGATCATCACCGTGCGGATGCCCATCGTGCGAAGCTCGCCGAAGCGTTCGCGGATACCCGCCTTCACCACGTCCTTCAGGAAGATCGCGCCGAGCAGGCGACCGTCCTTGGCCACCGCCAGCGGGGTACCGCCGGCGCGTGCGATCTCGTCGGTGATGCGGCGCAGTTCGGTTGCCGCCGCGGTCTCGCCCGAACCGGGGTTCGCCTTCAGGATCGAGACGACGGCCCCCTTCTGGATCAGCGTGCCGTCGAAGCGGACGCCCGATACGCGGGTCTGCGCGGTGAACGGGATGACCTCCGCCCCGGCGGGCATCAACCGTTGCAGATTGAACGCGTCGCGCGCCAGCACCACGATCGAACGGCCTTCGGGCGTTTCGTCGGCAAGGCTGGCGAACAGGGCGGCTTCGGCCAGTTCGGCCTCGCTGGTGCCGCCGACCGCGCGGAATTCGCTCGCCTGCCGGTCGCCGATCGTGATCGTGCCGGTCTTGTCGAGCAGCAGCACGTCGATATCGCCCGCCGCCTCGACCGCACGGCCCGATTTCGCGAGCACGTTGAAGCGGACGAGCCGGTCCATGCCCGCGATCCCGATCGCCGAGAGCAGCGCCGCGATCGTGGTCGGGATCAACGTGATAAGCAGCGCGGCGAGGATGGCGACCGGGATTCTGCCACCCGCATAGGCGGCAAAGCCCGGAATGGTGGCGACCGCGATCAGGAAGATGATGGTCAGACCGACCAGCAACAGCGTCAGTGCGATCTCGTTGGGCGTCTTCTGCCGCTGCGCCCCCTCGACCAGCGCGATCATGCGGTCGAGAAAGCCCTCGCCCGGCTCGACCGTCACCTTGACGCGGATTTCGTCGGAGATGACGCGCGTCCCCGCCGTCACGGCCGAGCGATCGCCGCCCGCCTCGCGGATCACCGGTGCGCTTTCACCGGTGATCGCCGCTTCGTTGACCGACGCGACGCCCGATACGACGTCGCCGTCCGACGGGATCAGGTCGTTCGTCTCGACCAGCACGACGTCGCCGACCTTCAGCTGGCTGGCGGGCACCGCGTCATATGCGCGCCCGTCGCCCTTCAGCCGTTTGGCCGTCAGTTCGGCCTTGGTGGCGCGCAGGCTCGCCGCCTGCGCCTTGCCCCGCCCTTCGGCCAGCGCCTCGGCAAAGGTGCCGAACAACACGGTCAGCCACAGCCATACGACCAGCTGAAGTTTGAATCCGATCGTCAGGCCGTCCTGCCCGACGACGAGCAGGACGGTCATCAGCGCCGCGACGACGGCGGTGACGAACATGACCGGGTTACGGACCAACTCTCTAGGGTTGAGCTTCAGGAACGACACCTTGATCGCGGGCCCGACAAGGTCGGCGGTGAACAGGCTCTTGGATTGGGTTTTTGCCATGATGGCCCCCGTGTCAGAACAACTGGCCGCGGATCATCGCGAGATGATCGGCGATCGGACCGAGCGCGAGGCTCGGCAGGAAGGTGAGGCCACCCAGAACGAGAATGATGCCCACCAGCAGGCCGACCCACAGGCCGCCCGTCGTCGGGAAGGATCCCGCGCTTTCCGGCGTGTATTTCTTCGCCGCGAGGCTGCCGGCGATCGCCAGCATCGGCACGATGACGAAGAAGCGGCCGACCCACATCGCGACCCCCAGCAGCCCGTTGTACCAAGGCGTGTTGGCGGTCAGGCCGGCAAAGGCCGAACCGTTGTTCGCGACGGCGGAGGTGAAGGCGTAGAGGATCTCCGAAAAGCCGTGCGGCCCCTTGTTCAGCGGCCCGGCCAGCCCCTGTTCCAGCACCGACGACAGGGCGGTCAGCCCAAGGATCATCAGCGGCAACACTGCGATGGCGAGGACCGCCAGCTTGACCTCGCGCGCCTCGATCTTCTTGCCGACATATTCGGGCGTGCGGCCGACCATCAGCCCGGCGACGAACACCGCGAGGATCGCGAACAGCAGGAAGCCGTAGATACCGGCACCGACGCCGCCGATCACGACCTCGCCCAGTTGCATGTTGAACAGCGGGATCAGCCCGCCGAGCGCGGTGAAGCTGTCATGCATCGCGTTGACCGCGCCGCACGACGCGGCGGTGGTGACGACCGAGAACAGCGCGGAGGCGGCGATGCCGAAGCGCACCTCCTTGCCCTCCATATTGCCGCCCGCGACGCCGATCTGGTGCAGCACCGGGTTGCCGGCCGCCTCCGCCCAGTAGGTGACGGTCGTGCCGGCGAGGAACAGGACCATCATCGCCGCGAGGATCGCCCAGCCCTGTCGCGGATTGCCGACCGCCTTCCCGAAGGTCCAGGTCAGTCCGACGCCGATGACGAAGATCGACAGCATCTGGACGAAGTTGGTCAGCGCCGTCGGGTTCTCGAACGGATGCGCCGAATTGGCGTTGAAGAAGCCGCCGCCATTGGTGCCGAGCATCTTGATCGCTTCCTGCGACGCGACCGGCCCCAGCAGGATCGACTGGCGCGCACCCTCCAGCGTCTGCACGTCGACGACCCCGGCCAGCGTCTGCGGCACGCCGCTGGCGATATAGAAGAGGGTCAGCGCGATGCAGAGCGGCAGCAGCAGATAGAGCGTGATCCGCATCACATCGGCCCAGAAGTTGCCGACCGTCTTCGTTTCCCGCCGCGCGAACCCGCGAAACAGCGCAAAGGCCAGCGCGATGCCGGTCGCCGCCGACAGGAAATTGTGGATCGTCAGCCCCAGCATCTGGCTGAGGTTCGACATCGTGCTCTCGCCGCCATAGCTTTGCCAGTTGGTGTTGGCGGTGAAGCTGATCGCGGTGTTGAACGACAGATGCTCGCCGACACCGGCCAGATGCTGCGGATTGCCCGGCAAGAGGCCCTGAAGACGCAGCACCGCATAGGTGAACGCCATGAGGACCGCGTTGAACAGGAGCATGTGCACCGCGTAGCGGCGCCAGCCCTGCTCCTGCGCGGGATCGATACCCGACAGCTTGTAGAAACCGCGCTCGACCGGGCCGAGCACGAGGTGAAGCGGGGTGCGTCGCCCTTCGTACAGCGCGAACAGCCACAGACCGACCAGCTTGGCGAGCGCCAGCAGGATGCCGGTAAAGGCGATGATCAGGAACCAGCCCTGAAGTGTCATGGTGCCGCTCCTTTCAGAAGCGTTCGGGGCGGATCAGGACGCCCACGAGATAGACGAGAAGGCCAAGCGCGGTCAGCGCCGCCAGCCAGAGATCGAGCGTCATGTCAGCGCTCCCTCACGCATTGTCGCAGAGGCGAACATAGGCGAGCGTCAGCGCCACCAGTCCGACCATGATCGCGACCCACAGCAGGTCCTGCATCGGTGTTCTCCAAAGTTCAGAAGGCAGCGGTCAGCGCGACCACGACGGTGCCGCCGGCGATGTTGCCGGTGCCGTCCTGACCCTTGCTGAAACCGGGGCGGAGGTACGTCGCCGCGCGGTTCGAAATGTCGGTATCGACATAGCTGACGTTGAACGTCAGGTTTTTGTACGTGGCATCGGCACCCAGCGACCAATCCCAATAGGTGCCGGTGGGCGAAACCGCGGTCGCGTTCGGGCCGAGCCCGTCCTGTCCCCGGCTATGGCCGACATGCGCCCGCGCGGTGATCGGCGTCCCGGCGAGCGCGAACGCGCCGTCGCCCCACAGATACAAGTTGTCGTCCCTGGCACCGGGATCGGTGTAGGTTCCGGCGGCGGCATCGGCACCGGTGTCGTACCACTTGCCGATGGCCTCCTGCCGGGGCGCATAAGCAGCACCGGCGGTGAGCGTCGCCGGCCCGGCCGTGCCGGTCAGTTTGGCATAGGGTTCGGCGAAATCGGTCTTATCGGCACCGCCCGGATACAGGTACCAGGTCAGCCCGACATCCAGCGTCGCGGTGTCGGACAGCCGCGCCTTGTACCCGCCGATCAGGTCGAGCTCCATATTGGCCCCGCCGAACGTGCCCCAGCCGGCAAGGTTCGAACCCCAGCTTCCGATATACAGGCCGCTGTCGTGGGCGACGGTGATGCCGGCCTGCACCGCCATTTCCTGATCGGACTGCGATACGCCGCGGAACCGGTAATCGGACGCGATCGACGCCGACCCGCTGATCGTGAAGGCCGGGGACGGTGCGGTCCCGGCGACCGCTTCCGCATCGTCGGCGGGTGCCGATTGGGCTTGCGCCGCGGCCGGCAGCGCGAGCAGCGCCACGACTGCGGCCGCCTGATAGAACTTCATTCCTGCCATCCCTTTGCGCGGCAAACGTCGCGTGACGCTGCCTTCAGGGACGCGCGATTAGGCCCATATCGCGTAGCAATTCGAGAGCGATTCCGGGTAATCGCATAGTGCGCGCATATAGATGTCGCTTTTTCCGCCGGATTGGACGCCACGCGGCGTCCCGGGCGGTGACATATTGCCCGCGCCCTTGACCTCGCGGTGCCCGGCATCCGACACTCATCGAATGATCAAGCCTTTCGTCGCCACCGTCGCGCTGTTCGCCCTCGCCACCGGTACCGCTGCGCAGACCGTGCCCACGCGGCAGGTCGGCACCGCCACCCTGTCGGGCGTGCCCGACATTCCCGCCGATGTGCGCGAGGCGGTGCAACGCTATCAGAACAGTCGGGCGGCGCAGTTCGAGGATTGGCTGCCCGACGGTTCGATGCTGATCGCCACGCGCTTCGGCGCGACCCAGCAGCTGCATCATGTTGCGGCCCCCGGCGGCGCACGCACGCAGATCACCTTCGGCACCGAACCGGTCGCCGCAGCGACGACGATCCCCGGCAGCGACCGGTTCGTGATGACGCGCGACACGGGCGGGGACGAATGGTTTCAGCTCTACACGCGCGGCCTCGCCGGTGTCGCGACGCCGCTGACCGAGGCCGGGACGCGCAACCAGTCGCCGGTCTTCAGCAAGGACGGTGCGCTGATGGCATGGGCGCGCGCGACCAAGGGCAGCGCTGCCTATGCGATCCTCGGCATCGATCCGAAGGCGGGCGGGAAACCGCGCACGCTCTACCAGTCCGACGGTGCGGTGGCGCCCGCCGATATCGCGCCCGACGCCGCGCGGCTGATCTTCATGCGCAGCCTGTCCAACCGCGAGGACCAGCTGTTCGAGCTGGATCTCGCCAGCGGCAAGGCAACGCGGATCGCGCCGAAGGCTGCTGCCGCCGTCTATGCCGACCCACGCTATCTGCCAGGCGGCCGCAAACTGATCGCCATCTCCGATGCCGGCAGCGACACCCGCCGACTGGTAGAGATCGATATCGCGACCGGCGCGCAGACGGTCCTGACCCCGGACCTCGCATGGGATGTCGAAAGCTTCGACCTGACCGATGACGGTCGCGTGCTGTCCTATGCCGTGAACGAGGACGGCTTCTCGCGCATCGTGGTTCAGGATCGCGTCACCCGCCGGGCGCTGCCGCAACCGGTGCTGCCGCGCGGGGTGCTGACCGCGCTGAAATTCTCACCGGATGGCCGGAATCTGGCGATCGGCCTCACCTCGGCGACGTCGGCCGGCGACGTATGGAGCTGGCCGGTGACCGGCGGCGACCTGACGCGCTGGACGGTGTCGGAACTGGGCGAACTCGATCCCGCCACGCTCGCCGAGCCCGAGCTGGTGCGGTTCACGTCGTTCGACGGCCTGTCGGTGCCCGCGTTCGTCTATCGCCCCCGGGGAGTGCCGGCGGGCACGCGGACGCCGGTCATCATCGACATCCATGGCGGACCGGAGGCGCAGACGCGTCCGATCTGGAACTATGGCGCGCAATATTTCGCCGATGTGCTGAAGGCGACGGTGATCCTGCCCAACGTCCGTGGCAGCGACGGCTATGGCAAGCGCTACCTGAACCTCGACAATGGCGCGAAGCGCGAAGATTCGGTGAAGGATATCGGCGCGTTGCTCGACTGGATCGGCACGCAGCCCGGCCTCGATGCGGCCCGCGTCGCGGTCTATGGCCAGTCCTATGGCGGCTACATGAGCCTTGCCGTCATGACCAAATATTCGGACCGGCTGGTCGGCGGGGTCGAACGCTATGGCATCAGCAACTGGAACACCTTCCTCCAGAACACCGAAGCCTATCGCCGCGACAATCGCCGCGCCGAATATGGTGACGAGCGCGATCCGGCGATGCGCGCTGTGCTGACGCGGGTGTCACCGATCACCAATGTCGCAAGGATCACCAAGCCGATGCTGGTGATGCAGGGGGCCAACGACCCGCGCGTGCCGCAATCGGAATCCGATCAGGTCGTGGCGCGCCTCCGCGCAAACGGCAACGACACCTGGTATGTGCTGTTCGCCGACGAAGGCCACGGCTTTCTGAAAAAGCCGAACAACGACCTGCGGCGCGAGGTGGAAACGGTGTTCCTGCGGCGGTTGTTCGCGCGGTAGAACGTGGCTGAAGCGTCCGCCATGCCCGTGCATGGCGGCGCGCCCCGGCCTATGTCTGCGAAAGCGCGCCGCTGGCGATGACGGGGCCGGTCGGCGTCGGTTCGGGCGAACCGCCCAGCGGTTCGATCGATATCGCCAGCACCTCGTTCGTCCCCAGCGCACCGCGCTCGGCCACCGGCAGGGTAAGGCGTGTCGCGCCGGCCCGGTCGAGCAGACCGATCGAATGCGGCACACCGTCGCGGATGATCCACAGCTGCGCGTCTTTCCCCGTCGGTGCCAGACCGCTGGTCGCGACGCGAACCTCGCTGGCATCGAGGTCGATCGACGCTGCGAAGGGCGCATCGCTCTTGTCGGCGGGCACGAGTACCGCCAGCATCGTCTGCTGCACCCGTGGCGACGGCTGTTCGACCGTCCCCTTCGGCTGGACAAGCAGGAGCGCGACCGACGCCGCGATCGCGCCGGCCAGCGGAACGAACGCCCATCGGAACCCCGATCGTTTCGCCGCGGGTGCCGGAAAAATCCGGTCGGTCCGCAGTGGCGGTGCCTCGACGGGACGAACGTCGTCGAACAGCGCGGCAAAGCGATGCCGCCACCATTCGACCTCACGCGCGAACTGCGGGTCCGACAGCGACCGGCGCAACGCCGCCGATCGATCGTCACCCTCCAGCAAGCCGAGCGCGAACTCGGCGGCCATCGTTTCGGGATCAGGATCAGTCATCGCCGACACACCCCCGAAGCTGCAACAATCCGCGTCGGACCCAACTCTTCATCGTCCCCAATGGTACCCCGCGGGCGTCGGCGATTTCGGCATAGGTCATCCCGTCGACGAAGGCGGTCCGGATGGCATCGCGCTGCGCAAGCGTCAGTTCGTTCAGGCAGTCATAAAGCCGTTGCACGGTTTCGGCACGCTCCGCCGTCGCCGCCTGGTCGGGCGTATCGTCGGCGATATCGAACGCCTCCTCGATCGGGCGCATCGGCCGCCGGCCGTGTCCGCGGACCCAGTCGATCGCCCGGTTGCGCGCGATCGTCGCCAGCCACGCGACCGGATAGAGCGACCCGACCTGAAACGCGCCGGCCCGTTTCCAGATGATCGCATACACCTCGTGCAGCACGTCTTCCGCCGAACTGCGGTCGCCACAGATGCGCAGGCAGATGCCGAAGAGCTTGGCGGACGTCATGCGATATAATTCGCCCAACGCATCCCGATCCTCGGCCGCGACCCGTTCCAGCATCTCGCATAACCGGATGCGTTCCTCGAGGGCGTCGGTCGTCATATCCGGCACAGGTCCTTTGTCGGCGGGTCGTCGATCGGACAACGGGTGGTCATGCGTCCTTACCGCCGGAATGGCCGACGTGCTACCGCGATGCGCCGATCGGAGGTGGCCGGCAGGGTGCACGGGCCGGCACCGCAAAATGCGCATCCGGGCGTTTTCAAACAGCCGCTTACCCCCGAAATCGGATATATCTTGCCAAGCTCTCGCCATTGGTTATGTCGAACGCTGGTTTAGGGAAGGTGATACACGATGAAGAAGGTATTTGCATTTGGCGTCGCCGCCGGTCTGCTGTCGCTGGCCGCATGCAACAACACCCCGCGTGAACAGGCCGCCGACAATATCGAAGCGAACGCAGAAGCGGTTGCCGACAACCTCGAAGACGCTGCGGACGCCGTCTCGAACGACGTCGTCGAGGCGAATCTGGAAAACGCTGCCGAGGCAGTTCGCGCGACCGGCGAGAACCAGGCCGAAGACATGCGGACCCACGATGCCGACACCAACCTGAAGAACGGCATCTGATCGAAACCGAACCCGCCGGTAGCGCCGACGCACGGCAATACCGGTCCGGAAAGGCGCCCACGGCAACGCGGGCGCCTTTTTCGTTGCGGCTCCCGGTGGCAGTCGCCGCTGGGCACGGTAACCGTCCGCGATGGTCGGCGGCGACCATTTCCGCACGAGCGAAACGTCATGCGGCAGCAGTCGGAACCCGCATATCTGCGAACATCGTAGCACCCGGAAACCGACCGTGCGGTGCGACCCGTCCAGAATCTCGAAGCGCCCCCCACCCTGCGATCACACTTCCAGCGTGGCATTTATGTGACAGCTCCGAAGTTAGTAGGCTTCGTCTACATTTTCACTCTTGCCGGCTTCCCGAACGAATACTCTTATATCGGTAAGCCCTATCGGGCGGAAAAACGGGGAAATTTTGTGAAACTGTCACATCTTTATGTGGCCACGGCATTGACGCCGCTGGCTATCGCTATCGCTTTGCCTGCGTCGGCTCAGACCATCGCCACCGATACGCAAGCCAGCCCGGTTCCCGATCCGACCCAGGTGCCGAGCGACGCCCAGAACCCGCAATCGCCGAACGCCGAGGACGGCACCGTGACGGTCGGCACGGATATCGTCGTCACCGGTTCGCGCATCCGCCGCGATGAATTCTCGGTGGCGGAACCGATCACCGTGATCGGTCGGGGCGAAATCACCCAGGCCGGCTTCGCCAGCGTCGGCGATGCGTTGCAAAGCAATGCCGTTGCGCAGGGCGCGTCGCAGATCAACAGCGCCTATGGCGGCTTCGTCACCGACGGCGGGGGCGGCGCGAACACGCTTGGCCTGCGCGGCCTTGGCCCCAACCGCACGCTGATCCTGCTGAACGGTCGGCGACTGGCACCGGGCGGCACGCGCGGATCGCTGCTCGCTGCCGACCTGAACGTCCTGCCCAACGCAATCGTCGAACGGATCGAGGTGCTGAAGGCCGGCGCGTCGTCGGTCTATGGCTCGGACGCGGTCGCCGGCGTCGTCAACATCATCACCGACCAGAAGCTCAAGGGCCTCCAGCTCAATTTCCAGATGAACGTGCCCGAGGTCGGAGCCGGCATCGATCGCCGCGCCAGCGCCAGCTTCGGCTTCAGCAACGATCGTTTGAGCGTCATCGGCTCAGCCGAATATCGCAAACGCGATCTCCTTTCGCGCAACGACGTGCCGTTTTTCGGCTGCCCGATCGGCGGTTTCCTGAACGGCGAGGGCTCGGCATTCGGTTCGGGCGACAATTTTTCGCCAGACGATCCCCGTGCCTGTTTCACGCTCGATAATGGCGGCGTGACGATCAATACGCTGGGCCTGCCGACCCGTGATGCGATCGGGCGTACCAGCGGTGCCGTCGGCCGGTTCAACCGGTTCGTACCAGCGCCCGGCCAGACCACCGGCCCGTTCCCCGGCTATCTCGGCGTCGGCACCTATGACCGCGACACCTTCGATCCGCGGCAGGAGGAAGAGCCGCTCATCAACGATACCGAAATCTATACCGGCTATCTGTCGGCGACCTACAAGCTGGACTTCCTCGGCAATGCCGAAGTGTATGGCGAATTGCTGGCGACGCGGCGCAAGTCGTCGACGGACCTCTATCGTCAGCTGTCGCTCGATTATCTCCAGGGCAGCCCGCTGCTTCCCGAAGCGATCCGCAACGGCGCCTTCGCCAACCCCACCAACACGTCGAGCGGCCGCAACATCGCGGCGCGGGCGTTCATCGGCTATGGCATGACCTCCTCTGCCCAGACGGTGGACTATGTCCGCGCGTCGGGCGGCGTGCGCGGCGACTTCTTCTTCCCCAACTGGCGCTATGACGCCTATATCGGCAAGTCGTTCAACGACGGCACCTACGAAGCCGAGTCCTTCCTGATCGACCGGCTCGCCAATTCGCTGAACGTCACTGCCAACGCCAACGGCACGTTCAGCTGCGCCAGCATCGCCTCGAACGCCAACTGCGTCGCTGCCCCGTTCCTGAGCGCGGCGGTGATCGGCGGCCAGTTGCCGACCGATTTCCGCAACTACATCGTCCAGAACACGATCGGGAAGACCCGCTTCCGCGAAACGACCTATGCGTTCAATATCGACGGCCCACTGGTCCGTCTGCCCGCCGGTGACGTGCAAGTCGCGCTGGGCGTCGAGCATCGCCGACAGAGCCTGAACGACCAGCCCGATCTCAATTCAGTCAACGGCAACCTGTACGGTCTGACCGCGGCGACGCCGACGGTCGGCAAGGACAATGTGAAGGAAGGCTTCGGTGAAATCTTCGTGCCGCTGCTCGAGGATCAGCCATTCTTCTATCGTCTGAACCTGACCGGATCGGCGCGCTATACCGACTATGCGTCCTATGGTTCGGACGTGACCTACAAGATCGCGGGCGAATGGGAACCGTTCCGCGGCTTCGGCATCCGCGGCAGCTATGGCACGTCGTACCGCGCGCCGGCGCTGGCCGAACAGTTCCTCGGCGCCACCAGCGGCTTCCTGGGCTCGAACAGCGATCCGTGCAGCGCGCTGCCGGTCGCGGGCGAACAGTCGCCGAACCAGCAGATCGTCGCGCGCAACTGCGCCTCGATCGGCCTGCCAGCGGACTTCGAACAGCGCAGCGGCATCACGTCGTTCCGCGTCGGCGGTGCCGAAGCGGGCCTGAGCGCCGAAACGTCGACCAACTGGACGATCGGTGCCGTCATCAGTCCGCGGTTGCCCGAAGCGATCGGCCAGCTATCGCTGTCGCTCGATTATTTCGACGTGAAGGTCGACAACGGCGTTTCGGACCTGAGCGGAACGACGATCCTGCAGCGTTGCTACGGCAGTGCGAACTTCAATCCGACCGAAGGCTTCTGCCGGTTCGTCCAGCGCGACAGCAATCAGGCGCTGACGGTGACGAGCAGCTTCGTCAACCTGTCGGAAAACATCGTCAAGGGCTTCGAATTCAACGGCCGCTATGCCCGCGAACTGCTCGGCGGAAAGTTCATCCTGAACGCCAACGTCACCAAATATACCGAACAATCGACGCGCCTGTTCCCGGAAGAATTCCTGACGGATTCTAACGGGATCCTGACCGCGCCGGATTGGGTCGGCAATTTCGACGCGACGTTCAGCATCGATCCGGTCACGATCCGCTACGGTCTCGACTGGACCGGTGGCGACCGCAACCGGACCTATGACTATTTCGCATTCGACAACCTGACCGGTGAAATCGACGCCGATCTGCAACAGGAATATCGCGACAACTATTATTTGGAGGCAAGCAGCTACTTCCTGCATTCCTTGTCGCTGCAGTTCAATGTGCAGAAGCAGTATCAGTTCACCTTCGGTGTCCGCAATCTGCTCGACACCAAGCCGCCGCGGATCAGCGCGATCGGGTTCACGACCGTTGCCAACGCTCCGCTTTATTCGGGCTACGACTATGTCGGGCGGCAGTTCTTCGCCAACGCGAATATCAAGTTCTGACCATCCGGAAGGCCCCGAGCGATCGGGGCCTTTCCTTTTGATCCGGGGTAATGGCGCGAGCACGACGAGCGGCGGCGATTTCGGACAAAGCGTTTTCTCTTGGGCAACTTAGCGGGGTCGCGATCCGTTAGCATTCCGAACGAGAAGGATTGCCATGACCGATCACATTGCCCGCAACCCCGGAACCGGCGGCGAGACGCATCAGACGACCGATGCCGATCACCCGGTGCTGACCACCAACCACGGCACGCCGATTTCCGACAACCAGAACCAGTTGAAGGCGGGCGCGCGTGGACCCGTGCTGATCGAGGACGAAGTCTTCCGCGAGAAGATGAACCACTTCGATCACGAGCGCATTCCCGAACGTATCGTCCATGCCCGCGGATCGGCCGCGCATGGCTATTTCGAATGCACCGACAGCCTGTCCGACATCACCGTCGCCGACCTGTTCCAGAAGAAGGGGCAGCGCACCGACGTGTTCGTCCGCTTCTCGACGGTCGCGGGCGGATCGGGATCGGTGGATACGCCGCGCGATGTGCGCGGCTTCGCGGTGAAATTCTACACGCGCGAAGGCAATTGGGATCTGGTCGGCAACAACATCCCGGTGTTCTTCATCCAGGACGCGATCAAGTTCCCCGACCTGATCCATGCTGCCAAGATGGAGGCGGATCGCGGATATCCGCAGGCGGCGACCGCGCACGACACCTTCTGGGACTTCATCTCACTGATGCCCGAATCGACGCATATGATCATGTGGGCGATGTCGGACCGGACGCTGCCGCGTACCTTTGCCAACATGGAAGGGTTCGGCGTCCACACCTTCCGCCTGATCGATGCGGCGGGCAAGTCGACCTTCGTCAAGTTCCACTGGAAGCCCAAGGCGGGTCTCGCCTCGACCATCTGGGACGAAACGGTGAAGATCGCCGGTGCCGACCCCGATTTCCAGCGTCGCGACCTGTTCGAACGGATCGACCGGGGCGACTATCCCGAATGGGAACTGGGCGTCCAGCTGTTCGACGAGGCCTTTGCCGACAGCCAGCCCTATGACGTACTCGACGCGACCAAGATCATTCCGGAGGAAGTCCTGCCGGTCCGCATCGTCGGGCGGATGGTGCTCGACCGTTATCCCGACAATTTCTTCGCCGAAACCGAACAGGCGGCGTTCGTGCCGAGCCATGTCGTCCCCGGCATCGGCTTTTCGAACGATCCGCTGCTGCAAGGGCGGCTGTTCAGCTATACCGATACGCAGCTGTCGCGACTCGGATCGGTCAATTTCCACCAGCTGCCGATCAACGCCGCCAAGGGCCGCGCCGAAGCGGCGGGCTGCCCATTCCTGAACCAGCAGCGCGACGGCCACATGCAGATGGCGGTGCCCAAGGGCCGCGCCAATTACGAGCCGAACAGTCTGGCGAAGGCCGGCGAGGAAGCCGGCGCGCGGGAGGACCCGGAAAAGGGGTACAAGACATATCCCTCGGAAGAGCAGGGCCAGAAACTGCGCATCCGCCCCGAAAGTTTCGCCGATCATTACAGTCAGGCGCGGCTATTCTTCCGGTCGATGGACCCGGCCGAACAGGCGCACATCGCCTCTGCGCTGGTGTTCGAGCTGTCGAAGGTCAGCCTCGATCATATCCGCAGCGCGGTACTCGCCAATCTGCGCAACGTCGACGAGGGGCTGGCGGGCCGCGTCGCCGATGGGCTGGCGATGGACCTGCCCGACGCATCGCCGACTGCCGCACCGGTGCTCGACATGGATGTGTCGCCGGCGCTCCGCATCATTCGCGGACCGCTGGAAAAGCATACGCTGGAAGGGCGCACCGTCGGCATCCTGATCGCCGACGGCACCGATGCCGGTGAGCTGAAGACGCTGAAGGACGCGGTCAAGGCTGCCGGCGGCAATGCGATGACGATCGCGCCGAAGGTCGGCAAGGTGCCGCTGTCGGACGGATCGACCATCGCCGCCGACGCGCAGCTGTTCGGCCAGCCCTCGGTCACCGTCGATGCCTGTGCAGTGATCCTGTCGGACGAAGCCGCGCAGAAGCTGACCAAGGAAGGCGCAGCCGTCCAGTGGGTCATGGACGCGTTCGGCCATCTGAAGGCGATCGGCCACAACGCCGCCGCGCAGCCCTTGCTCGACAAGGCCGGCGTCGAGGCGGACGAGGGCATCACCGACCTCGCATCCTTCGTCGACGCCGCCAAGCAGCGTTATTGGGACCGCGAGCCCAAGGTCCGTACCCTGGCGTAATCGACGCGGCCGGAGGGTTCGCCCTTCGGCCCGTTACTTTCGCCGCAACTTCTTACCAAGTCCGTGGTAAATCCGCTGCGGAGCCCCTGCCCTGGGCCCGGATCGACATGCATCGGACGCCGTCGCCTGCGGCTCCCCTCCCTGACAAGCGAGGGGTCGGGGGTGGGTTGGTCCGTTGGGGATCGTTACCGCCGCTCGCAGGCCGCGCCACCCCCAGCCCCTCCCTTATCAGGGAGGGAAGCGATACCGCGATCCGTTCGGTCTGCAAGCAATCCACCCTACCCCTTACGCAACGTCGCCGGACCACCCGGTAGTGTCGCGGACCATCCGTCCGCACCGGTAGCGAACAGCACGACCGTGCGCCGGTCGGCCGACGCCAACGCGATGCCGTCGGGGGTCGGCCGCCATCCGACGACGCCCGGTGCCAGTGCGGTCAGGCATCCCATCGCATCCTCGACCGCCCATGCATTGGCGGAATTGATCCGTCGGGCGGTGAAATCCATGGCGCAATCGCCCGTTTGCGTGGCGATGATCCAGCGTCCAACCAGCGCCGCGGGCTCCTCCAACCTCAAACTGCCGCTCGATTGTGCCGGTTCGCCGTGAAGTTGCGTCATCTCGATGTCCTTCTTCGTACCAAGCGTTGCGGATGCGGGCGTATTGATAAAGAATACTAATGGGGCGACACCAAACGTCATTCCCCGAACGTACCGAAATACGCGTCCGCTCCGTGCGATCGTGGCGCGTCTGTGTGGAGAATATCTGTGGCCGTAGCGCATTCCACAACTCCCGTTATCGGAAACATGTCCGAACAATATTTCGACGGACCGACCGGTCCCGATCCGACATCGTTATTGCACCGGCTGATGAACGATAGCAACGCCGTGATCGGCGGCTATGACTTGCCGGCGATTTCGACAGCACCAACCCCGTCCGCCGTCATGGCGATCGCCGCTCCCGGCGCATCGTTCGGCTTCGGGTGGGAAGCGTGGCAGTCGCACCAGTCGTCCCAGACGGCGGCCGCCGCCGAGGGATGCCATTGCTGGGGCTGCATGAACGGCGGCACGCCCGATCAGGGAACCGGATCGGGTCCGCAGGCGGCGCTGAACGGCGAGCAGCGCGGCGATGCCGGCCCGAACGGCAAGCAGTCGCTGACGATCGGCGAGGCCGCCGCACAGATCGGCCGCGCGAACCAGACGTGGAACGGCTCGACGCTGGGACAGGCGGCCGAGGTCACCTATGCCTTCCGCGCCACCGCGCCCACGTCGATGCCCAACGGCACCGCCGGGTTCTCGCGCTTCAACGATGCGCAGATCGAACAGACCACGATCGCATTGCAGGCATGGGCCGATGTCGCGCGCGTCACCTTTCGCCGGGTCGACAGCGGCAACGGGTATAGCAACAATGCGCAGATGCTGCTGGGCAATTATTCCAGCGGCGCGTCGGGGGCGGCGGCCTTCGCCTATTATCCCGGCAGCGGCGTCGGCGGTGACAGCTGGTACAACAGTTCGCTCAGCTACAACCGCGCGCCCGACAACCTGAACTATGGCGGGCAGGTCCTGATCCACGAGATCGGCCATGCGCTCGGCCTCGGCCATCCGGGCGACTACAATGCCGGCAACGGATCCCCGACCTATGCCAACAGCGCATCCTATTACGAGGATACGCGGCAATATTCGGTGATGAGCTATTGGTCGGAAACCAACACCGGCGGCGACAATGGCGGCTATTACGCGGCGGCACCGTTGCTTGACGATGTCGCCGCGGCCCAGCGGCTCTATGGCGCGAACAACACCACCCGCACCGGCGACACCGTCTATGGCTTCGGGTCGAACACCGGGCGCGACTATTATACCGCGACGTCGGGCAGCTCGGCGCTGATCTTCGCGGCATGGGACGCGGGCGGCAACGACACGTTCGACTTTTCGGGCTATGCCAGCGCACAGCTGATCGACCTGAACGACGGCAATTTTTCGGACGTCGGCGGGCTGAAGGGCAATGTCGCCATCGCGCAGGGCGCGACGATCGAGAATGCGCGCGGCGGGTCGGGTGCCGACCGCATCGTCGGGAACGAAGTCGCCAACCAACTGGTCGGCAATGCCGGCAACGACGTACTGATCGGCGGCGGCGGGGCGGACGTGCTAACGGGCGGCAGCGGGGCGGACATCTTCGTCTTCACCGCGATCGACGATTCGACGTCGAGCGTCCGCGACCGGATCACCGATTTCGCCACCGGCGTCGACAAGATCGACCTGTCGGCGATCGACGCCGACCTGTCGGTATCGGGCGATCAGGCATTCAGCCAGGTCGCACAGTTTAGCGGGCGCGCGGGACAGGCGGTGATTGCCAGCAGCAACGGCACGACGATGCTGTCCCTCGACCAGAATGGCGACGGCGTTGCCGACTTCATGCTGTCGGTCACGGGGACGCTGTCGGGCAGCGACCTGTATTGGTGAGCGACCACCGGGGCGAGCACCCTGCCCGCCCCGGCCGGTTCACGCGAGCATGACGCTGTCGGCGTTGACCAGATCGGCACCGACCAGCGTGCCGACCAGTCGGACACGCTTTTCGACTTCATCCACCGGCGTACGGTGCAGTTCGAGCTGATACCGCCCGCCCAGATCACGCCGCAGATAAAAGGCGCCACCTTCGCGGATCAGCGTTCCGCTTTCATCGATGCGGGTGCCGATGGTCGGCATCGCCGCCCGGCTCAGCGGTCGCGTTCTGCGCGCTTGCGGTCGGCCTTGCGTGCGCGGCTGATCGCGGCGGCGCGTTCACGGGCACGCTTTTCCGACGGCTTTTCGTAATGCCGGCGCAGCTTCATTTCGCGATACACGCCTTCGCGCTGCAGCTTCTTCTTGAGCGCTCGCAGCGCCTGATCGACATTGTTATCGCGAACGATGATCTGCATGAGGTATAAGGTCCTAGGTTGATTCGAATCGGCAAGAGCCGGTTTTGCCGGGCTATCCGGCACCGCCTATTACGATTAGCTTACATTTGGCAATCCGCGATCTGTCCTGCGGCTCGCGCGGACCATCTCATCGATCCAGTGCAGAAGCAAGGTCGTGTAGGTCCGCTGGTGCCGCGGATCGCGCATCGCATGGGTCGCGCCGTGCAGAATCCGGTGGCTGAGCGAGTTCGCGTTGCGAAACGCCGACTGATAGGACAGCATCGCTTCGCGCGGAATTTGCTCGTCCTTTTCGGACTCGACGATCAGCACGTCGCCACGAAAAGCCGCACAGGCGGCGAGCGCCCGGTCGCCCCGCTCGTCCTGCGGCTGCTGGCGGTAGGCGCGCACGACCTCCTTGTCGAGCAGCGCCTTGGGCGTGTCCCAATGTGCGTCGGGGTACAGCGCCGGCACGCGCAACGCCATCCAGCGGATTGGACGCCGGGCACTCAACAACGCCGACAGATAGCCGCCATAGCTGGTGCCGATCACCCCGATCGCCCCACGATCGATCAACGGGTGGGATGCGAGATGGTCATAGGCGGCAATGACATCGTCGAGGCTGTTCTGCCGCGTGACCTCGTTGCGGTCGGCATCGCTGCCGGCATGGCCGCGCAGGTCGAAGGTGAAACAGACACATCCGAGCCGGGCCAGCTCCTCGGCCTGTCCGAAATCCTCCGCCTGATCGCCGCCCCAGCCATGGACGAACAGGAAACCGGGCACCGGCGCCTCGGGTTCGATCAGCGTACCGGTCAGCTTCTGTCCGTCGACGCGCAGCATGACGCGCCCTTCGTCCAACCGCTCGGGATCGCTCACGCCAGCCTCACCGCATATTTGGTCATCGGCCCGACCCGCGGATCGACGCCGCGAAAATAGACCGTTGCTCCGGTCGGCGGATCGATCTCGGCATAGATTTCGACCGTCGAGCAGCGCACGGCATGGGTGTCGGGTTCGTCGCGCAATGCCTCGAACGCAGCGATCTCGGCACCGCTGGCCCCGCCGACGCGCCACGATTGCTCCAGCACGCCGATCCGCCGGGCACCAGCCGCATCGGTACCCTCGATCACGTCATAGTTGCGGCGCGTCAGCAGCAGGTCGGGATAGGCAAGCTGCGCCGCCCGGTCGAACGCCCCGGCACAGGCCACCGCCCGCGCGATCGCCGGCGACAACGGTTCGGCGGCGAGCGTGTCGAGCCCGCCGCGCACGACATACAGGTCCGACCCGCCATATACCTCGCGACCCTGATGGTCGGTCGCCAGATTCTGGCTACCCCAATAGCTGATCGTGCGGTGGCCGAGTTCGATGACGCCGATGCTGTATGTCACGACTTCTGTAAGATTTTCCTCGAGCACGATACCGTCGCGCGCCAGATCTTCGTCGGTTTCGCGCGACAGGGCATCGGCGAGCACGGCTTCGTGATGGACGACGATCTGGCCCAGCCCGGCCTTGGCACACACGTCCTTGATGCGGACCGGGCCGGTGGCCAGCAGGCGCTGCCCGGCGGCGAACGCATCCTCGCGGCTGAACGCGGTATAGCCGGTCAGCGCGGCATCGCCCATCAGTTCGGCCATCGCCGGCGACCAGAGCGGCGGGCATCGGGCGTCGGGGTGCAACAGGCCGTGGGTGATCGCCTTGGTCGCCACGAAGGCGGCGGGAACGACGCCGCCCAGTATCTGGTCGCGCCGGCGGATGCCCAGATCCTTCGCCACCGCCGCTTCGATCGCGTCGCCCGGCACATGCAGCGTCGCATCCTCGACCGGTTCACCGATGCCGATGTCGAGCAGTGCCGCGATCCGGGTCAGCAGCATTTCGCGCGAGCGGTGGTCGTGAACGTTGCCGGTGCGGCGATCGACATCGCCCGGCGCGGCGACGACGCGGATCGGGGGGAGCGGAAGGACGGCCGGGGTCGGGTCGATCGCGGAAGCGTGGAGCATGCCGTTTCGCCTGCATCAGAGGAACGTCGCGCCAACGCACCATGCCGCAAACCGGTTCAGCGATACCGACAACTTCCCCGTCCGTACCGATCCCGACCGACCGGCCCCTGTCGATGCTACCGCAGCGACGGGCGGGCCGGGGCGGGCGCGGCATCGTCCCCTTCGTGCAACTGCCCCAGTGCGCCTGCCGCGCGCGCCTTGCGGCCATACACGATCTCGAACAACGGCGACGCCATCAGCGTCGTCACGATCGCCATGATGACCAGCATCGAAAACAGCGCCGGGCCGATAATCCCCTTTTGCAGCCCGATATTGATGATGATGAGTTCCATCAGCCCGCGCGCGTTCATCAGCGTGCCGACCGCCATCGCCGTCGCATTGTCCTGCCCGGTCGCCCGCGCCGCCGCCCAGCATGCCACGCCCTTCGCCCCGATCGACCCGATCAGGATGACCGCCGTGACGAGGATCAGGTCGACGCTGTTGACCATCGTCAACTGCGTGTTCAGCCCCGAAAACGCGAAGAACATCGGCACCAGCAGCGCGGTGGTGAAGGGTTCGACCTGCTTGCGCACCTCGCGCGTCAGCACCCCGCGCGGCATGACCACGCCCAGCAGGAAACCGCCGAACACCGAATGCATCCCCGCCGCATCCATCGCCCATGCGCTGAGGCCGAACAGCATGACGACGACCGCCAGCATCGGCTGCGTCACCCGCCCCTCGCGTTCGGCCCAGCGGGTCAGCGGGGCCAGCACCTTCGGCCCGAGCACGATCATGAACGCCGCGAACGCGCCGCCGCCCACGATCGCCTTGACCGCCACCTCGCTGCCGCCGCCGAAGCTGGCCAGCACGATCGCCAGCACCACCCACGCCCCGGCATCGTCGATCGCCCCCGCCGACAGCGACAGCGATCCGAGCGGTGTACCGGTCAGCCCGCGCTCATGGATGATCCGCGCCAGCATCGGAAACGCAGTGATCGAGATGCACGCCCCCATGAACAGCGTGACCTGCAGGCTCGTAATCCCCTTGCCGAACAGGTCGAGGCCGAGCAGCCACGGCGTCAGCGCGAACGCGACGAGAAACGGTGCCGCCATCCCCGACAGCGACACGGCGATCGCGCTGCGGGCGTTCAGCCGGAAATGATCGGTGCGGAACCCCAGCCCGACAAGGAACATATACAGCCCGACGCCCAGTTGCGCGCAGACGTACAGGATCGGCTTGGCATCCTTGGGAAAGATCGCCGCCTGCAGATCGGGCGCGATCAATCCCAGAAGCGACGGGCCGAGCACGACCCCCGCGATCATTTCCCCCACCACCTGCGGTTGGTCGAGAAAGCGTTTCCCGAACCAGCCCATCGCCCGGCACGCGCCGACGATGACGAAGATTTGCAGGAAAAATGCTACGCTCAGTTCCGGTAACGCCATCCGCCCCTCCCCCGGGTCGTTTCGTCCGACCGCTTCGGGCGGCCCGGTATTTGCCAACGAATTGCCGCAGCGACGGGCGAGGGCAAGCGGCATTCGCAGCGACAGCACGGATGCGGCTTCGTTTTTCCCTCGGCACGCCGCCGAATGTTGCCGCGACGCTACACCGCAGCGACGCGGATGCCGCCCCCTACAACAGTTTGTCGAGCGTGATCGGCAGGTCGCGGATGCGGCGACCGGTCGCGTTGTAGACCGCGTTCGCCACCGCCGCCGCGACGCCGGTGATGCCGATCTCGCCGATGCCATGCGCGCCCATCGGCGTGTGGGGGTCGGGGATGTCGGTCCAGATCACGTCGATCTCCGGCACGTCGAGATGCACCGGCACATGATATTCGGCGAGGCTGGGGTTCATGATCCGGCCGTTGCGTTCGTCGAACTGCGTCTCCTCCATCAACGCCATGCCCAGCCCCATGACGATGCCGCCGCGAAACTGGCTGGCGGCGGTGCGCGGGTTCAGGATGCGGCCGCAGTCGAACGCGCCGAGGAAGCGGCGCACCCGCACCTCGCCCGTCACGTCGTCGACCCCGACCTCGCAGAACAGGGCGCTGTGCGAATGCATCGACCAGTGCATGAATTCGAGCGGGGGCGAGCCGGCCTCGGTCACGCTGATGCTGTCGCGCCCGGCGCGGCGCAGGATTGACGCATAGCTTTCGCGTCGGGCCGGATCGTCGAGCTTCGCCAGCCCGCCGCCCTCGCTGCCGATCTCCTTTGCCGACAGGCCGGCCAGCGGCGAATCATTGCCGGCCAGTTTCAGCAGCTCGGCGGACAGCGCATTGTGCGCGGCGATGACCGCCGCACCGATCGCCGCGGTCTGTTGCGATCCGCCGGCCATGATCGCGCCGGGAATGGCGCTGTCGCCATAGCCGACATCGACCCGGTCGAGCGGCAGGCCGAGCCGTTCGGCGGTGACGATCGCGGTGGTCGTGCCGGTGCCCATGCCCATCTCCGCTGCCGCAACCTCGACAAAGGCGCGCACGTCGTCGCCGTCGCGGGTCAGCGTCAGCCGTGCCTTCGCCCCGGGCATCCGGTAATAGGGATAGGTACCGGTCGCGCAGCCCATGCCGATCCGCCATGCGCCGTCGCGCCGCGTCGCCGTCTGCGGCCGGTCGCTCCATCCGAAGCGTTCCGCCCCCTGTCGCCACGCGGTGACGATATGCCGCGAGGAAAAGGGCAACCCCGATGTCGGGTCGCGGTCGGGTTCGTTGCGGATGCGCAGTTCGACCGGATCGATGCCCAGATCGTCGGCCAGTTCGTCGATCGCCGATTCCAGCGCGAAGGTGCCGACCGCCTCGCCCGGTGCGCGCATGAAGGTATTGGCCAGCATCTGCACCCGCGCCACCTCGACCTTCAGCGCGATGTTCGGCACCGCATAGGCCGACCGCGTACCGAGGATGAAGGGTTCGGGCATCGCATTGTGCGGCGTCATCACCGACAGCCCGCTATGGACCAGCGCGGTGAAGCGGCCATCGGCCTGCGCACCGATCGCCACGCGCTGTTCGGTCAGCGTCCGCCCGCCGACGACGCGATAGACGCCCTCGCGCGACAGGGCGATGCGCACCGGTCGCCCGGCGAGCTTCGCGGCGGCGGCGGCGATCACCTGATGCTCCCACAACCCCTTCGACCCGAAGCCGCCCCCGACATAGGGCGATGTCAGCCGGACCTTGTCGGGCTTCATCCCGAACACCTCGGCCATGGTCTGCGCCTGTTGCGCGACCATCTGGCTGGCGTCGTGGATCACCAGTTCGCCGTCGATCCATGCCAGCGTCGCGGCATGCGGTTCGATCGGGTTATGGTTGTGGCGCGGCGTCGTATAACGCCGGTCGACGCGGTGCGGTGCCGCCGCCAGCGCCGCCTCGGCATCGCCGATGTCGTTGCGCAGTGGCTGTCCCATGAACAGCCCCTGTTCGATGCCCCTGGCCTTTGCCGCCGCCAGCGTCGTCACCGCCGGCACTTCAGCATAGGTGAAGCGCAGCAGCGAGGCGGCATGGTCGGCCTGTTCCTGCGTTTCGGCGAGGACGCAGGCGATCGGCTGTCCGTTCCAGTGTACCTGATCGTCCTGCAGGATCGGGATCGTGTCCGGCCCGACCGCACTCATCGACGTGCCGAACATCGCCGGGGTCTTCATCCGCGGTGCATTGCGGTGGGTCATCACCAGCACCACGCCCGGCGCGCCCTCCGCCGCCGCGCCGTCGATCGCGGTGATCCGCCCGCGCGCGATCGTCGCATAGGCGAGCGCGGCATAGGTCATGCCGTCGAACCGGAATTCGGCGGCGAACGGCGCGCCGCCGCCGACCTTCAACGGCCCGTCGAGCCGCGACACCGGCGTGCCGATCAGCCCGTGCTTGCGCGCTATCAACGGGTCGGGAACCCCGCCGGGAATCCAGCTGTCGGGGGCCAGCGGCACCAGCTTTTGCAGCGCGCCCATCACCATCCCCTGTGCGGTCTGCTTGGCGCTGTCGATGATGCTCATGCCCGTGCTCCCGTCGCCAGTTCGCCCAGCACCGCCGCCAGCGTCCGTTCCGCCAGCACCGGTTTGAAACCATTGTCGCGCAGCACCTGCGCATCGGCAAACTCCGCCGCCGCCGCCGCGCGGAACGCCACTTCGCCCGGCACCTGCCCTAGCAGCGCCGCTTCCGCCGTTCGCGCGCGCCACGGCTTGTGCGCGACCCCGCCGAACGCGATGCGCAGTTCGGCGATCCGGTCGTCCTCGATCGTCAGCGCCGCCGCGACCGAGATCAGGGCAAAGGCATAGCTCGCCCGGTCGCGGACCTTGCGATAGGTCGAATTTGCCGCGACCGGGGCGGGCGGGACCTCGACCGCGACGATCAGCTCGCCGGGTGCCAGCACCGTGTCCAGATCGGGCCGGTCGCCGGGCAGCCGGTGGAACTGGTCGAACGCGATCGCGCGCATGCCATCGGGGCCGGCGACCTGCACCACCGCGTCGAGCGCGGCGAACGCCACGCACAGGTCGGACGGATGCGTCGCCACGCACGCCTCCGACGCGCCGAGCACCGCATGGATGCGATTGAACCCGCCCAGCGCATCGCACCCCGATCCGACCACCCGCTTGTTACAGCGCGACCCGTCGGTGTCGTAGAAATAGGTGCAGCGCGTCCGTTGCAGCAGGTTGCCGCCGACCGTCGCCATGTTGCGGATCTGTGCCGATGCCCCCGCGAGGATCGCGCGGGACAGCACCGGATAGCGGCTGCGGACGGCGGGATGTTCGGCCAATGCAGTGTTGCGCACCGCCGCGCCGATGCGCAGCCCGCCGCCATCGGTCTCCTCGATTGTGTCCGACAGTCCGGTGACGTCGATCAGCCGGGTCGGCCGCGCCACCGTTTCGCGCATCAGGTCGACCAGATTGGTGCCGCCGCCCAGAAACGCGGTGCCCTCCCCCGCGGCCATCCGCAACGCCGTCGCCACATCGTCCGCGCGCGCATAGTCGAACGGGGTCATGCCGCCGCCCCCATGCTGTGCCGGATCGCATCGATGATGCCGTTATGCGCGCCGCACCGGCACAGATTGCCGCTCATCCGTTCCTGCACCTCTTCGCGGTTCAGCGTGACGGCGACGGTCAGGTCGACGGAGACGTTGCTCGGCACGCCGCGCTTCGCCTCGGCAATCATGCCCAGCGCCGAACAGATCTGGCCGGGCGTGCAATAGCCGCACTGGAACCCGTCATGCTCGATGAACGCCTGTTGCAGCGGGTGCAGCACATCGCCCTGCCCCACCCCCTCGATCGTCGTGATCGACCGGCCGTCATATTGCACCGCCAGCGCGAGGCACGACAGAATGCGCTCGCCATCGGCCAGCACGGTACACGCCCCGCACGCCCCCTGGTTGCAGCCCTTCTTGGTGCCGGTCAGGTGCAACGTCTCGCGCAGATGGTCGAGCAGCGAGGTGCGGGGATCGGCCGGCGGCGCGACCGCCACCCCGTTGATGATGAGCGACACGCCTGTCTCCGTCGGAATGGCTGGATCGCGACAGGCTATCACAGTGCGAAACTTTGAAAAGCTGCCATTTTCGGTCGGCCCGGCACCGACGCGCTACCCGATATGGCGTATTTCCGGTCTGCCGCTCTCCCGTCATCATCACGTCGGGCCGCCGCCCCCATGCCGGCGACCAGGGGAAAGCCACCATGCCGGATGCCAGGCTGTTGCGTACCTTCACCCGCAAGCGGTTCGATCCGGCGCGGATGCGGATCGATCCCGCCCGCCTCGCGCAAATGCGCGACACGCGCGCGGCGCGGATCGCCGCGCTGCTCGGCACGCGGAAACCCTATAAACTCGACACGCCGTGGCTGACGCTGCGTCCCGATCAGCCGATCGTGCCCGGCAAGGGCTGGGTCGAATATGTCAGCCCCAGTTCGGTCGGCATGGGGCAGTTCGCTGATGGCAGCTATATGTATGCCGCCTTCGACCTGATCTTTCAGAAGGACATGCCCTCGTCCTATTCGGTCGAACGGCCGCAGGTGCTGATCCGGCTGGTCGACCCGCCAGCGGCGACGATGCTGATCGAGGTCGATCTCCACTGCTATGATTTTCCGCCGGGCGATCCCGAGTTCGAGGTGCAGGCGGCGAACAAGCAGGTGATGACCATTTCGGAAGGGCATCGCGAAACCATCCTGTTTGTGATGCGCGACTTCGCCTCGATCCAGTCGGCATGGGCCACCGGCGAGAAATTCTGGGACCGCGACGGCAACTGGGCCTTTTTCGAAGCGCGGATCACGCCGGTCGACTGATCGCGCGTCACAGCGGCGTGCCGGTCACCCCGCTGACGAAACCCGGCCCCCAGAAGCGGGTGACGAACACCCAGGTCGCCAGCACGATGAACAGGCTGGCGGCAATGAGCGCCACGACCGCGCCGATCGCCAGCGCCGCGTGCGCCGGGCGACGTCGCGCGCGGATGAACAGTTCGGCGACCAGCAGATTGGGCAGGTAGAAGGCGAACGCCATCACCGCGTCGAACGGGCCATGGAAATCGCTGGCATGTCCCGCCTTGCCCATGGTCAGGAACCACAGGCCATATTCCATCCGGTACAGCCAGGATCCGATCACCAGCGCGAACAGGCGGATCGCCCATGCCCGGTGCGCCGCGATCCGTCCGCTCCACGCCCGCTGCCACGCCAGCACCGCCGCGCCGACGACCAGCAGGCCGTACAGGCCGAAGCCGGTATCCATCACGGTCCCGCCGATCGTGCCGCGCGTGGCGATGAAGCCCAGCCCCCCTGCCCCGGTCACCGCCGCCGCGACGACATAGACGCGGCCCAGCCACCGATGCAGCGCCGGCCACGCCGCCCGCAGGCGTCCGATCAGCTGGATCGGGCCGAGCAGCAACAACACGCCGCCCGCGACGAAATGCGCGCCGATCGCCACCGTCCCGACCGGTCCCGCACGGTCGAAGAGCGCGGGCAGCGACGCGTTCCATTGTTCAGGATCGCCGCGCAGCGCCGCCCCGCCGAAGAACGCGACGATATACGCGCCGAACAGTGCCGCGCTGATCCATGTCACCACGACCAGCAGCGTCGCCGCCCATCGTACCGCGTATTGCCCCGTCGTCCCCATCGCCGCACCCTTACGCTGGCCCGGATGGTCATGCTATGGCGACGCGGTGTTCGTACCTTCCGTTCCGCCCGTCGATTTCGTCGTCATCGATGTCGAAACCGCCTGTTCGCGCGTCAGCAGCATCTGCCAGATCGGCATCGTCGGCTTTCGGGACGGCCGTGAAGTCTTCGCCTATGAAACGCTGCTCGATCCCTGCGACGAATTTTTCCCGTCGAACGTCCGCATCCACGGCATCACCAGCGACCATGTCCATGGCAAACCCAATTTCGCCGATATCCATGCGACGGTCGACGGCTATCTGACCGGACGGGTGACGGTCGCCCATTCGTCGTTCGACAAGAGCGCGCTGGCCGCCGCCTGTGTGCAGCACGGCCTGCCCCCGATCGAGACGCGCTGGCTCGACAGCGTCGGCGTCGCCCGCCGCGCATGGCCCGAATTGCCCAGCCACCGGCTGAACATCCTGACCAAATTCCTGAAACTGCGCCACAAGCACCACGATGCGCTGAGCGACGCGCGGGCGGCGGGCATGGTCGTGCTGCGGGCCATGGCACATACCGGCCACGACCTCGCCTCCCTGTTCGCGCCCGCGCCCAAACGGGGTTCCGCGCCCAAGGCGGCCGGTGACGGCCCGTTGAAGGGGCAGCGTGTCGCCCTGATCGGAGCGACCCGCGACGGTCCGCTCGCCCATCGGCTCGCGGCCCTCGGCGCGCGGATCGCCGCCGGGGTCGGTACGACCACGACGCTGTTGGTGATCGGCAATGCCCAGACCTTTGGCCGGTTCGTCCACGCCCATGCCGATTATCGCCGCGCCGAGGAATTGAACCGGGCGGGGGCTGCGATCGAGATCGTCGAGGAGGATGTGCTGCTGGCGCGGTTGGCGGTCGTGGATTGAGCCTCTCCCCTCCCTGAAAGGGAGGGATCGGGGGTGGGTCGGCCCGTTGGCGGACGTGACCGTCCCTCGCAACCCGACCCACCCCCAGCCCCTCCCTTGTCAGGGAGGGGAGTCATCTTGCCGACATTCTAACGGTGCCGATACCTCCGCCTAACCCCTTGTCCCCCATCCCCCCACCGGCAATGATGCAGCGATGATCGCCCGCCTTCCGCTCGCATTGCTCGGCGCGTTCGCGCTCCTGCTTCCCGCCCGTCCGGCGCTTGCCCAGACACCGCCGGTGCCGGTCGCGATGGTCGCGGGCGACCTGCGTCCGGCCACCGACCTGACCGGACAATGGCATTATTCGATCGATCCGTACCGCGCGGGCATGCGCGGTTTCCATGGCGAGGATGCGAACGTCACCGAACGCCGTTGGGCCGAAACCGACGTGCCCGCCGAACTGCGCCGCAACCAGCAGGCGCTGTTCGAATATGACATGGCCGCCGCGCCGATCGCGACGCTGCCCGGCGGATGGATGACCCATGCAGCGGAGATGCGCCATTATCAGGGGCTGTTATGGTACCAACGCCATTTCAGCGCACAGCCGACTGCCGGCAAGCGCCGCTTCCTGCGGTTCGGTGCGGTCAATTACCGCGCGCGCGTATTCCTGAACGGCCAGTTCGTCGGCGAACATGAGGGCGGCTTCACCCCCTTCGCGATCGAGGTCACCGACCGCGTCCGTAGCGGCGACAACCAGATCACCGTCGCGGTCGATTCGGCAGTCGATGCCAGCAGCGTGCCGCCGCCGGTCACCGATTGGGAGAATTATGGCGGCATCACCCGCGACATCCGCCTGATCGAAACGCCCGCGACCTTCGTCGACGATGCCTGGGTCCGGCTGACCCGCACTGGCCGACTCGCGATCGACGTGAAGCTGAACGGCACCACCGCCGCCAACGCCCTGCTACGCCTGACCATTCCCGCGCTCGGGGTCACGCTGTCGAGCCGCACCGATGGCGAAGGTCGCTGGCATGGCGAGACCGCCGCGCCCAAGGCCCTGCGCCGCTGGTCGCCCGAGACGCCGCAACTCTATGACGTGAGCGTCGAGGCGGGCGAGGATCGCTGGCGCGACCGGATCGGTTTCCGCACCATCGAGCGGCGCGGGGCGCAGATTTTGCTCAACGGCCGTCCGGTTTTCCTGCGCGGGATCAGCGTGCATGAGGAAGAGTTCGGCAACAATCCGGCACGGGCTATCACGCCGGCGGCGGCGCGCGCCTTGCTGGCCGAAGCCAAGGACGGGCTGCACGCCAATTTCGTCCGCCTCGCCCATTATCCGCATGGCGAGGTGACGACGCGCCTTGCCGACGAACTGGGGCTGCTCGTGTGGAGCGAGGTGCCGGTCTATTGGCTGATCGCGTGGGACGATCCGGCGACGCTCAAAACGGCCCGCGCGATGCTGGCCGACAATATCGTGCGCGACCGCAACCGCGCGTCGATCGCGATCTGGAGCATCGCCAACGAAACGCCCAACTCGCCCGCGCGCAACGCGTTTCTGGGCGCTTTAGCCGACGATGTCCGGCGGCTCGACGATACGCGGTTGCTGGGGGCGGCGTTGCTGACCGACCGGTCGACCAGCGACGGCCATCCGCTGATGACGATCAACGATCCGTTGGCGCAGCGGCTCGATGTGATGGGGGTCAACACCTATAATGGCTGGTATTCGCCCGACCGTCTGGCCGATCTGCCCGCGATCGCGTGGCAGGTGCCGACCGACAAGCCGCTGATCCTGTCGGAGTTCGGCGCGGGGGCCAAGGCCGGTTTCCACGACGACCGCCCGGCCCCGCAGAAGTTCTCGGAAGAATATCAGCGCGACTATTACCGCGCGACGCTGGCGATGGCGGCACGGATCCCGACGCTCACCGGCCTGTCGCCGTGGCTGCTCAAGGATTTCCGCTCGCCGCGCCGCCAGAACGGTTGGCAGCAGGGCTATAACCGCAAGGGGCTGGTGTCGGAAACCGGACAGCGCAAGCTGGCGTTCGACGTGCTGGCGGGATTTTATACGGAGCGGGCGGAGCAGGACGCGAAATAGGCGCGATCGATCGGTAAAATCGATCAATGGCAGTGGTTCAAGTCGTTAGCCTTACCCGATCCGCTGGTTCATCCTGCCGCCATATACAGTCGAGAGGAATGTACCGATGGACGCCATACCCGAAGGCAGCCCGATCAACGATCCCAAGAAGCAGCCCGCGGCGATGCGCCGCCTGCTGGGACATACCGCCCGCGACTGGTGGCCCGAAGCACTGTCGATCGACATCCTGCATCAAAAGGGTGTCAGCGGGAACCCGATGGGCAACGACTTCGACTACCGCAAGGAATTCGAGGCCATCGACTATGCTGCGCTGAAGGCCGACCTGACCGCGCTGATGACCGACAGCCAGCCATGGTGGCCGGCCGATTACGGCCATTACGGCCCTTTCTTCATCCGCATGGCGTGGCATTCGGCCGGCACCTATCGCACCGGCGACGGGCGCGGCGGGTCGTCGGCGGGGCAGCAGCGGTTCGCCCCGCTCAATTCATGGCCGGACAACGGCAATCTCGACAAGGCGCGCCGCCTGTTGTGGCCGATCAAGCAGAAATACGGTCGCCAGCTGAGCTGGGCGGACCTGTTCATTCTGGCGGGCAATGTCGCGATCGAATCGATGGGCGGCCCGACCTTCGGCTTCGGCGGCGGACGCGAGGATGTGTTCGAGCCGGAAAAGGACGTGTATTGGGGCACCGAGGAGGAATGGCTCGGCCAGACCCGCATCGATGAGGAAGCCGGCCTCGCGCTCGAAAGCCCGCTGGCCGCGATCCAGCACGGCCTGATCTATGTCAATCCGGAGGGTCCGGGCGGCTGCCCGATGCCCAAGGGATCGGCACGCGACATGCGCGAGACCTTCGCCCGCATGGGCATGAACGACGAGGAAACCGTCGCGCTGACCGCCGGCGGCCATACCTTCGGCAAGGCGCATGGCGCGGGCGATCCCAAGCATGTCGGCAAGGAGCCGGAGGGTGCCGATATCGCCGCACAGGGTCTGGGCTGGGCATCGACGCATGAGACCGGTCTGGGCGATCACACGATCACCTCGGGCTTAGAAGGGGCATGGACGCCGACGCCGACGAAATGGGACATGACCTATTTCGACATGCTGTTCGATCACGAGTACGAACTCACCAAGAGCCCGGCGGGCGCGCACCAGTGGCAGCCGGTCGGCAATCCCGAGGATACGCTGGCCCCGGCTGCGCATACCCCGGACAAGAAGGTGCCGACGATGATGTCGACCGCCGATATGGCGTTGAAGGTCGACCCGGCATATAACGCGATCTGTCAGAAATTCCGTGCCAATCCTGATTATTTCGCCGATGTCTGGGCGCGGGCATGGTTCAAGCTGACCCACCGCGACATGGGTCCGAACGTCCGCCTGATCGGGCCGGAAGTACCCAAGGAAGACCTGATCTGGCAGGACCCGGTCCCGAAGCTGACCGGCGAGCCGCTGAACGAAGGCGACGTTGCGACGCTGAAGCAGGCCATCGCCGGATCGGGCCTGTCGATCGCCGAACTGGTGACGACGGCCTGGGCATCGGCCTCGACGTATCGCGGGTCGGACAAGCGCGGCGGGGCCAATGGTGCGCGCATCCGCCTCGCCCCGCAAAAGGACTGGGAGGTCAACGAGCCGGAACAGCTGGCCAAGGTGCTGGGTGTCTATGACGGCATCAAGGGCGATTTCGACGGCAAGGGCGGCACGACCGTGTCGATCGCCGACCTGATCGTGCTGGGCGGTGTCGTCGGTGTCGAACAGGCGATCGCGCCGACCGGGCACCATGTCGCCGTTCCCTTCACGCCGGGCCGGACCGACGCGACGCAGGACTGGACCGATGTCGACAGCTTCGACGTGCTCGAGCCGAAGGCCGATGCGTTCCGCAACTATCTGCAGGTGCAGTTCAACGTTCCGACCGAGGAACTGATGGTCGATCGGGCGCAGCTGCTGGGGCTGTCGGCACCCGAAATGGCGGTGCTGGTCGGCGGGCTGCGCGTACTGGGGGCGAACCACGGCAAGGCTAAGGAGCACGGCGTGTTCACCACGCGTCCGGGCCAGCTGACCAACGACTTCTTCGTCAACCTGCTCGACATGGGCACGGCGTGGAAGCAGGTCAGCGACGACAGCGATCAGGAGTTTGTCGGCACCGATCGCCACACCAAGGAGCAGAAGTGGACCGCGTCGCGCACCGATCTGGTCTATGGTTCGAACTCGCAGTTGCGGGCGATCGCCGAAGTCTATGCGTGCGACGATGCCGGCGAGAAGTTCGTGCAGGACTTCGTGGCGGCATGGACCAAGGTGATGATGGCCGACCGTTTCGACCTCGGTCGCGCATAGGCCTTGGGATCGGCGGGGAGCAGGCAACTGCTCCCCGCCTTTTTTTGGCCGGTTACGACGGAACCGCTATGCGCCGCCCACGCTTGATCTGCCGCACCGCGGCCAGTTGCCCGGTCAGGATCGCAATCGCATTCGCCTCCGGCACGCTCAACTTCTCCATCGGCACATGCTTAAGCACAGCTTCCAGCACGTCGCCGATCCGTCCAATCTGTCGGCCATAGCTCCCGACATCGTCCAATATCTGCTGTTCGACTTCGGGCGCAGGCGTGCTGCCCAGCTGAATGTTGACGAACCCGATCTGGGCACCTTGCTGATAGACGCGCCACGGATTGATCGCCTGGATCAACTGTTCCGGTGCTATCGCATAGGTCATGGTTTTCATCGTGCATCTCCGCTTCCGGGGGTCGGTACAGATACGCGCGCCCTGTTGTTCAGTACCGGCCTGATCCGGTCAAGATCGCGCGAAGCGAAACCAGCCACTGAACTTTCCGCTGATTGTACTTGCTCGATTGAAGCACGTGGTGGCATATACCTTCCGACAAGCTTCAAACTGCGGATCGGACCCAAACATGAATGCAATCGTCGCCCAGATCGGCGATCTTGCCGATGCCGGCGAGCGGATGATCGAACGGCTGCGGCGCAAGGCGTTCCTGCCCGAAAGCCGCAAGGCGCTCACCGTCCGTTTCGGTATCGCCGAGGCTGCGCAATTGCTCGGCTGTTCGACCAACCGGATCCGCATGGCCGAAGACGATGGCCGCCTGCCCCCCGCCCCTGCCGCCGAAAACGGCCGCCGCCTCGGCTATAATGTCGAGGAATTGCTGCACATGCGGCAGGTGCTTGGGGCCTCCCCCGCGCGCGCACCGCTCGACGTGCCGGCGATCATCGCGGTGCAGAACTTCAAGGGCGGTGTCGGGAAATCGACGGTAACCACGCATCTTGCACATTATTTTGCGGTGCAGGGGTATCGCGTGCTGGTCGTCGATTGCGACAGTCAGGCGACGACCACGACACTGTTCGGCTTCAATCCGCATTTCAACATCACGCGTGAAGAGACGCTCTACCCCTATCTCTCGATCGATCCGACGCAGAACGACCTGTCCTATGCGGTCAAATCGACGTCGTGGCCGAATGTCGACCTGATCCCGTCGAACCTCGAACTGTTCGACGTCGAATATGAACTGGCGGCGTCGGGATCGGACGGGCAGTCGGTGCTTGCCGCGCGTTTTCGGAAGCTAAAACAAGGGCTTATCGACCTTTCCCGACACTATGACATCGTCCTGCTCGATCCGCCGCCCGCGCTCGGCACGATCAGTCTGGCGGTGATGCAGGCCGCGAACGCGCTGCTGGTGCCGCTCGCGGCGACCACGCCCGATTTCTGTTCGACGGTTCAATTTCTGTCGATGATGGATCAGGTGTTGCAGCAACTGGGCAGCGCCGGGATCGAGGTCAATTACAGCTTCGTCCGGCTGATCTGTTCGAAGTTCGACGGCAACGATCCGAGCCATGCGATGGTCCGCGCGATCATGGAGCAGAGCTTCGGCCCGGCGCTCCTGCCCGTTCCGATCCTCGAATCGGCGGAGATCAGCCACGCGGCGATGCGGATGATGACCGTCTACGAACTCGAAAAGCCGATCGGCACGCCCAAGACGCACAAACGCTGTCGTGCCAATCTGGACGAGGCATTGGGGCAGATCGAGCAATTGGTGCGGCAGGGTTGGGGCAGGATCGCGCCGGCGGGGGAAGAGGTGCTGTATGCGGCGGTTTGACAGCGCGCAGCGCGCCGGCAAGGCGCTGAAAGCGCCAAGCCGGCTCAAACCGCCCGGCCGGCGGGCACCACGCCCGACCGACGCGTTGGCGAAGGCCAATGCGGCGCTGGGTACAGACCACCCCATCCACGAGGCCCATTCCCATGGCGCGTAAGCAATCCGATTACCTCGCCGCGCTGCTCTCCGACGAAGCGCCGCAGGCCGCTGACGCCCCCCCTGCCCCGCCCGAACGCGGCTCCGATCGCCTACGCGGTACGACCCTGCTCGGCCGGGAATCGGCGCTCGCGCGCGTCGCCTCGGGCGAGGTTCGTCAGGTGACCCAGCTACTGCTCGAGCCGGCCCGCGTCCGTATCTGGCCGGGCAATGCCCGCTCCTACGCGCATCTGACCGAGGCGAGCTGCCGCGAACTGATCGATTCGATCATCGCCGAGGGTGGGCAGAAGGTCCCCGCGGTCGTGCGCCGGGTCGAGGGCGACGCCGCGCACGACTATGAGGTCATCGCCGGCACCCGCCGTCACTGGTCGATCTCTTGGCTGCGCGCGCACAGCTATCCCGACATGATGTTCGTGGCGCAGGTTGCGACGCTCGACGACGAAGCCGCCTTCCGTCTCGCCGATCTTGAAAACCGGGCGCGGGCCGATGTTTCGGACCTCGAACGGGCGCGCAACTATGCCGCCGCGCTCAAGACCCATTATGGCAACCACGCCTCGCGCATGGCCGACCGGTTGAAATTGTCGAAAGGCTGGCTGTCGAAGATGCTGCGGGTCGCGGCGCTGCCCGACCCGATCGTCGCCGCCTTCGCTTCGCCCGGCGATGTGCAGTTGAAGGGCGGCTATGCGCTGGCGCAGGCGCTCGACGATCGCGCCGATGCGGCGGTCATCGGCGGCGAGGCAAAGGTCCTTGCGCGCGAGCAGCAGCACCGCCGGGAGAAGGGGCTGCCCCCCATCCCCGCCGCCGACGTGCTGCGCCGGCTGATCGACGCGCCGAAACGCGGACAGGAAGCGAAGGACCGGTTCGTATGGACCACGCCGCACGGCCGCGTCGCGGTGACGGCGCAGACGATCAACCGGCAGGGGGTGACGCTGCGGCTGCATGCCGGATCGGGCCTCGGCCATGACGACATGGTCGAAATGGTCCGTCGCGCGCTGATCGAGCTCGACGCCGACGGACGCGGACTGCAACGGTGACCGGGCGGGGGCCTCAAGTTTCCCCGGGGAAACATCGCCCGCCCCCTGCCCCTTCTCCCCTGAAGTTTCCCCGGGGAAACCCGCCTGCGGACCTGAAGCCATGACCCGCCCGAATCCGGAAAAGATCCCCGAGCAGTTCGACCTGTTCCTCCCTTATCTCGCCGACATGCCGCTGCGCGATCAGCGCGAGATGATGGAGCGGCCGTTCTTCAGCCTTGCGAAGACTAAGCGGCTCAAGCCGATCGACTATCGCAGTCCCGACGGGGAGCTGTGGGTCCATGTCTCCGCCAATGCCGATTACGGTATGGCGACGATCTGGGACGCCGACATCCTGATCTACTGCGCCAGCGTGCTGGCCGATATGGCACGGCGCGGCGTCAACGACGTACCGCGCAAGCTCCATTTGATGCCCTATGACCTGTTGCGCGCGATCGGACGGCCGACGACCGGGCGTGCCTATGAGCTGCTCGGGCAGGCGCTCGACCGATTGGTGGCGACGACGATCAAGACCAATATCCGTGCCGAGAACCGGCGCGAGGCGACGTTCAGCTGGCTCGATGGCTGGACCCAGCTGGTCGATGAAAAGACCGAACGATCGCGCGGCATGACGATCGAACTGTCGAACTGGTTCTGGGAAGGCGTGATGATGACCGGCGGCGTGCTGTCGATCGACCGCGCTTATTTCGATCTGACCGGCGGACGCGAACGCTGGCTGTACCGCGTCGCGCGCAAACATGCCGGCGGGGCCGGCGAAGCCGGTTTCGCGATCTCGATGCCCACCCTGTTCGAAAAATCGGGTGCCGAGGGCCAGTATCGCCGCTTCAAATTCGAGATCGCGAAGATCGTCGAACGCAACGAGCTCCCCGGCTATTCGCTGGCGCTCGAACAACCCGCCGAAAAGCGCGAGCCGTTGCTGCGGATGCGCCGTCGCGCAGGTGGTGCCGCGCGAACCACCGTTGTCGGCGCGCCCCCCGCCCCTACACCGGTCGCCCCGCCGGCTCCCTCTCCCGAACGAACCGAGGAACTGGTCGATGCCGCCGCGCTGATCCGGGCGTCGATCAGGGGCCTCGCGAACCGGGCGACTGACGGCGAGATCACGTCGCAGACGCTGTCGCTGCTCCGCAATGAATGTCCGGGCTGGGATTACCAGACGCTGCACGCCGAATTCCGCACGTGGATCGAAGCCGACAGCACCCGGACCCCGGTCAGCTATCAGGCGGCGTTTATCGGCTATGTCCGGCGTTGGGATGCACAACATCGGCATGAACTCGGCCGGTAACGCCGCGGGGATGTGGCGGCGGGGCCCTGCCCCCGGTCTTTTTGCGGCCCTTTCAACGCATGCCGCCCTACGACGAAGCGCCATTCAGCGGTAGCTACGGAATTTCGTCATTCCCGCACAGGTGGGAGTCCATATACGCCAGCGTCCGGATCCAACCAAACCGTCAGCGTATATGGATTCCCACCTGCGCGGAAGTGACGAACGGGGATCGAACGCTATTCCTATGCCCAGCGAACTGAATGTCTATCCCGCCTAGCAATGCCGGCATCAGTCAGCCCGAAGAATCCATCAAACCGTCCCCGAACGATCGACCACCCCGCACCCGCGTTCCCGAAGTGTCGTGCGGCACATGCCCCGGTCCGCCGATTGCGTATGAAATGGAATATCCCCACTCCAATTGAACGTCCCCCACCGCCACCATCGACGAATTGATTCAATCGGGGCGGTCGACCGGGCGGTATCGGGGAGCCGTCGACACTCCGGGAACGCGGTTCGACCCTTTGGGAACGATGGGCCGACACATCGGGAACGAGAGCGTCGATCTATCGGGAACGAAGCATCGAACTTTCAGGAACGCGGACACCCACGCGACTCGTGGTTGCGAGCCGATTCGGAAGCCGATTCCACGCCCCTAACCTGCTAACCTTTCAATAAACCGTCTAACTATTTCGATGGTTTGATTTCAGGTTTTGAGCGTAGCAGATCGATTGGCGGCAAGCCGTTTGCGGGTAAGAGGAGGGTGCTCGTACAGATCGCGCAACGCCCTGTACCGAAAGCGATTCCACCAGCGTTGCCAGCGATGTTCGGCCGCATCGTGCAGGATATGGCACCGCTGGCACAAGGCGGCGAGGTTCGCCGCAGCGTTGTTGCCGGGATCATGGTCGAGATGGGCACAGGCCAGTACCACGCGGGTCATGCGCACGCGGGCGAGGGGTACCCGAACGGTGGCGATCCGCCGCCCGCTTGGTGACCGCCAGCAACGTCCCTCCGCATCCCACCAGCGGCCATCGCCCAGATGCGGCACCCGCGCCAGATGGGGCCGGCCACATCGCTCGCAGCGGCCCCCGGCACGGTCGAACCGGATCGTCGCGGACAATTGCGTCCAGTCGATCGGGTAGAGCCAGCGATTTTCGGCGCGGATCGGCATGTCGATTCTATGAGTCGGTCGCCGGCGAAAGGGAAGCGAAATGTTCCCGTCCTGTCCTGCACGTCCAGGCCTGCCAAACGATATCGACGGCCTTAACCGACCTTGGCCCCGGCGCGGGCAGGGCAGTGGGGCCTTCACCCGCCGCATAGCGCCGGTCATGCACCGGGAGGACGATCACCGGCGCATCGCCGAACTGGTCGGCAGTGATGTCGATGACGAAGCCACCTGCCTCGACCCAGGCATGGCTTTCCCATTCACCGGCTGCGCGAAATCCGAACGACGCGGACGCCGGTTCCCGTTCGTCGGCAAGCGGGACGCCCGACCGCAGGACGCCGACGATGCCCTGTTCGGCGAGCAGGCGAACGACGAACAGGCCGCTACGGACACAGGTGTAGCGCGACAGCGGCGACGGCACGCCCCAGTCCGCATGCCATGCCGGCCAGACAGGCGCGACGAACCGTCGTGCGACGCTCGCCAGCCTGAACAGCCGGCGTCGCGGCAGCCTATAACCGATCGAAATCGATCGCCCCATGCCGGTCGAGCATCGCATCGGCGGAGGGCAGGGGGTATTTCAGCCCGGTCGCACAGTTGAACAGGACGACCTCCTCCTCGGCATCGACCTCGCCATCGCGCAGCGCTTGCCGGTACGCGGCCAGCGTCGCGCCGCCTTCGGGACACAGCAGCAGGCCGTCGTGGCGGGCACAATCGTCGACGGCCTTCAGGATCGCCGGATCCCCCACCGCCAGTGCCTTGCCACCCGACGCCCGCACCGCGCCCAGGATCAGGAAGTCGCCGACCGCGCGCGGGACGCGGATGCCGGCGGCGACGGTGTGGGCGTCTTCCCAGCGATCGGCATGGTCCTGTCCCGCTTCGAACGCTCGGACGATCGGTGCGCAGCCGGCGGCCTGCACCGCATACATGCGCGGCCGTTCCGACCCGATCCAGCCCAGCGCCTCCAACTCGTCAAAGGCTTTCCACATGCCGATCAGGCCGGTGCCGCCGCCGGTCGGGTAGAAGATCGCATCGGGCAACCGCCAGCCAAGCTGTGCGGCCAGTTCGAGGCCCATCGTCTTCTTGCCCTCGATCCGGTACGGCTCCTTCAGCGTCGAGAAGTCGAACCAGCGTCCCTCGGCAGCGCCCTTCGCGACGATCGCGCCGCAATCGTCGATCAGGCCGTTGACCCGCCACACCCGGCTGCCCTGCGCCGCGATCTCGCGGACGTTCACCTCCGGCGTGTCTTCGGGGCAGAAGACGATCGTCTCGATCCCGCAGCGCGCGGCATAGGCGGCCAGCGCCGCGCCGGCATTGCCGTTGGTCGGCATGGCGATACGGCGTACGCCCAGCTCCCTGGCCATCGCCACCGCCATCACCAGCCCGCGCGCCTTGAAACTGCCGGTCGGCAGGCGGCCCTCGTCCTTGACCAGCACCCGCGCGCCGCCGGTGCGGGGGATGGGGATCAGCGGCGTCTCGATCTCGCCCAAGCTGACAATGTTCGCGGCATGGCGGACCGGCAGCAACTCGCGCCATCGCCACAAATCGGTATCGCGCGCCGCCAGCGTGTCACGCGACAGCGCCGCGCCGGCCGCCGCGAGATCGTAACGGACCAGTAACGGCTTTCCGGCCCGCGACAGATTGTGGAGCGTATCGGCGTCATACCGCTCCCCGGTCAGCGAACATTCGAGATGGGTGACGAAGGTCGGGCGATGTGCGGTGAGATTATCGTGCATGGTCAGCATAGTAGCGGCCGATCCGTCCGGGTCCATGCGTTCGGCCGTTAACCGGTTGCGGCAAGCATCTCTTCCACAGGAACCCGGCGACGCCGCCGATTCGCCATCCGATTCGAGTATCGGAGAGTATTTGTCCGCTTTTGTATGAAACCGAACGGAGTGATTGCGAAGGTCATTCCCTATAGCCGATAGTTAACGGCACCGGAATATTGGTAAATTTCCGAACCTTGTCCCGGTTCCGGACGATCCGTGTCGCCCTGATACGAATGGTTGAGCGTTGAAGTGCGATCCCGACGCGTGAGTGCTTGCGAATGTCGCGATCAGATGCCAATCGCGCTGCCACCGAGCCGCCGGGGATCATGGTGAGCGATCGGTGGCGATACAGGGATGGACAAGATGGCAAGCGCGACCCCGATCACGTTGGACGGCAATCTGGGCGATTGGACCGCACAGGACCGCATCGATCGCGGGCTGGAGGACGGCTATGCCATCTATGCCAAGAGCGACGGCGATGCCTTCGCCTTCGCGCTGAAGGTGCCGGGCACGGTCGGGATCAACACGACGGTCTGGCTGAATACCGATCGCAATGCGCAAACCGGCTATCAGGTGTTCGGCTTTGCCGGCGGGGCCGAATACAGCGTCAATTTCGACGCCGACGGCTCGGTCGCGCTGTACCACGGCGCGCCGGGTGCCTCCGCCCCGGTCGCGACGCTGCAGGCGGTGTGGTCGGGCGATCGCTCGACCGTCGAGTTCCGCGTCGACAAGGCGGCGATCGGCAACCCGCAGGCGATCGACACGCTGTACGACGTCAACGACCAGACGTTCCTGCCCGGCAGCTATTCGGCACCGCCCTTCACGGTCTTCAACGACGCCGGCATCGTCGCCGACCCGGCGCAGCGCGTCGCGATCGTGTGGTCGGAAAGCACCGCCAACGCCTATTTCAGCAAGACCGCCTATTCGCAGCTGTTCATGTCGGTGCAGGCGCAGGCGATGCAGGCGGGCGTTCCGTTCGACATCCTGACCGAAGACGATCTGACCAGCCTCGCCACCGTTTCCAAATATGACTCGATCATCTTCCCGTCGTTCCGCAACGTCGATGCGACCAAGGTCGATGCCATCGCGCAGACGCTGGAACAGGCGACCAAGCAGTATGGCATCGGCCTGATCGCGGCGGGTGAGTTCATGACCAACGACGCGGCGGGCAATGCGCTGGCCGGCGACAGCTATGCACGCATGAAGCTGTTGTTCGACGTGACCCGCGTGACCGGCGGCTTCCCGGCCGACGTGACTATCAAGGCGACCGATGCGAGCGGCCTTGTGCTCGACGGCTATGCCGACGGACAGGTCGTCCATGACTACAAGCAGATTGGCTGGAACGCGTTCAAGAGCGAGAGCGGCACCGGGCAGACGATCGCGACCGCGACCGTGAACGGCGAGACCTATTCGGCGGCGATCGCGACCCAGACCGGCGGGCGCAACGTGATCTTTTCGTCCGAAGCGGTGATGGCCGACGACAACCTGCTGCAAAAGGCGATCGATTACTCGGTGCATGGCGGCGGGCTGTCGGTCGGGTTGCAGATGACCCGCAACACCGGCCTGTTCGCGTCGCGCACCGACATGGACCAGAGCCAGGAACGCGACGAAGTGAAGCCCGAAGAGGGCGCGCCGGGCATCTATGACAAGATGATCCCGATCCTTGCCGAGTGGAAGGCGAAGTATAATTTCGTCGGCAGCTATTACGTCAACATCGGCAACGATCCGGCCAATGGTCAGGCGACGAACTGGGCGGTGTCGCTGCCCTATTACAAGCAGCTGATCGACATGGGGAACGAGATCGGCACCCACAGCTATACCCATCCGCACGACACCAACCTGCTGACCGACGAACAGATCAGGTTCGAATTCGGCCAGAGCCGCGCCGAGCTGGAAGCGAAGCTGAGCGACTATCTCGGCCGGACCGTGTCGGTCGGCGGCGCGGCGGTGCCGGGCGCGCCCGAACAGATCGCGACGTCGCAGGAAATCCTGAAGTACGCGCAATATCTGTCGGGCGGCTATTCGGGCGTCGGTGCCGGCTATCCCAACGCCATCGGCTATATGAACCCGGCCAACGCCACGTCGAACCAGGTCTATATCGCGCCGAACACCTCGTTCGATTTCTCGCTGATGGAATTCCAGAAGAAGACCGTCGCCGAAGCCGAAGCGGTATGGGCCAAGGAACTGGCCACGCTGACCGGCAACGCCGATGCGCCGGTCATCGTCTGGCCGTGGCACGATTACGGCCCCACCGCATGGGCGCTGGACAATGACGGCAACCCCAGCACGACTGGCAGCCCCTATGTCCGGTCGATGTTCGACAATTTCATTGCGGCGGCAGCGGCCAAGGGCGTCGAGTTCGTGACGCTCGCCGACCTTGCCGCCCGCGTGAACGCGTTCGACAAGGCGCAGATCGTCAGCAGCGTCGTCGGCAACACCATCACCGCGTCGGTATCGTCGTCGATGGGCAGCGGCCTGTTCGCGCTCGACGTCGACGGTCAGAAGGCTGGGCAGGTGATCCAGAGCGTCAAGGGCTGGTACGCCTATAACGACGACAAGGTATTCCTGCCGACCAAGGGCGGCAGCTTCGAGATCGTGATGGGCGCGAAGGCCGATGACGTCACCCACATTACCCAGCTGCCGATGCGCGCGTCGCTCGAAACGCTGTCGGGCGACGGCAGCGACCTGTCGTTCACCGTGGCGGGCGAGGGCAAGGTCGTGATCGACCTGAAGGCACCGGGCACCAACTGGATCACCGTCGAGGGCGGTACGCTGGAATCGCTGGTCGGCGAGATCGCGACGATCGACATCGGCGCGATCGGCAGCCATGCGGTGAAGTTGACGCAGACTGCCAATGTCGGCCCGACGATCACCTCGTTCGGCGGCGGCGATGCGGCGTGGCTGCCGGCGATGGCCGAAAACAGCATGGCGGTCGCCACCATCACCGCCACCGACGCCAATATCGCGCAGGGCGACCGGGTCCGCTATTCGATCGAAGCCGGTGGCGAAGGGGCGTTGTTCACCATCGACGCGACGACCGGCGCGCTCAGCTTCATCAAGGCTCCCGATTTCGAAAACCCGCAGGATGCGGATCGCAACAACATCTATGACGTGAACGTCGTCGCGACCGATGCCCGCGGCATGGTCGACAAGCAGATGGTCTATGTCACGGTCAGGAACGTGACCGAACAGACCGGCGGTCCCACCATCACCTCGTCGGGCGGCGGCAGCTGGGGCAGCATGGCGCTGAACGAGAATACGACGCTGGTCGGCACGGTCACCGCAACCGATCCCGACCTGCGCGACGGCGATGTCATCCGCTATTCGATCGCGCCGGGCGGCGAGGGTTCGCTGTTCACGATCGACGCCAATACCGGTGTGCTGAAGTTCGTGGCCGCGCCCGATTTCGAAACCGCGCGCGATTCGAACCATGACAACATCTACGACGTGAACGTCGTTGCCACCGACTCGTTCGGCGCGACGTCGCGGCAGTTGCTGTGGGTCTATGTGAACAACGTGAAGGAGCAGACCGGCGGTCCGACGATCACGTCGGCGGGCGGCGGTGATCGCGGTTCGATCACGGTCCTCGAAAACGGCACGACCGTCGGCACGGTCACCGCGACCGATCCCGACGTCCGCGACGGCGATGTCGTCCGCTATTCGATCGCGCCGGGCGGCGAGGGGGCGTTGTTCAGCATCGATGCGACGACCGGTGTCCTGAAGTTCAACACCGCGCCCGATTATGAAAATGCGCAGGATGCGAACCGCGACAATATCTACGACGTCACCGTCGTCGCCACCGACGCCTATGGCGTGACCGACCGGCAGCTGCTGTCGGTGACGGTGAAGGACGTTGCCGGACTGAACCAGACCGGCACGCTGCGCGACGACGTGATGAACGGCACCGGCGAGGGTGACACGCTCGACGGCAGCTGGGGGCATGACGTGCTGAACGGTCTCGGCGGGAACGACCTGCTGATCGGCAACTATGGCAACGACACGCTGAACGGCGGCGACGGCAACGACACGCTGAACGGCGGCGATGGCAAGGACGTCCTCGACGGCGGCAATGGCAACGACCTGCTGATCGGCGGCGACGATCGCGACGTGATGACCGGCGGGGCAGGGCGCGACGTGTTCCGTTTCGAACGGACCGGCGATACCCTGACCGCTGCCAGCCTGCGCGACGTCATCACCGATTTCCGCGCCGGCGAGGACAAGATCGACCTGTCGGCGATCGACGCCAACATCTCGATCTTCGCACGCGGCGATCAGGCCTTCACCCTGATCGGCGAGAATGGCCGGTTCTCGGACGGTGGGCAGCTGCGCTATCGCTACGAAATGTCGGGGGGCAAGGAATATACCATCGTCGAGGGTACGACCTTCGGCAAGCTGCCCGATTTCTCGATCGCGCTGTTCGGACATCACGTCCTGACGTCGGGTGATTTCTTTCTGTAAGGGATTGCTGGGCTAGGAAGCGTCGTCGGGGGCGCGAATGGCGGGAATCGGATTCAAACTGGCACAGGTTGCGCGCGAAGGCGGCGTCGGCGGTATCGTCGGCGCCGCTGCGCATGGTGCCGTCATCAGCGCGGGACCGTGGTTGATGACCGCGGTCGCGATGGGGCTGCTCGAACGCTGGGCGGCGGTGCATCTCATGCCGGCCGACGGCATGGTCCTGCAGACGGTGCTGATCTATGCGTTCAGCCTGTCGGCGCTGGCGGCGGCACCGATCGGTATCGTCGCGACGCGACTGGTCGCCGATCGCATCTTCGCGCGCGATGCGGCGGGGATACCGGGAATCGTGCTGCTGGCACTGGCGGCGGGCGGCGTGATCGGGCTGGCGGCGGGGGCGGTGCTGTTCGGCGTGCTGGGACGATTGCCGTTCGCGGAGGCACTGGCGGCGAGCGTGGCGCTCGCGTGGCTGGCGCAGATCTGGATCGCGGGACCGATGCTGACCGCGCTCGATCGCTATCGCGCGGTGCCGGTCGCCTATCTGATCGGGACCGGGGTCGCGGCGGGCACATTGTGGTTCTGGCCGCAGCGTGAACTGGTCGGGGTGCTGCTGGTCGTCACCGGCGGCATCGGCCTGACGCTGGCGGCGATCCTGCTGGTGCTGCGCCGCCATTTCGCGGGCGACGTGGTGCTGCCGACGCGCGAGGCGATGCACCCGCGCCTCGGCTTCATCATCGCGCTGGCCGGCATTGCCGGGGTCGCCGCGATCTGGATCGACAAATGGATCCTGTGGTTCGGCCCGGCGAGCCGGGTCGCGATCGGCGCGTTGCGGCTCAACCCGATCAACGACGGGGGCAGTTTTCTCGGGCTGCTGACGATCGTGCCGGGGCTGACGCTGTTGCTGATCGTCACCGAAACCCGGTTCGACCGCGCGTTCGGCAGCATGTTGGCGCGCTGCACCGGCACGTCTACGCTTGAGCGGATCGAGGAAGCGCGTAGCGAGGTCCTGCGCGTGATGTTCGACAGCCTGCGCCTGCTGGTGCTGGCGCAGATGCTCATCGCCGCCTTCGCATGGGTGCTGGCGGTGCCGTTGTTCGACGCGATCGGTGCCGATGTCCGCGCGATCTTCGCGTTTCGCCAGACATCGGCGGGGGCGGTGTTCCACCTCGTGGTGATCGCGACGACGGTGGTGCTGGCCTATTACGACCTGTTCGGGCGCATCCTGTTCACCTGGGCCAGCTTCGCGCTTGCCAGCGCCTTTGCTACTTATGTCCAATTCGACGCGGGTTTCGCGGCCTTTGGTTGGGGCTATATGGCCGGGTCAGTGGTGGGGGCCTTTGTCGGCCTCGCGCTGGTCGCGGAGGCAAGCACGAATATGACCTATCTGTTGTTCGTCGGAAACAATCCGGCGGTCGTCGGCCATGGCGGCCGCTGGCTGTGATCGGCCGCAGGCAGGCGATGGCGCTGGGTGCGGGCGCGGTGGGGCTGACGCTCGGGTTGCGTGGCGTGACGTCGGGACAGGTGCGCCCCGCCGGCGGCGACGCGTCGCTGCGCTGGGCGGTCGATTACGGTCCCGCGACCGATCCGGTATTGGCTCGGCGATATCAGTTGCTGGTCCTCGAACCGCATCATCCGCGCCCCATCGCGCCGTTGCGCGGTGAGGGGGCGGTGCTGCTCGGCTATGTCAGCCTCGGCGAGGTCGAGAAGCGGCGGCCCTATTTCGCGGCGCTCGACCGGGCCGGGGCGCTCGGCATCGCCAATCCCGACTGGCCCGATGCGCGCCGCGCCGATCTGCGCCATCCGGCATGGACCGCGACGGTGGTCGACCAGATCGTCGCGCAGATCCTGCAACGCGGCTATGACGGAATCTTCATCGATACGATGGATAATGCCGAGGCGATGGAACGGCAGGACCCCCTTGGTGCAAAGGATATGGTGGCGGCGGGCGCGCGCCTGATCGTGGCGATCCGGACGCGATTCCCCGCCATCCGCATCATGTTGAACCGCGGCTATGCCCTGCTCGACCGGGTCGCGCCGTCGATCGATTACGTGCTGGGCGAATCGATGGCGTCGCGCTGGAACTTCGCGACCAAGCGCTACGACATGCTGTCCGACAGCGACTGGCAGTGGCAGGCCGACCGGCTGCGCGCGGCCAAGGCGATCAACCCGGCGCTGGTCGTGACCACGCTCGATTACTGGGACATGGCCGATCGCGGGCCGGTGGCCAAGCTCTATGCCCGCGAACGCGCGGCGGGGTTTGCCCCCTATGTCTCGACGCTGGCGCTCGACCGGTTGTGGCCGGAGCCGACCGGATGAGCATGGGCGACCAGCGTTGGCTGGCGATCGGCGTGCCGATGGTCGGGGGCGGGGCGGCATTGGCCGCCGCGATCCTGTTGCTGCCCGGCCGGACCGAAATCCTGCATGTCGAGCGCCGCGCCCATCCGGTGACGGTGTCGATCGCGCTGCCGCCGCCGATGCCGTCACCCGTGATGCCGGCGGGGCCGCAGCTGCCGGCGCTGGCCGATACGATCAAACGCGCCGATGCCGCCGAGCTCGCCACGCTGACCGCGCAGTTGCAGGCGGCGGGGCAGCAGGTCACGACGCTGCAGGTCGCCTATGACCTGAAGGCCGCCGGTCGCGGCACGGTCGCGCTCGCCTATCTGGCGGTACGCCCCGACGGAACGGCTGCCGAGACATGGCCGCTGCGCATCGACCTGCTGGCCGAGGCGGGGCAGCGCGATGCCGCGGCGAAACTGTTCGATGCGGCCAAGGGTGTGCCGGGGCCGGCGATCGTCGCCGCCGCCTATACGCTCGACCGGCCCGACCTGCTGGTCGCCGCCGCCGAACGCGGCGCGATCCCGCGGCCGGACGCCGCGCTGTCGCTCGACCTTGCCCGCCGGTTGGAACGGGCGGGGCAGGGGGCGTGGATCGCGCGGCTCGCCCGGGTCGGCAGCGACTGGCGTGCCGGCGATCCATGGCTGGCGATCCGCGTCGCGCAGGCGGCGGGCGATCAGCGCGCGGCGCTGGCGGCGGCGGGGATGCTGCCGGGCGATCAGCGCGATGCCGCGCGCGAAGCGATCCTGACGCGTGCCGGCGACCGGGCGGGGTTGCGGCAGATGCTGCTTGCCCGGGCGCAGGTGCCGGGTACCGATCCGCTACCTATCGCCGAGCAATTGCTGGCGGCGGGGGCGCGCGACGATGCGGTCGGCGTGCTGGCGGCGGCGGTCGGGCAGGGTGGCCCCAACGGCCCAGCGGCGCGGCGGCTGCTCTATCTGCTCGGCCCGCGCCCTCGCCAGGGCGACGTCGCATGGCTGCGGCAGCGCACCCTGAACGGCACGACGGCGCAGCAACTCGACTGGATCGCCGCCTATGCCGATCGCGACCGGCCGGGCGAGGCGGCAGCGTTCCTCGCCCGCCATCCGCTGGCCGATCGGACGCCGGTGCTGCTCGAACGGCTGCGGCTTGCGCAGGCGGCGGGGGACGATCCCGCCGGGCGCGCGGTGCTGGCCCGGCTGTTCGACGGACGCGCACTGTCCGCCGATGCGGTGCGCGCGGCGGGCGACGCGATGCCGCGCAGGCCCGATCCGGCGCAGCTCGCCACGCTGCTGCGTGCCCGCGTCGCCACCGGCATCGCCGCTCCGCGCGACCGGATGGATCTGGCGTGGAGCGCGTGGAATGCCGGCGATGCGCCGCGCACGGTGCAGATCCTGCGCGACTATCTGACGACGCAGGGCGACGATCTGCCCGCGGTGGGGCTGATGGCCGATGCGCAGGGCCGGATCGGCGGCGATCGCGCCGCGCGGCCATGGCTCGAAAAGGCGCTGGCCAGGACGCCCGCCGACAGCCGCGCCGCCGCCGAACTGCTCGACCGGCTCGGCCGTCGGCGCGAAGCGGTGGCGCTGGTCGAACGCCTGCGACAGGCGACACCGAACGACCGGCAACTGGTCGCGCTCCATGCCCGGCTGCTGATCGCCGATGGTCAGCCCGGCCGCGCCCGCATGGTGCTGTCGCAACAATGATCGCCGCGCTGGTCCTGATCGCGGGCATCGCCGGCCCGGTGCTGCGCGTGCCGCCGGCGATCCTTGCCGATGGCGAGGTCGCGGGCGGCGATCCGCAACTGGTGTGGCCCGCCGGCACGACGCTGAGCGTCGAGGGCGATGGCGGCGAGATCGTCGTCCGCGCCGACCGTCCGATCGACGACCGCGCCATCGACCGGTTCCGCGATGCCGCCGGCGATGCGATCGGCGACCTGCGCTGGAATGATGACAGCCTCGTGCTGCGCCCCGCCGCCGGAAATACGCTCCGCTGGCGGCGTAGCGACAACCGCATCACGATCGGCTTCACGCCGGCCGACGACGCACCGGTCGCGGCGGTGGCGCAGGACGCCGCCGATCTCGACCCGCAACTGCTGACGATCGAGGCCGATGTCGCCGCCGGCTATCCGGGCGAGGGCCGCCGCCGTGCGGAGGTGCTGGCGACGCAGCATCCGACCGACCGGCGCGTGACCCGCATCCTCGCCGATGCGCGGAACGCCGATGGCGACGCTGCCGGTGCGACGCGGCTCTATCGCCGCCTCGGCGCGACCGATCGCACCGCGCGGCGGGCGGCGGCCTTCGCCCCCGGTGCGGCCTCGGCCAGCGTGACGCTGCGCGACGGCAGCGACCTGTCGCAGATTGAGAGCGCCGCGCGCGTCGATGTCGCGCTCACCGATCGCACGACGGTCGGCGGTGGCGTGCGCCATATCGCCAGCACCATCGGCGACGCCCATCGCGGATCGACCGTGGCCGAAGCCGGTGCGACGGTCCGCGTCGGCGACGAGGCACGGATGCAGGCGGTGCTGGCCGGCGCGCTCGACAGCGGCGTCACCGGCGGCGGCGTGCGCTATGCGTCCGGCTCGGTCGAGGGACAGTGGCGCGCCGGGCTGACGCTGCATCAGCCCGATTATTCGACCCGCGAACAGGCGATCGACGATGGCTGGCTGTCGCGTGTTTCCGCAGGAGCCACCTATCGCATCGCGCCGGGGCTGGTCGGGCAGGTCGATGTCGGCGGCAATCGCTATGGCATTGCGGGCGCGGGCGGGGCGGTCGACACGATCACGCTGGCCGGCGGGCTCGACTATATCCGGCGGCGCGGTGGCTTTGCCTTCGGCCTGACCTATCGGTTGGAGGCCGAATATGTGCAGCGTCTGCGCGGTGGAATCGATTTCGCGACGCGCGAAAACCACACGGTGCAGGGGTTGGTGAGCGGCGCGATCGGCGAAGCGCAGTTGACCGGCCTTGCCGGATGGACGGTCGACCGCTTCGGCGGCGACGGTCCCAATGCCAGCCTCGGGCTGGCGCTGCCGATCGGCACCGCGTGGCGGGTCGAGGGGAGCGGCGGGATCAGCTCGGTCACGCGGCCGGGCTTTGCGGGGCAACAGATTTTCGCGCGCGCGGGCGTAACGCGCGGCTTGGGGAACGGGCGATGAGCGCAGGACGTCACCGGTCGCTGCGCATCGCCATGGAACTGGCGGCGGGTTTCGGGGTGCTGATCGCGCTCGACCGGCTGCTGCTGGGCGGCACGGCCTTTACCGGCGTCGATCCCAATCCGCTGTGGCTGCCGGTGGTAGTCATGGCGCTGGCCTATGGCACCTTTCCCGCGCTGGCGGCGGCGGGCATCGCCAGCGGGCTGTGGCTGGCGATCGGGCAGGAACCGGGCGTCGAGCGCGATTATCTCGATCACCTGCTGCACCTGTCGCTGCCGCCGCTGCTGTGGTTCATGGCGGCGGTGGCGATCGGCGAGGTGACGATGGTGCGCGCACAGCGGCTCGTCCGGCTCGAACGGACCAAGAATACCGCGCGGCGCAACGTCGTCCGGCTGACCGAAGCGTTCCACCGCCTGGTCGATACCAATCGCGCGTTGCAGGTGCAGGTCGCGACCGACGACCGCAGCATCGGCCATGTCATCGCCACCGCCGCGCGTCTGGGCGATGTCGACCCGGCCGAACGCCGCGCCGCGGTGGTGGCGCTGATCGCGCTGGCCGCGCACACCCGCGACTTCACCTGTTACCGCGTGGTCGGTGGCGAGGCGCGGGCATGGTTGCGTGGCGACGCGGCACAGGCGCGCGCCGACACGCTGCCGCCGCCGCTCCTGCTGATGGCGCGGCGCGGCGATGCGATCCATGTCGGCCGGGCGTCGGATCGTGCCGCGCTGGTCGGGGTTGGCGTCGCCGCCCTGCCGCTGATCGACGGCGATGGCGACCGCGTGGTCGGGATGCTGGTGCTGCACGACCTGCCGTTCGAGGCGCTGGGCGCGCATCTGCTGGCCGAACTGACCGAAATCTGTCGCTGGCTGGTGCCGCTGCTGGTCGACGAACCGCGTCGCCCCGCGATGCTGGCGGTCCGGTCGCCCGGAAAGGTCGCATGATGCGCGCGGTCGTCGCGCTGGCGGTGGCCGACGTGGCGATGCTGGCTTCGGCGCCGGTCTGGCCCGGTCCCGTGTTGCTGATCGGCCATATCGGCTGTTCGATCGCGGCGATCGTGCTGCGGCTGCGCGACGGTCGCGCATTGCGCTTCAGCGCGATCGTCTTCGGCATGATCGGCCCGGCGGCGTTGCTGGCGGGCGAATGGGCGAGCCGCACGCTGCCCGATGACGATCGTCCGCCGGCCCCGCTGCCCGAACCGGTTGTCCGGTCTGGCAAGGCGCAACGCGGTGCCAAGCTAACCATCGCCCGGATGCTCGACGGACGCGTCCTCCATGCCGAACCCGACGCGCTGCATTCGCTGGTCACGATCATGCGCCACGGACAGGTGGCCGAGCGGCGGCGCGCGCTGGAAACGGTGGTGCGCTCGTTTCAGCCGTCGCTTTCGCCGTTGATCGCGCTGGCACTGACCGACGGCGATCAGACGATCCGCGCGCTTGCCGCCGCCGCATCGGCGCGCATCGTGCAGAATCTGGCGACCGGTCGCGCCGCACTCGAAGCGGCGAGCGGGCCGGAACGCGATGCGGCGCTGGCGGCGATGCTGGCCGATCATGCGCGCGGCAACGTGCTGTTGTCCGATACGCAGCGCGCGCATCTGCGCGCCGACGCGCTGGACCTGATCGGCGACGACCCGCTCGACCCGACCCGGATCGAGGCGCTGTGGGCGGCGGGCGACTATGCCGCGATCGATGCGATCGTCGAACAGGCACCTGTCGACGTCAGCCCCTACGACCGCGTCTCCCGTGCAACCGGATGGTGGCGCGGACAGACGATCGGGCATCGGGCGTGAACGCGCGGATCAACCCCGGCCCGCCCGCCGATATCTGCCTGATCGTCGAGGGGGCGTACCCCTATGTCGTCGGCGGCGTATCGGGGTGGTTGCAGGACCTGATCACCCACCTGCCCGAAATCCGTTTCGCCATCGTCGCGATCAAGCCGTCCTCGGCCCCGCTCGCGATGCAGTTGACCCCGCCCGACAATGTCGTCGAACTGGTCGAGATCGCGCTGGCCCCCGAAGCGACGATGCCGCGCGGCTATCCGGCGGCGCAGGCGGTGGCGATCGCCGACGCGCTGATCGATTTCGTCGACGGGGGCGGGGCGGGGACGCTCGGCACGCTGATCGCGCTGATCGACGGTGTCGGACGCCCGCTGACGCCCGGCGATATCCTCGCCCATCCCGCGACCTTCGCGCGGTTGCGCCGCCATTATGAGGCGCTGTTGCCCAAGGCGTCGTTCCACCATTATTTCTGGGCGATGCGCGTCCTGCTCGGCGGGCTGCTCGCGGTGCTGACCGCGCCGCTGCCCCGCGCGCGCGCCTATCACACCATCTCGACCGGGTTCGCCGGGCTGCTGGCGGCGCGCGCGGCACAGGTCAGCGGACGTCCGGCGTTCATCACCGAACACGGCATCTATCTGCTCGAACGACAGATCGAGGTGATGATGGCCGAATGGATCGGCGATCAGGTCGATACCGGCCTCGCCATGGACCGCACCGTCAACGACCTGCGCGACCTGTGGGTGCGCGCCTTCACCAGCTATGCGGGTGCCTGTTACGATGCCTGCGATCCGATCGTCGCGCTGTACGGTGACAATAATGCGGTGCAGCGGCGACTGGGCGCGGCGACCGACCGGGTGCGGGTGATCCCCAACGGCATCGACGCACGGCGTTTCTCGCACCTCGCCGATGCCCGCGATCCCGACCATCCCCTGGTGGCGCTGCTCGGGCGGGTGGTGCCGATCAAGGACATCAAGACTTTCGTCCGCGCCTGCGCCATCGCCCATGTGCAGAAACCGCATCTGCGCTTCGTCGTGCTGGGGCCGGAGGACGAAGACCGCGAATATGCCGCCGAATGCAACCAGCTGGTCGCCGATCTCGGGCTGAACGACGTCCTGCATTTCGCCGGGCGAGTGCGGATCGAGGATTGGATGAACCGCATCGACCTGCTGGTGCTGACCAGCCTGTCGGAAGCGCAGCCGCTGGTGATATTGGAAGGGGGGGCGTGCGGCATCCCGGTCGTCGCCCCCGACGTCGGCAGTTGCCGCGAGATGATCGAGGGGCGTGGGGCTCATGATCCCGGCCATGGCGGCATCGTCACGCCGCTGGTCAATCCGCAGGCGACGGCGGCGGGCATCTTCGCCATCGCCGGCGAACCTTCGGTCCGCTGGGAAATGGGCGAGGCGATGCGCCGCCGGGTGCTGCGCGATTACGATCACCCGACGATCATCGGGTCGTATCGTGCGCTCTATGGGGAATTGATCGGGCGGTAGAGGTTAGCGCCTAACCGCCCCAAAAACCCGTTCGGTTCGAGCGGCTTCGAGCCAAGTCGAGAAGCGTCCGTCGAGAACGGCCCGCTTGGGGCGCTGCCTTCTCGACTTCGGTTCTCGACAGGCTCGACCTGCGCTCGAAGCGAACGGGAGGAGGGCGGCGTGTCTTACGACAGCTTCTTGCCGCGCAGCGTGTTCAGCACCGCGATCGCCGCCACGCCGGCCAGCGCCGCGCTGGTCCACGGACGGTCCTTGGCAAAGCCGCGCGCCTTGTCGGCGATCGGGGCGTCGCCGCCGAAATGCTTCTTGAACGCGTCGGTCAGCTTGGTCTTGCCGTTCGAAACGGGGATGTCGCGATTGGTGATGAGGGTGTCGGCCATGAATCTACTCCTGATCGGTGAAGGTCGCGGGTCGTAACGCACGACCCGCGAACCGGTGCCATCGCCGTCCCGATCAGAAGTTCAACCGCGCACCGACAGCATAGCGCGGGCCATAGGTTTCGAACGCTATCACCCGTTCCTTATAGACCGAGTAGGAAAAGGTCTTTTCGTTGAACAGGTTCAGCCCCTGCGCGAACAGCGTCAACCGATCGTTCAGCGCATAGTTAATGCTGGCGTCCCAGATGCCATAGGCGTCGACATTGACCGGCTGTCCGCGATTGCCCTGCTGCGTCTGTTCATACGCGTTGCGGTAATTATACGCGATCCGCGCCTGCAACGGCCCTTTTTCGTAAAAGGCCACGGCATTGTACGTCGTCGCATCGGGATCAACGAGGCTCAGGTTCGCCTGCACGCCCAGCCCGTCGAGCGGCGCAGGCAGTCCGGTAAAGGTATATTGCCCCGAAAATTCGATGCCGCGATAGCTGCGGCTGCCGATATTCTCCGGCCGCGTCCGCCGGAAATCGAGGCCGAGCAGCTGGATCGTCGACGTCACCGATTCCGAGATATTGTCCAGATCCTTGGCGAACAGCGCGACGCTGACGAAGCTCGACCGGTCGAGATACCAGGTCAGCGCCGCATCGTAATTCCATCCGATCATCGGTTCGAGGCCGGGATTGCCGTCGGTGATCGCGCGTTCGCGTGGGCGCGGGTTGATGTTGCGGATGAGCAGCAGGTCGGACAGCGTCGCGCGGGTCAGCGTCTTGGCGACGGCCGCCTGCAACACGACGTCCTCGAACACGTCGATCTTGAAATTGGCGCTGGGGAGCCACTGCGCATAGGAACCGGTCTGACGGATCGGTTGCGCCGCCGACAGATTGACGATCGGATCGCCCCCGGGCGGGGCGGGGGTGATGCTCACGATCTCCTGCCCGAACCCCAGCGAGGTCACGTCGGTGCGGGTATAGCGCAGCCCGATATTGCCCGACCATGGCCGCGACCCGAAATCGCCGCCGAACGTCGCCTGCACATAGCCGCCGATCGTCCGTTCCTGCGCCGACCCGCTGTTGCCGGGTACCGGAATGACGCCGAAGCCGCCGCCATTGGCCGCCAGCGCCGCGCGCGCCGCCGCCGGATTGGCAAGCTGGTTGATCGCGGCATCGCTCAAGAGATAGCTGGCGAGGTCCGCCGCAGAATAGGTTGGATAGGCGCTGTCGAACATGCCCGTGCCGAGGAAATTCGTCGCCCCCGCCGGCCGCCCGAACACATTCTGCGGCACCCCGACACCCGCCCCGCAATACAGGCATTGCAGCGCATCGGGCGTCTTGAACGAGAACCGCGATTTCTTGCGATCCGAGAAATTATACCCGCCCGAGATCTTCGTCAGAATGCCCATATCGGCATCCCATTTCAGGTTCGCATTGCCCTGATAGATCTGGTCCTCGACGCTGACCCCCTCATAGGTCAGGAACCCCGCCTTAGCGTTCGACGTGTCGAGCAGGTTGCCAAGGCCCGTATAGACCGGCAATCCGGTCGGGCCGATCGCGAAGCGTACGCCGGCCGGCGAATAGCTGGGCGTCGCCAGATTGCTTTCGAACCACGCCTGATTGCCGCCGGTATCGTCGGTCGCCTTCGACCATGAAAAATCGACCGAGCCGCTCAACCGGTCCGACGGGGTCCATGCCAGATTGCCGCCCGCCTGATAGGTGGTGGCAAGTCGCGGGCGAACCTGGTTGGTGATGTTCGGACCCGATGCGATGCCGGTATAGCTGGTGATGGTCTTGTTCGAATCGACCGTCGCGGCGGTGATGTCGCCGGGGCCGCCATAGACGAAGAACACCTTGTTATCGTCGTTGACGTCCAGCTTCGAATACAGGCCGTCGAGCGTGAACAGCAACGTGTCGCTCGCCCGCCACTGCGCGGTGAGCAACCCCGACAGCCGCTTGCGACTGGTGCGGTTGGTGCCCCATTCGACATAGGTCGGCAGCGACACGCCGGTGAATTCGGCCGTCCCGTCCTTGTTCAGGTCGAGCGACTGGTTCGCTTCCCATCCGTCGGTGAAGATGCGCTTCCCCTCGATCTTGCGATCGATATAGGAAAACGCGCCGAGGATGCCGAAATCGCCGCCGCCGAACGTCGTGCTGAACAGCCCCGATGCCTGTGGCGAGAATTCCCCGCGCAGCTTGTCGTAATTGGCCTGTCCCGACAGCGCGACCCTGGTCCCCGAAAAATCGAACGGCCGCGCGGTGTACATGTCGACCGTCGCGGCGATGCCGCCCTCGATCTGCGCGGCGGTCGGCGTCTTCGACACATCGACCCGGTTGATGAGTTCGGCGGGCAGGATGTCGAAGCTGAACTCACGCCCCTGATTCTCGGTCGCGAGGATGCGGCCATTGTACAGCGCGCTGCTGAACGCCGGCCCCAGGCCGCGGACGGTGATGAACTGTCCCTCGCCATTGTCGCGCGAGATGGTGACGCCGGGAATACGCTGGATCGCCTCGGCGATATTCTGGTCGGGCAGCTTGCCGATATCGTCGGCGACGATCGAATCGACGATATTGTCGGCGTTGCGCTTGATATCGGTCGCGCGGCGCAAACTGGCGCGTAAGCCGGTGACGATGATCTCGCCGTCGTCGACGGCCGTCGCCGCATCCTGCACCGTGCCGGCGGGCGGGGCCGGATTGTCGGCCCCCTGCGTCTGCGCGGTGGCGGGAGTCATGGTCAGCACCGTGGCCATCCCGGCCATCGTGAGCAAGCGGAACCGCGTATCGGATTTCATGCCGAATCCTCTCCCTATCGCTTCCCGTATCGCCATGCCGTTCGTGCGGTCATCGGGTCGGAAGCTGCGACAGGTTTAACGATCAACCTGCCGCACGGCAAGCGGGCATGTGCGGTAGCGTACTGGAGCGGATCAGATCGATTTTCAGGTTTGTGCGGCCAGCGTGGCTGCAATGGTCGATCCTGTCCCGACCGCGCCGGCGTACCGAGGAGGATTCATCGAGGGAGCGACGCCGATGACAGGAGAAGCGGATCGTCCGATGGCCGAACCTGCACCGCGTCCGGATCTGATCGAGACGCTGCGCGCGATGGAGCCGCTCGCTCCGGCGGACGCGTTGCCGGACGATCTCGACGCGCTCCTGTTGCCGTTGCGGGACGCTGCGTGCCTGTTGCCGGCACCGTGCCGACGTCTGCTTCCCCGGTTCGCATCGGACGCAATCCACCTTCATCGCACCATGCGTCATCCCAGCGCAGGCTGGGATCTCCCGGTGATGGCACGAAACAAGCGCCGCACGAGGCCTCAGCCCCCGCTGGGGCGACGTTTCCGGTTAGCTGGATCTAGAAGATAAAAACCGGCGGACAGTACAGACTGTCGGCGATACCCGCCCGCACGGCGGCAATGCCTATGTCCGCTGGCCGGGTTTGCCGTCCGGCAGCACCGCGCCCACGAACGCCGGTCGTCAGATCGACTGCCACACCGCATAGCCGCTGAGCAGTGCCGACGCCGATCCCGACATGCCGACCAGCAGATAGCCCATATAGGTCAGCATCGCCGGATTGGGCCGCTCCATCCGCTTGTTGCGCGCCGCGCCCGACAGCACGAAACTCGCCAACAACCCATAGGTGAACACTGCCGTCTCGACCATCGCTCGCGCTATCCTTTGCCAGTGCGGGATGCCCCCCGGCTCTCCGCTGTTCGTCCTAAATCATAGGCCGGTCAGACTAGCAAATGGTTAACGCGGAACCGATCGCGTGATTGAGGCGTTTCGGCGTGTTGGTTTGAAAAATCGGCCTGATTGTTTCGGTGCGCGATCCTACGTCGACTTCCGAATGAACAGCCGATCGCCGTCGCGCCCGATCAACGCTGCGTCACCATGGTCGCGGATATGACGTAACGCCATGCGACGGCATTGCTGGTCGTGTTCGATCTGCCGTTCGACCCATCGCCGCCATGCCGGATCGGCAAGCGCGATCCTTTCGGCGTCCAGGATGCTCACCGCATGCGCGGCGCGCAGGTCCTTGATATGGAGGATCCAGCGATTGCGTTCGGTCACCACTGGGCGGCCTCCCGCACCGTCACCCCATCCGATCCGAACACCAGCATCCGTGCCGGATCGGCGTACAGCGTCACCGCGCCCGTCACCGTGTGATGTCCGTCCAGCTTCGCGCGAAATTCGTCGCCTGTCGCCAACCGGCCGTAGAGATAGGTCGAATGGCCCAGCGCCTCGACCGCCTCGACCATCATCGGCAGCGCGACGCCGTCCGCCCCCGGCTGCAACCGCAGATGCTCGGGCCGCAGCCCCAGCGTCACCCGATCCCCCTCCGCCAGCGTGCCGGACGTCCCGGCGATGCGCACGCCCCCGGCCAGTTCGAAGATCGCCGCCGCGCCATCGCGCGCCACGACCGTCGCCGGCAGCAGGTTGATCCGCGGCGAACCGATGAACCCCGCCGTAAAGACATTGGCGGGCCGGTCGTAAATCTCCAGCGGGGTGCCGACCTGCGCAATCCGCCCCTTGTCGAGGATCACGAGCCGGTCGGCCAGCGTCATCGCCTCCACCTGATCGTGCGTCACATAGATCATCGTGCTGCCCAATCGCCGGTGCAGTGCCGCCAGTTCGTGCCGCATCCGCACGCGCAGGTCGGCGTCGAGGTTGGACAGCGGTTCGTCGAACAGGAAGATCGCCGGATCGCGCACGATCGCCCGGCCGATCGCCACCCGCTGGCGCTGGCCGCCCGACAACTGGTGCGGCATCCGGTCGAGCAGCGCATCCAGTTCGAGGACCGTCGCGGCATGGTCGACGGCCTGTGCGATCGTCGCCCTGGGCGTGCGGATGTTCTTCAGTCCGAACGCCAGATTCTCGCGCACGGTCATGTGCGGGTACAGGGCGTAGGACTGGAACACCATCGCCACGCCGCGATCGGCGGCGGGGGCATGGGTCACGTCGCGCTCGCCGATGCGGATCGTGCCGTGGCTGACGCTTTCGAGGCCGGCGATCATCCGCAGCACCGTCGACTTGCCGCAGCCCGACGACCCGACCAGCACGACGAACTCGCCCGACCGCACCTGCAGGTCGATGCCGCGGATCGTCTCGACCCCGTCATAGGACTTGCCGAGTCCTTCGAGCATCAATGCCGTCATGCGCAGGTCCCTTTCGACGCGGCGGCGCTGCTGTCGCCGATCACGAATTCGGCCTCGATCGCGATCGGGGCGGCACCGCCATCGGTGTCGCACAGCAGCCGTTCGGCGGCCTTGCGTCCCTTCTCGAACGCATTCTGCCGTACCGTGGTCAACCGCAGCCCGCCGGCTCCGCGGCCGGGCGGGTCGATCCCGTCATAGCCGGTCACCGACATCCGCCCCGGCACCGCCCGCCCCAGCGCGTCGCACGCCGCGATCACGCCATGCGCCAACCGGTCGGAGAAACAGACGATCGCGGTCAGGTCGCGTTGCCGTTGCAATAACCGGTCGACAGCGCGCGCGCCGCCTTCCTCCGCATTCATCGTCTCGCATACCAGCACGCTGTCCTGCGCGATGCCGGCGGCGTCGAAGGCGTCGCGACAGCCGAGGATGCGTTCGTGGACGACGTAATTCTCGTCCGAAAAATCGCGGTCCAGCGCGTAAATCTCGCCATGATCCTCGGTCCATGGAAAGGTGACGATCGCGATCCGGCGGTGGCCGAGCGCGAGCAGGTGCGACACCACCGCGCGCATCATCGCCCGGTCGTTGGTCAGCACGCTGGGCAGCCCCGGCGCGTCGAAATCGACCACCACGGTCGGCAACCGCCGCGCGAGCGCTTTCTGGATCGTCGGATTGCTCTTGTACGGCGCGTTCAGGATATAGCCGTCGACGATGGCGGTCAGCGTGTCGCGCCGTTCGGGATGCTTGTCCTTCAGCGGGATCAAGACGATGTTGGCGCCTTCCTCCTCACACACCGATGAGATGCCGCGTAGGAACGCGATGTCGTGCGCGTCGGTAAAGGCATAGCTCAGCTGGTCGTTGAACAGTACGCCGATCGCGCCGCATTGTCCGGTGCGCAGCGACCGTGCGGCGGGGTTCGGCCCTTCGTAATGGACGTGGCGGGCATGGGCGAAGATGCGGTCGCGCAGGTCTTTCGACACCTTTGCCGGGTTGTTGTACGCATTCGACACCGACGTATGGGTGATGCCCAGATCGGCGGCGATCGATTTCAGCGTGGCGCGTTTGGGGCGCGGCATGGCATCCTCTCCATTCGGCCGTTCCGCCGGTTGGCCCCTGCCTACCGCGCCGCCTTGACAGCCGCAACTGCCAATGTTTAACGATAAACCCGCACCTCGAAACGGGGGCGGTGGAGAGGAACGGCCGCTTGTGAAGACGACCCTGCGCATCGGCGCGGCCGCGCTGCTAGCCCTTGCCATTCCCTTGCCGGGCAGGGCGGTCGCGCAATCGATTGCAGCGGCGTCACAACTACCGATACGTGGCAACTTTGTCCACTTCGACCATCTCTATGCCGAACGCGACTTAAACGGCGAACGCGTCGGCATCCTGCATATCTACAGCGAAGCCCCCGACTATCGCTTCGCCATCGAACCGCGCGAAGGCTATACCTGCGTCGATGATGTCGCGCGCGGCATCGTCCTGCTCGCCGCCACCAACCCGGATGCGAAGCGGCGGCACCGGATCGAGATGCTGACCCGCTTCGTCCTGCGAATGCAGGCGGAGAACGGCTATTTCCACAATTTCCTGTGGGGCGACGGTCGCATCAATCGCGACTATCGCACCTCGCTCGCCGAGCTGAACTGGTGGTCGCTCCGCGCGCTATGGGGGCTGGAGGCGGCGCTGCCGCACCTTGCCCCCGACACTGCCGTGCGCGCCCGCACCGCCGCCGACCGCCTCGTTGCGAATCTGAAGCGCGACCTGCCGGTCAGCGCCAGCGGGACGACGACGGTGGCGGGCCTGACCGTCCCGACATGGCTGCCGCTCGAATCGGGTGCCGATGCCGGATCGGTCGCGCTGCTCGGCCTGCTGCCGCACTGGCAGCGCACACAGGACCCCGCGACCCGCGCCCTGATCGGGCGGATCGGCGACGGGCTGGTCGCGATGCAGGCGGGCGATGCCAGGCGCTTCCCCCACGGCGCGTTCCTCAGCTGGCAGAATCGCTGGCACGCGTGGGGCAATGCGCAGGCCTATGCGCTGCTGCGCGCCGGCAAGCTGCTGAACCGTCCCGACTTCACCGCCAGCGCCTTGCGCGAGGTCGATCATTTCTACCCCTGGCTGCTGAACACGGGCATGCGCTCTGCCTTCGCGCTGCAAAAGGACGGGCAGGGGTTCAAAGCGGTTGAGGCCGAACGCTTTCCGCAGATCGCCTATGGTATCACCCCGATGATCCTCGCCGCGACCGAGGCGCATCGCCAGACCGGGGAAGGGCGCTATCAGTTGCTGGCGCAGCGTCTGGGGACGTGGTTCACCGGGCGCAACGATGCCCGACGCGTGATGTACGACCCGGCGACCGGGCGCGGCTATGACGGGATCATCGCCCCGGGCAAGATCAACCCGAACGCCGGTGCGGAGTCGACCATCGAGGGGCTGTTCGCCGCCACCGCGGTGGCCGGAACCCCGCTGCCATGACCAGCAGGCGCGACGCCCTGCTGCTGGCGCTGGGCGGTGCGGCGCTGCTGGCCGGGTGCGGGCAACCGCGCCGCGAGCGGCGCACCGACCGCATCCGGCTCTGGGTCGCGCCCAATGCGGCGGAGGAGGGGTTCTGGAAGATCGCGGTGGCGAAATGGAACGCCGCGCGGCTCGGCCTGCCGGTCGAGTTCACGACCATCCCGACCGCCGGCAATTCGGAGGATACGGTGTTGTCGGCGCTGGTCGCGGGCACCGAACCCGATCTGTGCACCAACGTCTTTTCGGGTTTCGCGGTACAGCTGGCCGCGCTGGGACAGGTCGCCAATCTCGCGGTGATGCCGGGCTATGATGCGTTGCTCGACCGGCGACACATGCGATCGATCATGGCGGGATGGGAACAGGGCGGGCAGGTCGTGGCGCTGCCGATCTATTCCAGCCCGACGCTGATCTGGTGGCGCGCCGATCTGCTCGAAGCAAACGGCCTGTCGGCACCGCCCACCACCTATGCCGATGTCTATCGCTTCTGCGAACGCTATGCCGTGCGCGGCTCGCGCTACGGGATGCAGGTCGTCGCCGGGCGCGCGTGGCAGGACCGCTGGTTCGACTATATCTCCTATTACTATGCCGCATCGGACGGGCAGCCGTACCTCGCGGGTAACAAGGCGCTCTACGACAATCCGGCGGGGAGCCAAGCGGCGGGGTTCGTCGACCGCATGTATCGACAGGGCTGGACCGCGCTCGACTTCGATGCCGAGGAGCCGTTGGTCTCGGGCCTTGCCGCTGGCGCGGTGCGGGGGCCATGGGATGTCGAGCGGTTCGCGAACATCTATCCCGAGACGCTCGCGCGCATCGCCGTCGGGCCGATGATCGCGGAGGGTCCGGCGACGGGTACGCGGTCGACCTTTTCCGACAGCAAGGGCGTCGTCATCTTCCGCAACAGCCGCGTGCAGCGCGAGGCATTTGCGTTCCTAAGCTGGGTATTGGGCGACGAAGCGCTGAACCTGCTGTGGCTCCAGCGTACCGGCCTGTCGCCCGCGCGCGACGACCTGCTGACCAATCCCGCCTTTGCCGATTATTATCGCGGCAACGCCATTGCCCGCGCCTACGCCGATCATGTCGCGACCGCCCGGCCGCCCGCGCTGTCCGAACATACCATCGATATCCAGAAGATCATGAGCGCAAGGCTGGTCGAACCGCTGATGCTCGGCACGACCAGCCCCGCCGCCGCGCTGGCCGACGCGGTGGCGCGGACCGACCGGATGCTGGAGGTGCAGGCATGAAGCTGTCGCGCGAAGCGGTGATCGGGCTGTCGCTGGCCGGCGCCTATCTGCTCTTTACCGCCGTCTTCTGGGCCTATCCCTTCTTTTGGCTGGCCAAGCTGTCGGTGACGCAGTGGCGCTTCTTCGACGAACCGGTGTTCACCGGTGCGCGCAACCTGTTGCTGACGGTGCAGGACCCGCAGTTCTGGCAGGCGTTGTGGAATGTCGTGCGGTTCCTCGGCTTCTATCTGCCGATCGCGTTCGGCGGGGCGTTGATCGTCGCGTTCGGGTTGCAGCATGTCGGGCGGGGCAAGGCGTTCGTGGCGCTGTGTTTCCTGCTGTCGAACGTGTCGTCGGGGGTCGCGCTGTCGCTGGTGTTTGCCAAGGTGTTCAGCTCGACCGGGCCGCTGAACACCATGCTGTTCGATGTGGCAGGGGTGCGGGTGCCGTGGACCAACGATCCGACGCTGGCGATGCTGGCGATCGCGCTGGTCGTCGCGTGGAAGTTCGTCGGCTATTACGGGCTGATCCTCTATTCGGGGCTGCTGGCGATTCCGAAGGAAATCTATGATGCCGCGCGGCTCGACCATGCGGGGCCGTGGACGCGGCTGACGCGGATCACGCTGCCGATGATGAACCCGCAGCTGATGATGGTGCTGACCTTTGCGATCCTCGTATCGTTCGGGCTGTTCACCGAACCGTTCATCATCACCGGCGGCGGCCCCAGCGACAGCACGGCGACGCCGCAGATGATGATCTACGAAACCGCGTTCCGCCGCCTGCAACCCAGCCATGCGGCGATGATGAGCATCCTCGTCGCGCTGGTCACCTATGCGCTGGTGCAGCTCGCCCGGCGGCTGTTCGAACGAAAGGTCGTGCTGGCATGACGCGCATCCGGGCGTTCCCTGGCAAGCGCAGCATCGGCGGATGGGCGGCGACGATCGCCATCTATGCCCTCGCGCTGACATGGCTGTACCCGTTCGCATGGATGGTCGCCGCGTCGCTGAAACCCGCCGCGCAGATCTACAATACCGGGTTATTCGAGGGCGACTTCACGCTCGACAATTTCGCCTTCCTGTTCGCGACCGCCGACAAGCTCGACCGGCCGTTCCTCGGCGCGCTGGGCGTGTCGGCGGTGGTGACGCTGACCGTGACGGCATCGGTGCTGCTGACCTCCGCCTTCATCGCCTTCGCATTGGCGCGGATGCGGTTCCCGGGGCGCAAACTGTTCGGCGATTTCCTGCTGCTGCAAATGGTCATTCCGACCAGCATGTTCATCCTGCCGCTGTTCGTGCTGGTGAAGGAAATGGGGCTGCTCAATTCGCTCGCCGCGCTCATCCTGCCGTCGATGATGTCGGGCTGGGGCATCTACATGATGTCGCAGTCGTTCCGGACCATGCCCGAGGAATATTTCGATGCGGCCCGGCTCGATCGCGCCAGCCTGTGGCAGACGGTGACGAAGATCGTCGTGCCGCTCAACAAATCGATCATCGCCATCGTCGCGCTGTTCACCTTCACCGGCACCTGGGACAATTTCCTGTGGCCGCTGATCGCGATCTCCGACACCGACAAGATGCCGTTATCGGTACTGCTGGCGACGTTCAGCAAGCAATATGGCGGCTATGCCGGACCGGTGATGGCGGGTGCGGTGTTGCAGACGCTGCCGCTGGTGCTGCTGTTCCTCCTGTTCCGGCGGCATTTCCTGCAGGGCATGTCGCTGTCGCTCAAATGAGAAGGTTTCCGCATGTTGCAGCGTGATCCGCGCAATCCCGTCGTCACGCCCGAGATGGTCCGGCCGAGCCGCCCCGAATGGCGGGTCGACGGCAGCTTCAATGCCGGCGTCACCCGCTTTGGCGAGGAGACGATCCTGCTGGTCCGCGTCGCCGAGAGCGTCGTCGCCGACGATCCCGACACGGTGATCGTGCCGCTGCTGGAGGAGGTGGACGGCGCATGGGCCTGCACCACCCGCAGTTTCCGTCGCGACGATCCGGCCTATGACTTTGCCGACCCGCGCATGGTGCGCTCGCGCGCCGATCCGCGCGACGTGTTCCTGACCTCGCTGTCGCACCTCCGCCTCGCGCGCAGTCGCGACGGGGTGACGTTTGCGGTCGACGACGCGCCGTTCCTGTTTCCCGCCGACCGCAGCGAACGCTTCGGGTGCGAGGATGCGCGGATCACGCAGATCGAGGGGCGCTGGTACATCAACTATACCGCCGTCAGCGACCTCGGCATCGCCACCGCGCTGGCGGTGACCGACGACTTCGTTTCGGTCGAGCGGATCGGCATTATCCACGCGCCCGACAATCGCGACGTGTGCCTGTTTCCGCGCAAGGTCGGCGGGCAGTATTGGTGCCTGCATCGTCCCGCGCCGCTGCACCTCGGCACGCCCGAAATCTGGATCGCCAAGTCGCCCGACCTGCTGCACTGGGGCGATCACCGCCATCTGGCCGGACGGACCAGCGCCGCATGGGAGGCGATGAAGATCGGTGGCGGCGCGCAGATGATCGAGACCGATCGCGGATGGCTGCAAATCTATCACGGGGTCGATGCCGATCAGCGGTACAGCCTCGGCGCGCTGCTGCTCGATCTCGACGATCCGCGGATCGTGCGGGCGCGGTTGGACCGGGCGCTGGCGGTGCCGGACGAAGCCTATGAACGCACCGGCTTTTTCGACAATGTGCTGTTCAGTTGCGGCGCGTTGGTCGGGGGCGATACGCTGCGCATATATTATGGCGCGGCCGACCGGGTGATGGCGGTGGGCACGGTGTCGCTCGCCGAATTGTGGCAGGCGATGGGCGTTTGAGGACACGCCCGACCGTACTCCCGCGCATGCGGGAGTCCAGGGCCAAGCAATACCGCGTCCCGATCGGGACTCTGGACCCCCGCCTGCGCGGGGGTACGGATGCAATACAGGAAAACAGCCATGCACCATGACAGCATTCCGCGCGTCAAAACCCGCCATGCCGCCTTCGCCGCCGACCCGCCCAAGGGCCGGACGGGCAAGCTGACCTTTGCCGGGGTCGACGGGCTCGACGTCTACAACATCTCCGCACCGTTCCGCGTCGGCGGGCGGACCGTCATCGCCGGGCGGGTCGAGGCGCGCGACAGCGAACATTCGACCGCGATCTTCTTCGAGGAAGCGGACGGCGTCTGGCACCCGATCGACGGCGCGCCGCGCCTTGCGTTGCAGGACCCGTTCGTGACCTTCATTGGCGGCGAACTGGTGTTCGGCGGGGTCGAGGTTCGCTTCGGTGTGGGCGAGCCCGAATGGTGGACGGTCTTCTATCGCGGCAACGACCTGTTCGACCTGAAACCCTTCTTCGCCGGGCCGCTGGGGATGAAGGATATCCGGCTGTGCGAGCTGGCCGATGGTCGGGTCGCGGTGTTCACCCGCCCGCGTGGGGCCAAGGGCGGGCGCGGGACGATCGGCTATACCGAGGTCGCCTCGCTCGACGCGCTGACCGTCGAGGCGATCGACGTCGCGCCGATGCTGGAGGGCATGTTCCACCCGTTCGACTGGGGCGGGGTCAACGAAGCGCATCTGCTGGCCGGTGGTGAGATCGGGCTGATCGCGCATATCGCCTATTTCGAGGATGATACGATGTATAGCGCGCGGCATTATTATGCGGTGTCGTTCGTGTTCGATCCGGCGAGCCGCCAATGGCGCGACCTGCGCATCCTCGCCGGGCGCGACCAGTTCGGACCGGGTGCGGCGAAGCGGCCCGATCTGACCGATGTCGTGTTTTCGTCGGGCATCGAACGCATCGGCGCGGTCACGCGGCTCTATGCCGGCACGTCGGATGCCGAGGCGCATTGGGTCGAGATCGCCTATCCCTTCGACGTGCCGCTCGCCGGGGAGGCCACGACCAACGACGCCCCGCAGTTGATCGTCGCGCCGCAGCGGTTAGAGGCCTGAATATGCTACGCATCGATCCTAGTCCCCGCCCGCTCGGCAAGAGCGATATCGTCGTTTCCCCAATGGCTTGGGGCATGTGGCGCTTCACCGGCGAAGTCGCGGCAGCACGTGTGCTGGTCGAGGCGGCGCTGGAGACGGGCATCACCCTGTTCGATACCGCCGATATCTACGGCACCGATACTCCGGCGGGTTTCGGGTCGGCAGAGGCGCTGTTCGGGCAGGTGCTGGCCGAGGCACCGTATCTGCGCGAGCGGATGGTGATCGCGACCAAGGGCGGCATCCGGCCCGGCATCCCCTATTGTTCCGACCGCGCCTATCTGACGGAGGCGGTCGAGGCATCGCTGTCGCGGATGGGGATCGATCGGATCGAGCTGTACCAGATCCATCGCCGCGATTTCCTGACCCATCCGCAGGAGGTGGCGAAGAGCCTGACGGCGATGGTCGAGGCCGGCAAGGTGCGCGGGATCGGCGTGTCGAACCACAGCCCGGCCGAAGTCGATGCGTTGCAGACGTTTCTGAGCCTGCCGATCCTGTCGACCCAGCCCGAATTCTCCCCGCTGCACAGCGCGCCGTTGTTCGACGGGGCGCTCGATCAGGCGATGGCGAAGGATATGGCGGTGCTCGCCTGGTCGCCGCTCGGCGGCGGGCGGCTGAGCGATGGCGCGCATCCGGCCGGCGCGCTGCTCGCCGAACAGGGCGCGCGCTTCGGGGTCGATGCCGCCACCGCCGCGCTGTCATGGGCGATGGTCCATCCGGCGCGGATCATCCCGATCATCGGATCACAAAACCCCGATCGCATCCGTTCGGCAGCGGGGGCGCTGACGGTCGAGTGGACCCCGGCTGAATGGTATGCGGTGTTGCAAGCCGGGATGGGAACGTCGCTACCCTGACGATCCACCCGCCGGTTGTAGCGGACCCGACGCATCTGTATATTGCTGACGAGTCTGTAGCATCGTGAGGCGGCAAGTCGATGAACGCGCATAACGGTCGGTTGGTAAGCGGGGGACGGTTGCAGCTGCCCTCCGACGTTCGTCGCGAGCTGGGGCTGGCCGATGGCGATCAGGTCGTGATGCGCGTGGTCGACGGAGAACTGCATATCCGGCCGCGCCGCGACGTGCTTAAACGGATTCAGGCGATGTTGCAGCCCTATGCCGCGACGAACGGATCGGTCGTCGACGAACTGATCGCCGACCGGCGCGCCGAATCCGACCGTGGCTGACCCGGTCTATGTTCTCGACGCATCGGCGGTGCTGGCAGCGTTCTTCGACGAACCCGGTGCCGATGTCGTCGCCGACCATATGAGCGGTGCACTGATGAGCGCGGTGAACCTGTCCGAAGTCGTCGCCAAGCTGATCGACCGGGGTGCGTCGCCCGACCAGATCGCGGAGATCGTGGCGCAACTGGATATCGACATCGTCCCGCAGGACGAAACGCAGGCGATGGCCGCCGGGCTGCTGCGCCGGGAAACGCGGTCGTCGGGCCTGTCGCTCGGCGATCGCAGCTGTCTGGCGCTCGCTATCGATCGCAAGGCGGTCGCGCTGACCGGGGATCGGGCGTGGCTGTCGCTGGCCGAACCGCTGGGGGTCGAGGTTCTGGCAATCCGGTAAAGGCGGCGGACACGGAAAAATGCCCCCGCCGGGGATGGGCGGGGGCAGGGGGGGGGAACTTTGAATTTCTCCCCTCCCTTCCAGGGAGGGGAGCGGCTCAGAACCGTATGTTGACGCCCGCCGTCACCGTCCGCCCGATGCGCGTCTCGAACAGCGTGTCCTGCCGGACGCTGTCGGTGTAGAGGACGTTGCGTTCGTCGGTCAGGTTGGTCGCCTCGACGATCAGCTTGATCTGGTCGGTAATGCCATAGGATGCCGACGCATCGACATAGAGGGTCGGCTTGTTGCCCTGAAGATCGCTGCCGGGGGAGGCCGGAATGCCGCGGATAAAGCGGTCGCGATAATTCGCCGTCGAACGGATGCTGAACTTGTCGTCCTCGTAATAGAGCGTGCCCGACGCGGTGTTCTTCGACAGGCCGACCAGATCGTTGGTGGTGGTGACGGTCGGCACCCCGCCGACGCTGGCAAGGATATATTCGATCTCCGACGTCACCCGCGTGTAATTACCGAGCACGCCGAAATTGCGCAAGAAACCCGGCAGGAAGTCGAGGCGGAATTGCGCATTGACCTCGAACCCTTTTAGCGGGCCGCCCGGGGTATTGAACGGCTGCGAAACGGTGAACAGTTCGTCGGGCGACGTCTGGCTGTTTTCGAGCAGCGCATTGGGCAGGCCCAGCTGGTTGAACGGGATCTGGCTGTTCACATTCTGAATGTAGCTTTTGATATCCTTGTAGAAATAAGCGACCGACAACAGCGAGCCGGGCTTGAAATACCATTCGACCGCGGCGTCGAAGGTGTTGGCGCGGATCGGTTCGAGGAACGGGTTGTTGACGTTGCCGACCCGCGTCACCGGGTTCACCCCGCTGGTCGGCGTCAGTATGCCGAGTTCGGGTCGGGTCATCACTTTCGCCCCCGATACGCGGATCAACAGGTCGCGGACCGGTTCGACGACGATGTTGGCCGAGGGCAGCCAGTCGTCATAGCCGCGCCGCGCCTGCGCATATTGGCCTATCAGGTTGGTGGGGGAGGTCTGTCCGGCGGGCGGTGCGACGGCGATATAGCCCGAGGTGGACAGGTCGGTCTTGACGTAGCGCACGCCGACATCGCCGCGCAGCCCCAGCCCGACCATGTCGGTCAGGTCGAAATTGCCCATCAGATAGGCGCCCTTGACCTCTTCCTTCACCCGGCTGCGTCCCGCGCCGCATTCAACCCCGCAATAGCGGACCTGATCGTAGCCAAAGGTCGATGCCCATTTGTCCGGGTCGATCGCCGCCCATGCATTGGGCGCGCCCGATCCGAACAGGTCGCCGACGCCCTCGATCTGGCGGGTGATGCTGGCGAGCGAGGTGCCGGCGGGGAGCGCCCGGACGACGGTGTCGGCATTGTAGGGGCGAAGGAAGGACGAGACGAAATCGCTCTCGCGATACTGGCCGCCGGCCTTGACCGTGAAGCCCTCCGCCACGGTCCAGCCCAGATTGACCTCGCCGGTCGTGTTGTCGGTGGTGTTCTTGGACGGCTTGCCCTGAAAACTGAAGCCGCCGAGCACGGTGCCATCGGACAGGCCGGGGGCGTAGTTGAAGTTCGCGGGGTCGGCGACGTCGAAGCCGAAACCGATCGTCGGCGTGCTGCCCTTCGCCCGGAAATCGATCGAGAAATTATCGCTGTCGATGACGTCCATGAACGTCTGCAACCGCTTGCGCCCGTCCCACACCGACTGGTTGCGCCCGACCAGCATGGTCAGTTCCAGCGCGTCGTTGAAGCGATGCTTCAGGTTGAAATTCGCCTGTTTGAAGGTCGAGACGAAGTGGTCGACCAGCCCTTCGGAACGAACGTCGACGCCGTCGAACAGGCCGTAGAGGAGCGACCCCTTGTCGCTGAACTGCGCGTCGCGCACCGACACCATCGGTTGCCCGTTATTGCCGATCGCGCGGCCGAACGAGATGCCGGCGATGTAATTGTCGCGACGGGTGACGTCGAAGCGCGAATAGAGCAGATCGACCGAGATGTCGGTATTCTCGTCGGGCTTGAACTGGACGGTGAAGGTACCGCCGATCCGTTCCTGATCCTGTTCGGAATTGAGATAGCGCGGCAGACGCGGGAAGAACGCACCGCTGCCCGGCGTATTGGGCAGGTCGGCACGGCGCAGGCCGAGAATGGTGTTGTAGGCCGCGACCGACCCGGTGCGCGGGTTGCCGGTCGAACAGTCGCCGATCGTCGCTCCCTTGGTCCCGAACGCGGGATAGAGCGGATTGACGCCGAGCGGCGAGCAGAACAGCCCGTTGGTGTTGGCCGACAGGATATCGACCGCCGAATAGCCGACCTCGCGCAGATGCCGCTTCTGATAGGCGACCGAAGCGAGCACGCCGAAGGTGCCGTCGGCGAACTTCTTCGACACCAGCATCGATGCGCGCGGGTCGACCTGCTTCGACAATTCGTTCCAGATGCCGCGCGCGGTGGCGGTCAGCACGAAATCCTCCCGCGAATCGAGCGGCTTGGGTGCGGACAGGTCGACAGTCGCGCCCAGTGACCCTTCCTCGACATCGGCCGACGGCGTCTTGCGCACCGACAGCGACGAGAAGATCTCGGTCGGGAAGACGTTGAAGTCGAAGCTGCGGCCGTTATTGCCCGCGCCATAGATGTCGGACGATCCGGTCTGGGCCGTGCCCTCCATGCCGTTGATGCGGACGCGGGTGAAGCCGGCACCGAGACCACGGACCGAGATGTTGCGCCCTTCGCCGCCGTCCCCGCGGGCCAGCGCCACGCCCGGCACGCGCTGCATCGATTCGGCAAGGTTCGCATCGGGGAATTTGCCGATATCCTCGGCGACGATGCTGTCGACCGCCGCCGTCTCGCGCCGCTTCTGTCCCAATGCGCTGTTGAGGGAGGCGCGGAAGCCGGTGACGACGATCTCGCCTTCGTCAACTTGTTGCGGGGTTGCGGTGTCGCCGCCGGTGTCGGCGGGGACGTCCTGCGCGAAGGCGGGGGCGGTGAGGCCCAGGGCGAATGCCAAAGCGGCGAACGATGCGCCACGGTACGAAGCTGCGCGATATACGGCCATGTGTCCCTCTCCCCGGCTGCTCCTCTTTGTGAGCATCCCATATGATGATACAGTGGATCACATAGTATAGATGAACGCGCAGCATGTCATTTGTATTTTATGTTACGACGCGAGAACGGCGGCCCCCCTGTCGGGGGACCGCCGTGCGGGCCGTAGCGGGTATCGATCAGTTGCCGGCGAGCGCCGCGTCGAGGTCGACGCCGGCGGCCTGCCAGTCGGCGCGGGTCTTGCAGATGCGCGGCGCAATGCGCGAGCCGGCGCGTTCGGTGCGGAAGCAGTAGCGGGCGTTCGCCGCTGCCTTGTACTTCACGGCGGCCGGACCGGCGGCGAGCGTCACGGTCAGCGGCAGTGCCGACATGGTCGCGGCGACGGGGCTGGGCGCCGGTGCGGCATTGGGTTCGGCGGCAAAGGCCGAGGTGGTGGCAACGAGGCCGAGGACGATCGAAGCGGCGAAGCGAATGGCGGTCATGGTGTAGTCTCCCTGTGCAATCCGGTGTGTTCCGGTGTTGCCAGCTACTTTGCAGCGACCGTGCCAGTTCTGAAAAATGGCTGAAATGCGTGGGTTTTGCGGTAGGAGCCTAGGGTAGTCGTGTGATTTGCTACCAAAGAGCGGTGTAATCCGCCATGCTTTGGGAAGGGCCGGGTGGCGATCGGTGCCGAGAATCGCGTGGACCTCTCCCCTCCCTGACAAGGGAGGGGTCGGGGGTGGGTTGGTCCGTTGGCGAGCGGGACTTTCCTGCACAAGCCAACCCACCCCCAGCCCCTCCCTTGTCAGGGAGGGGAGCAATGGCGCAGCCGGCACCGTGGAATGTCGATCGGCCTTATTCCGCCCGGACGTTATCGGCGAAGTGTGCGCGCAAAAGTTCGAGTTTCGGGTCGATATAGCGGCGGCAGAACGGGCGGTTCGGGTCGGTCCGGTAATAGTCGCGATACCGTTCCTCCGAAGGCGTGAAGTCGCGCAGCGGCAGGATCAGCGTGCGTGCCGTTTCGCCGCGTTCGGCCGCGACTCGTGCGATGACCGCTGTGGCGATAGCGCGCTGATCGGGTTCGTCGACATAGACGGCACTGCGATAGCGTCCGTTCGGCGAATAGGTGCCGCCGCCCGAATGGGTGCGCAGATGCACCTCGATCAGCGTGTCGAGCGGCAGGACGGCCGGATCGAAGGTCGCGATCACCCCCTCCGCCCACGCATCCCATGGCGGATCGGATCGCAAAAACCCCTGATCGACCTGCTTGACGCCGCGCAATGCCTGCACGACGCCTTCGGTACACCAATGGCAGCCACCGCCGAGGCCGATCCGCATCATTCGTGGCGAAGCGCGTCGATCGGGTTGAGCGAGGCGGCGCGCCGCGCCGGGAAATAGCCGAACACGACCCCGATCAGCGCCGAAACCCCGAATGCCAGCGCATTGACCCGCGGCACGAACAGGAAGGGCAGGTCGCTGGCGAGCGACAGGCCGGCAACGGCGGCCTGCGCGATCAGCAGGCCGATCAACCCGCCGAGGCACGACAGCGCCACTGCCTCGACCAGAAATTGCAGCAGCACTTCGGACGCGACCGCACCGATCGCGAGGCGGATGCCGATCTCACGCGTGCGTTCGGTCACCGACACCAGCATGATGTTCATGATCCCGATCCCGCCGACCAGCAGGCTGATCGCCGCCACCGCAGACACGATCGTCGTCAGCAGCGTCGTGGTGCTGGTGATGGTGGCGGAGATTTGCGCGGTGTCGAAGATGTTGAAGTCATCCTCCTTGCCGCCAGAGATGTTGCGGCGTTCGCGCAGCAGCTGGGTCAGCGATTGCTGCACCTGCCCGCCGTCATAGGCCGGGTTCACGCCGACCAGCATCAGGCGGATGTCGCGCGTGCCCGTGAAGCGGCGCTGCACCGTCTTGATCGGCATGATGACGACATCGTCCTGATCGCCGCCGAACCCGGCCTGTCCGCGCGTGCTTAGGGTGCCGATCACGTCGCAGCTGACATTGCCGATGCGGAAGCGCGATCCGACCGCTTCGCCGCCGGCGAACAAATTGGTGCGCACGGTATTGCCGATGATGCACACCGCCTTGCCCGCCGCCTCCTCGGCCGGGGTGAAGATGCGGCCCGACACCAGCGGCCATGGCTGGACGGTGAAATAGGCGTTGGTGGTGCCGTTGATCGTCGTCGACCAGTTGGCCCCGTTATAGATGGCGGTGGCGGCGGATTGCGCCTGCGGGGCGACGGCGGTGACGCCGGCGATCTGGTCGCGGATCGCTTCGACATCGGCTTCGTCGAAGTCGGGCGGACGCGGACCGCCACCGCCGCGCCCGAAGCCCTGGCCGGGCCGGACCTGCAGGATGTTACTGCCGAGGCTGGCGATGTTCGACTGAACCGCGCTGGTGGTGGCTTGGCCGAGCGTCGAGATGGTGACGACGGCGGCCACGCCGATGATGATGCCGAGCGTCGTCAGGAACGAACGCAGCTTGTGGCGCAGGATCGAGCGGATCGCGAGGAGGAAGGTGGTGCCTAGCATCCGGTTATCCTTCCCCAAAAATTTCCGTTTGGTTCGAGCAGCGATCGAACCTGTCGAGCGCGCGTGTCGAGAACGGGGTTCCGCTGGGGCGACCGATATGGGTTCCGTTCGGGGCGGGGCGTTCTCGACGGACGCTTCTCGACTGCGCTCGAAGCTGCTCGAACCAAACGGAATGGGGGGATGGTAAAGGTCACGCCACCTCCTCCCCCTGCGCATGGTGCGCTTCGATCCGTTCGACCAGTCCGTCCTTGAAATGCACCACCGTCCTTGCGAACGCGGCCATGTCGGGTTCGTGGGTCACCATCAGCACGGTGATCCCGCTGGTGCGGTTGAGGTCGGTCAGCAGGTGCATGATCTCGACCGAGCGTTCGGAATCGAGATTGCCGGTCGGTTCGTCGGCGAGCAGCACATCGGGGTTGGTGACGATCGCGCGGGCGATGGCGACGCGTTGCTGCTGCCCGCCCGACAATTCGGCGGGGGTATGGTCCCACCATTGGTCGAGCCCGACCTTTTCGAGCGCCGCCATCGACGCGCGTCGCCGCTCCGCCTTGGCATCGCCGCGATAGAGCAAAGGCAGTTCGACATTTTCGAGCGCGGTCGTGCGGCTCAGCAGATTGAACCCCTGAAACACGAAGCCGAGATAATTGCGCCGCAGCAGCGCGCGCTGGTCGCGGTTCAGCCGTTCGACATGATGGCCGCGAAACAGGAAGGTGCCGTCGGTCGGCACGTCGAGACAGCCGAGGATGTTCATCGTCGTCGACTTGCCCGACCCTGACGGCCCCATCACCGCGACGAAGTCGCCGGCGGTGATGTCGAGGTCGACCCCTTTCAGCGCCTGAAACTGCGTCGCGCCTGTGCCATAGCTTTTGGTCACGCCGCGGAGCGCGATGAGGGGGGCGTCAGCTGCCACGCGGACCCCCGCCGCCCTTCGGCGCGCCGCCTTTGCTGCTGCTCTTGCCACTGGGGTCGGCCAGTTGTGCGGTGATGATCTTCATGCCGGCGCGCAGGCTCCCGCCGGTGACTTCGGTCATCGCGCCGTTGCTGTTGCCGGTGGTGATCTGCACCGGCTGCGGCTTGCCGTCGTCGCCGAGGATATAGACGGTCTGTTGCGAGCCACGGCCGATCGTTGCCGCCTTGCCCTGTCCGCCGCCGCCGCGCCGCCGGGGCGGGCCGAAGGCGCTGGCAAGGCCGCCGCCGCCCGCCGCCGCATCGCCGTCCTGTGGGCGGAAGCGCAGCGCCGCATCGGGGATCAGCAGCGCGCGCGGCCGCTCCAGCGTCACGATCTCCGCGGTCGCGGTCATGCCGGGGCGCAGTTTCAGGTTCGGATTGGCGACCGACAGCGTCGCGGCATAGGACACGACCTGCCCGGCGGTGCTCGCCGTGCTGGTCGTGGTGCTGCTCGACGACTGCGCCGACAGGTTGGAGCCGAGATCGACGCGGGTGATCTTTGCCGGGAAAGTTTCCCCGGGGAAAGCATCGACGGTGAAGTCGGCGCGCTGTCCATCCTTGACCTGCCCCACATCGGCCTCGTCAATGGCGACCTCCAGCTTCATCCGGCTGAGATCCTCGGCGATCACGAACAGGGTCGGGGTGTTGAACGATGCGGCGACGGTCTGGCCGGGTTCGACCTGCCGCGCCAGCACCACGCCGTTGACCGGCGAGCGGATGATCGCGCGATACCGCTGGGTCTGGCTGGAGTTCAGCTGCGCGCGGGCGGCGACGACGTTCGCCTGCGCCTGTCGCACGCCGGCCTCGGCGCGTTGGACCGCTGCCTGTTGCGTCTGGAGTTCGGTGGCCGACGGCACGCGCCCGCCCGACAGGCGGCGGACTTCCTCAAGCCGCTGCAACTGCGCGCGCGCTTCGGACAGTGTCGCCTGCGCGGTCGCGACCTGTGCCTGGTTGGCGTTGACCTGCGCCTGACCCTGCCGGATCGCATCGTCGAGCTGTTCGGGATCGATCAGCGCCAGCGGTTGCCCGGCACGGACGCGGTCGTTGACGTCGGCGACGACCTGCGTGACGAGGCCCGACAGCTGCGACCCGACCTCGACCTGATTGGTCGGGGCAAGCTTGCCGGTGGCGGAGACGGTGACGGTCAGCGGGGCCTGTTCGATCACCGTCGTCGCATATTTCGGCGCGTCGTCGCCCTTGACGCAGCTGCGCACCGCAAGGCCGAGCAACACGACGCCCAGCGCGATCAACGCCCATTTCAGCCATTTGCGCCAGCGGGGCTGCGCCTTCACGCGCAGGAACTGATCGAGATCGGGGTCGGTCGGATCGGCCATCAGCGGTCCTCGGTATAAACGGCGCGGTCAGGGACGGGGGCGGTGACGGGATCGGGGATGGCGGCGTCGCTCCATCCGCCGCCCATCGCGGTCATCAACTGCACCAGCGCGGTCGCGCGGTCGGCGCGCGCTTGCACCAGCCCGTTCTGCGCCGACAGCAACGACGATTCCGCCTGGTTGAGCGTGGTGAAATCGGTCAGCCCCGAGCGATATTGCAGCCGCGACAGCAGCGCGAAGTTGCGCGCCGCATCGGCGGCGACCGCGAACTCGCGTTCGCGCGCGGTGGCGCTGTCGACCGAGACGATGGCGTTCTCGACGTCCTCCAGCGCGGTCAGCACCGTCTGTTTATACGCGGCGAAGGCGGCATCGGCGGCGGCGCGCTGGCCGCGTACCTGCGCGCGCAATCGCCCGCCGTCGAAGATGGTCTGCGCGATCGAGGCGAACAGCCGGCCGTTGATGATGTCGGTCAGCGCGGTGAACGAGGTGGCGTTGGTATCGACCGTCCCGCCGAGGCTGAGCGCGGGATAGAGTTGCGCGGTGGCGACCCCGATCTGCGCGACGGCGGCGGCGAGGTTGCGCTCGGCGGCACGGACGTCGGGGCGCAGCCGCAGCGTGTCGGCGGGGATGCCGGTGCCGATCCGCGCGTCGGCGGTCGGGATCGCGGCGGCCCGCGCCATCGCCGTCCGCAGCGCGCCCGGTGCCTGCCCGGTCAGCACGCCCAGACGGGCGACGGCGGCGGCGTAGCTCGCCTCGATCTGCGGCAATTGCGCGGCGGTCTGCGCACGGGCGGTGCGCGCCTGTTCGACGTCGAGCGAGGACACGAGCCCCGCCTGTACCCGAAAGCCGGCAATCTCCAGATTATCGTCCTGCAGCGCGATCGACGCGCGGGCATTGGCGAGCTGCGCCTGTGCAAGCCGCGCCGTCAGGTAATTGCGCGCAATCTCCGACTGCGCCGACAACAAGATCGTCGCATAATCGTAGCGGGTGGCGTCGAACTGCGCCCGGCTCGCATCGATGCCGCTGCGCACGCCGCCGAACAGGTCGACCTGATACCGGGCATCGCCGCCGACCGAGAAACTGTCCGACGCGCCGATATTGCGCTGGACGATCGTGCCGTCGGGCAGGGTGGTGGTGCCGCCGCCGCCGCGCAGCACCTCGAGTCGCGAATAGCTGCCCGAGGCGGACAGTTGCGGGAACAGCGACGCGCGGCTCTGCACCAGCTGTTCGCGCGCCTGTCGCAGCCGGGCAACCGCCTGCGCGACGTCGAGATTGTCGGCGGCGGCCCGGTCGACCAGCGTCGCGAGCAGGGGATCGTTGAACCGCGCCCACCATCGCGTCAGGTCCTCGCGGGGGGCATCGCTTCGCGTGACCGAAAAGGCAGGCGGCACGCCCAGCGCGGTGTCGACCGGCGCGCGATAGGCGGATCCGGTGGTACAGGCACTCGCCAGGAACGCGAGGCCCAGCAGGGCGGTGCGGCGCAACATCGATAAACGATATGCCGAAACGGTGCGGTCGTCCAGCGCCAAACTGTCGCAGTTTGTCGCCGACGACCGGGCCGGACAATGATCCGAAATGGTGGCGATGATCCGCGCGCCGCGCGACATGGTAGCCCGACGTTAACGACATTGCGCTATGGTCGACGCCAAGCGGATCAGAGTGGCGAATGGGCATGGCAGACAGTATCGGCGTACGGGCGCTGCGGTTTCTCGATGCGCAACGGCTGGATCATAGCCCCGAACATTATGCGTTCGCGCATCGATATCTGACCGGTGCCGATCGCGAATTTTCCGATGCGGTCGATCGCGAGATCGAGGGCGGGGTGCGGCTGCGCGAGGAAGCGGTCCGTTCGCTGATGCCCGACATCGCGTCGCCGTTCAGCGACGGGACGTTCGACCGGCTGACGATCCAGCTGCTCGAATTGCTGACCAAGGTGTCGGCCGCGACCGGTGGGCTGAATCAGGATCTGACCCGTACCGCCGCCGAACTGGTGTCGGCCGAGCCGCAACAGATCCACCGCCTGGTCGTGTTCATGATCGACCGCACTGCCGAGGCGGAAAGCTCGCTGTCGGCGGCGCTGCAACAGGCGCAGGTGCTGCGCGACACGCTGAACGGTGTGCGCGAGGAAATGGGGCGCGATCCGCTGACCGGGTTGCCGGGGTGGGAAGCGATGGTCGAGCGGCTCGACGCGTGTCTCGCCACGATCGGCCATTGTTCGGTGGCGGTGGTCGATATCGACCAGCTCGACGAATTCGTCGCGACGCATGGGCCGGCGATGGGCGACCGGGTGCTGAAGGCGGCGGCGATGACCCTGAAGGACGCATGCGCGCCGTATCAGGTCGGGCGGTGGGGCGACACGTCGTTCCTGACCGTCATCGACGAACCCGATCTCGCGACCGGGATCGCCCGGCTGGAAAGTGCCTGCGCCGAAATGGCGTCGCGCCACCTGCGGGTGCGCGAGACCGACGAACCGCTGGGACAGGTCACGCTGTCGGCCGGCGTTGCGACCAGTCGCGGACGGCTGCCGCGCGACCTGACCAAGGCGGCGGTCCGCCTGTCGCGCAAGGCCCGCAAACAGGGCGGCAATCGCGTTTTGGCCGAAGCGCGGCTGATCGAAATCGGCTGACGCGCTTCGAAACGGGCGTGTTGCGCCCGCGAAGCGTTGGCCGGATGGGCGAAGGCGTCCCGCGGGACAGGTTGGCGATCGGACGACGACCTCCAAGTACAGTATAGTAACGGCCGTGTCCGTTACTTGAGACGGTCCAAAGGACAGGCGCAGCGTCGACGGCGTTCGGATCCGGACGTCGACACAGCGTCGCGGTCCGTTTCATGCGCCGTCCGCGCAGTGCCGATGCGCCAAAACGGCTCTGGTGCGCCGCAACAGCAATCGTCCTAAGTATCCGATCTATTGAGATATTATAACGTGTTGCGAATCATGGTAAAAGGACCGGCGTTATGTCCGACAATGGTTGCCGGCAACCCGGCAAGATGTGGCCGGCGGACCATTTCGACGTACGATGAAGCGGTAGAATTCGTCGATGAATGGCATCGCTCGATTTTGGTTCCGACAACCGTTCCAATTTGGCGCGATTCTTGAACGTCTCATCGCCTGACTGTCGACGGTGAAGGGAGCATCGCATAGCCGCCAGAATAACGGCAACGGGCAACGGTGTCGTGCCGATCTCGTTACGAATAACGGGGCCGGCGGTGCGAACGTGTATCGTTGTAACAAGTATTTCCAAAAGTCGGATTATGGATCGGCGGAAAGCGGCCGGGTTGTCTTCGGGCAACGGGCGGTCGTGTGTTTGGCAACAATCTGGATCGAGCATCTCGAGCGGGGATATTGATGACTATTTCGAGCGCGGTTTCTAATGGTGAAGTGTTCTTGCAGGGTACCTATCTCGGGATAGGGATCAACGAATGGGGCGGGCTTGGCACGACCAAGAATGCACCGAAGGGGTTCGCCTCGGATGCCGACAGCGGGTATCTGCGCACCGGCATGGTCGCCGACCTCGACGGCTTCGGCAAGGGCCAGGAAACGACCCTCGACGACGCGCTGCTGCAAGGCCGCGCGATCGAGGGGTTCAACATCGGCTACAACCTCGGCTCGACCAAGGTCGTGCAGAGCAACCAGCTGCTGACCGGCTATTATCAGGTCAAGGGTTCGCTCAGCGAGGCATCGTCCAAGGGTAACGGCGTCGCGAACTGGGCCGGTGAGACCAAGGACAATCTGGGCGTCGCGCAGACGATCACCCTTGCCGACGATGCGAAGTATATCCGCATCGACGTGGTCCTGACCAACAATTCGTCGTCGACGATGAGCGACGTCCGGTACATGCGGACCGCCGATCCCGATCAGTCGGGCAAGTATGCCACGACCAACAAGATCGAACAGCAGGACAGCAAGGGCGCGCTGGTAACGGCGCTGCTGCAGAAGGACACGCCGTTCTTCCTGTATTCGCAGGATTCGCGCGCCGATGCGTCGTTCTACGGCTTCGTGAACCTCGATCCCTATGCCGCGAGCGCGACGTCGCAGGCGGAGGGCTATACGAAGACCGTCGACCAGACGCTGAACCTGACCTTCAGCCTCGGCACGCTGCGGGCCGGCCAGTCGACCAAGATCACCATGTACATGGGCGTCACCGACAATCTGTCGGCGACCATCTCGCAGATCAATTCCGGGACGGTCACGTCGCCGCCACCGCCGCCGCCCCCGGTCGAAAACCTCGCCCCGATCGCGGTCGCCGACGCCTTTTCGGGCAAGGAAGACGGTCGCCTGTCGGGCAACGTCCTGTCGAACGACCGCGATCCGGAAGGCAAGTCGCTGAGCGCGAGCCTGGTCGACGGGCCCAGCAACGGTACCATCCAGTTTTCGGCCGACGGCAGCTTCGTCTATGTGCCCAAGACCGGCTGGAACGGCAGCGACAGCTTCGTCTATGCGGCGTCGGACGGCGTCAACAAGACGAGCGCGGTGGTCAAGCTGACCGTCGATGCGGCACCGGTCATTATCGATCCGGTCACCGACCCGACGCTCGACCTGATTCAGAACTATAACATCATCAACGGCAGCCACACCGATAACCAGGTGCTGCGCGGCACGGCCGGTTCGGATGCGTTCTACTTCGAAGCCGCCGCGTCGAGCGGGAACGATCGCGTCGTGAACTTCGGGTCGGACGACCTGCTGGTGTTCGACAAGAAGCTGTACGACGGCAATAACGACAACCTGATCCGCCTGACGAACAACCGGGTTACGATCGATGCCAGCGGCGACACGGTGCAGGTCGACGGCGTGTCCGTGCTGCGTCTGCTGGGCAGCGACGACGAAGGCCACTTTTTCTATCGTGACGACAGCATCCGTCCGCGCGGCGCGAAGGAAGGCACGTTCGCCAACAACGTATTCAACGGCGATGCCGCCAATGAATCGCGGAACATGTTCTTCTTCGACACCCGGCTCGGGATCGATCTGGGCGATGATACGATCAACCGCTTCGGCAAGGACGATCTGATCATCACCACGACCAAGCTGTTCGACGGCAACAACGACGGCATCATCATGGGCAGCAAGGGCAATCTCTCGCTGCCCGACGGCACCGGCACGGTTTCGCTGACCGACATCGACGGCAATGCGCTGACCACCGTCGAGTTCGACGGATCCGTCACCAACGACGGCATCACCTATTATGTCTACTCGCTGGTCGGGTCGAACGCCGGCCTTGGTGGCCTCGTCCTGATCTGATCCGCAGTCCTGCTGCCGAAACGGACGTCGATGCGCTGGCGACAGCGGGTCGGCGTCCGTTTTCGTTTGCCCGCCGGTGCAAACGCACTGGCCGCTGCCGCGTGCGTTCCGCTATTGGGGGTGGAAACGTTCGGGAGGGGATATGTCGATGACGTTCTGGGGCCGGTTGCTCGCGTCCGCCACACTGCTTGCCGCGCTACCGGCGCTCCCCGCCGCCGAGGCGAAGCCGAAACCGCGGCCTGCCGCGCATGTCCGGCCGGCACCCGGCCTATCCGCCGAACGGCTCGCGCGGCTGTCATCGCTGTTGAAGGCCTATGTCGATCAGGGGCGCATCGCCGGTGCGGTCGTGCAGATCCAGCAGGATGGCCGCACCGTCTATGCCGATGCGGTGGGCTGGCGCGATAAGGAAGCGCGCGACCCGATGCGGCAGGATGCGATCTTCCGCATCGCGTCGCAGACCAAGGCGCTGACCAGCGTCGCCATCCTGATGCTGATGGAGGACGGCAAGCTGTTGCTGTCCGATCCGGTCGGCAAATACCTGCCCGCATGGGGCAAGACGACCGTCGCGGTGGCCAACGACAAGGGTGGCTACGACGTCGTGCCGGCGAAGCGCGCGATCACCATCCGCGACCTGCTGACCCACACCGCCGGTATCTCCTATGGTGGGGGAGCGGGCGAAAAGGCGTGGCGCGACGCCGGCATCTACGGATGGTATTTCGCCGATCGCAACGAACCGGTCGCGGACGTCGTGGCGCGCATGGCGGCGCTGCCGATGGCCGAGCAGCCGGGCACCAAATTCGTCTATGGCTACAGCACCGACATATTGGGCGTGCTGGTCGAGAAGATCAGCGGGCAGCCGCTCGACGCGTTCCTGCAGGCGCGGATCATCGGACCGCTGGGGATGCGCGATACGTCGTTCTACCTGCCGCCGGCCAAGGCGGGGCGGCTCGCCGCCGTCTATGCTGCCGACCCGGCCGGCGTTCGGCGCAACCCCGATCCGGGGGTGTGGAACGGCGGCGGCCATGTCGGGCAGGGCCAATATCTGCGCGGCCCGCGTGTCGCGTTGTCGGGCGGGGCGGGGCTGTTGTCGACCGCAGCGGATTACAGCCGTTTCCTCGAAATGCTCCGGCGTGGCGGCGAACTGGAGGGTCGGCGCTATCTCGGGCGCAAGACGGTCGAGCTGATGGTCAGCGACCAGCTGGTCGACATTCCCTATGAACCGGGCAAGGGGTTCGGCCTGGGGTTCAACCTGCGCACCGATCTGGGCAAGGCGGGGGAGCCGGGATCGGTCGGCGAGTTTGGCTGGGGCGGTGCCTATCACAGCAGCTATTGGGTCGATCCGGTCGAGCGGCTGACCGTCGTGTACATGACACAGCTGCTGCCCGCCGGGAGCATCGACGACCATGGCAAGCTGCGCGCGTTGATCTATCAGGCGCTCGAATAGGACATGCGCTGGAGATAGCGAACGATTTCATACCCTTGCCAAGCATCGTCCGCCGCCTATGGTAGCGGTAACGAAATAAGGTGAGCGGGGGGATGATCGTGGGTCGCATGGCAGGGCTGGTTGCTGGGATACGGGTATCGGGCGTGCCGGCGGGGTGGCAGGTGCGCGGCGGGCGGATCGTCCTTGCCGTGGCGCTGTCGCTGGCCGGTCCGGCGGTGGCGCAGAATAGTAAGGAAGCCGCGCGCGCCATCGCCGGCGAACCGGCGACGACGCCGCAACGGCTGACGCTGGTCGACCTGCCGAAGCCGGCGGGCAGGAAGGTCGCATTGTTCGACGGGCGGACGCTGAAGGACTGGCAGCCATGGCTCGGCTATGCCGATCCGGCGTTGACCTATCGCAACCCACCCGACAAGCCGGTCGGGACGAGCCGCGATACCAGCGGCGATTTCGCCGTGCGGATGATCGATGGCACCCCGGCGATCTGGGTCAGGGGCGAGACATGGGGCAGCCTGGTCCACCGGGCCGACCTGCGCGACTATCACCTGCGCCTGCGCTTCAAATGGGGCGCGAAGACCTATGCCCCGCGCGAGACGCAGCCGCGCAACAACGGCCTGCTCTATCATACGCACGGGACGCCCGGCGAAGTGTTCGGCACCTGGCAGCCATCGGCGGAGTTCGAGATCATGACCGGGTCGACCGGGATGATCGTCGCGGTCGGTCCGAAGCTGCGCGGGCATACCGATGTCGGCTTCGACCCGTCGCTGATCGCGCCGCACCTTCGCTATCGCGCAGGCGGGCGCACGATCGATATCGTCAACGGCACCCCGACCTGGAATGTCGAGGCGGCGACCGATGCCGAACGGCCGGTCGGCGAATGGAACACGATCGACCTGTACGTCGTCGGCGACCGCGCGGTGCATGTCGTCAACGGCGTGCCCGTCGCCGAAGTCCGCGACCTCGCCACCATCGCCGCCGATGGCCGCCGGCAACCGCTCACCCATGGCCGCATCCAGCTCCAGTCGGAGGGGGCGGAGACATGGTTTCGGGAGATCACCGTCGAGCCGATCCGGACGCTGCCACGCATCGTGGTGGGTGGGTAATCGGGTCACCCATCCCGGTCGGGCAGGCGAAAGCGGTCGCAGCGGACACTGTGCGTCGTCCGGTCGATCCGCGCGGCGGCGGGGCTGTCGCAGATGACCAGCAGGTCGCGTCGCCCCTCCGGCAGGTCGAGGAGCACCAGCCCCTCCGGATGATCGTCGCCGCGCCCGAACGGCAGGTCGATGATTCGGTCCGGCCGGTGCCGCCGCACGATCTGGTCATGCCGGGGCGGATCGCCGAGCCAGTCCGTCCACCGATACACGGCGCACGGCCCGTCCAGCCCGGTGGTCGGGCCGGCGAGGATCAGCAGGTCGGCCCCGTCGCGCTTCAGGTCGCGAATGCCGAGGCCGTCGAGTTCCAGCAGGCGGATGTGCATCGGGCCGAGGATCTTGAGGCGACCGGTCCGGGTCGGCACGACCTCCACCTCCAGCAGCACGGCATAGGTCTGGATCACCGGACCGCGCATGCCGATGGCGATGCGGTTGCCGGCGACCGCGATCCCCTCCAGATCGACGCCGCCTTCCTTGGCGGCGATGCGGGTGAAGGGGCGCAGCAGCGCGCTTTCCTGCATCAGCCGCGACAGCCGGTTGCCATATTTTGTCTGACGCAGCATCCCCGCGCGGCGATCGCCGTCGCGCCGCACCGGCAGCACCGCGCCGTCCAGTTCGGGGTCGGCGGCCAGCGGCAGGCGCGCGAGCAGGCAGCGCGGCCGGGTATTCTTCAGCGTGGCGAACTGGGTCAGGTCGATCCGGTCGTCGCCCTGCTTGCCGATCTTCGGCCGGGTCCGGGCATGCGATCCCAGCACCCATAGCCAGCCATGCTCCTCGGCCAGCCCCTCGATATCGGCCTCGCCCGACGCGTCGAGGTCGAGGATCGCGTCGAGCGGGAAGCGGCGATGCTGCCCCCAGCCACCCTCGCCATCGCCGATCAGCCGTTCGAGCCGGACGCCCTCGTCGCTGCCGAGAACATCGTCTGCCCATGCCGCGCCGCCGCCGACAGGTCGAGCGCAGGATCGTCGGCGTCGCCGCGTTCGGCATTCAGGATCAGGCGTTCTGTGCCCGATGGCGGGGTGGTCGCGGGCCATGGCGTGGACGGATCGGACATCGGCAAACCCTCGAAAGCCATGCTATGGTCGTGCCGGACGGAAGGTGGGCGAGCCCCCGGCCCGACCGGACGATATGGCCGAAGGGTACGGCCGTCGGCCGCGATTGCAATTCCCGCTTTCATCGGACCGCGGTGAAAATGCCGAACGGAGCCAGACCGCGCCTTTATCCTGGCGTAAGCGAGACCCTTGCGAACGTCGTACGCTGAGCCAGAAACTCGCCGTACCCCCGCGAAGGCGGGTGTCCAGAGGTAAGCAGAACAACGGCTTGCGCCTGGAACTCTGGACCCCCGCCTGCGCGGGGGTGCGCTGTTGGGCATTTTTGCAGTTGGGCATTTTCGCAGACATTTCGTCCGAGCGCGTCCCGCCGTTCCTGCGGCATCGCTTCCGGCACTCCCCCTTCGCATGCCATACCGGGTGCATATCCGGTCTTGCGGTGATCGGCCGGGTTGACCATCAGCGGTGCACGCCGATCCTTTCAGGGCGTCTGCATGGGGCCTGCCGTTTGACGGTATGATCCTGCTCGCCTTTCCTGCATGAGTTGAACCGATGACCGAACTTTGGAACCATATCGTCGCGGACTTCGCCAATATCGGCAGTCCGTCCGCGCTTGCCGCCTTTACGCAGGTCGTGCTGATCGACGTGATGCTGGCCGCCGACAATGCGATCGTCGTCGGCGCGCTGGCCGCCGGCCTGCCCGCCGACATGCGGCGCAAGGTGATCCTGATCGGCGTCGGTGCGGCGCTGGTCCTGCGCGTCGCCTTTGCACTGGTCGTGACGCAGTTGTTGCAGCTCACCGGCCTCGTCTTTGCCGGCGGGCTGCTGCTGGTGTGGGTAGCGTGGAAGATGTGGCGCGAACTGCGCGATCATGACGATACGCCGGGCGAGCACGGCGCGATCAAGGCCGCTGCCCCGCGCAGCTTCGCCAGTGCCGCATGGGCGGTGGCGGTCGCCGATGTCAGCATGAGCCTCGACAATGTGCTGGCGGTCGCCGGCGCGGCGCGCGAGCATCCCGGCATCCTCGCCGTCGGCCTGATCCTGTCGGTCGCGCTGATGGGGCTTGCCGCCAACGGGCTGGCGCGGGTGATCGAACGCTATCGCTGGGTCGCCTATATCGGCCTTGCCGTCATCGTCTATGTCGCCTGCCGCATGATCTACGAAGGGCTGGTCGATCCGTCGCGCGGCNATCGAACGCTATCGCTGGGTCGCCTATATCGGCCTTGCCGTCATCGTCTATGTCGCCTGCCGCATGATCTACGAAGGGCTGGTCGATCCGTCGCGCGGTATTCTGGCACTGTTCGGTTGAGCCGGACGGCGGCGGGTGCCACCCGTCGCCGATCGGTCGATAGCGGAACCGAACCGACCGCGCTCCGTTCGTTACCCTAGCGATATCAATCGTCTGGAGGGCATTCCCTCCATCGCATCGGATCACCGGCGGGGACAGCGACATGGTAGCACAGGACGAGACGGGACCGGCGACACAGCGCGGCGGAGGGGGCCGTTGACCGTCGTGTCCGTCGCGATCTGCATCCCGGCGCGTGACGAGGCGGAGCGGTTGCCGCGCCTGTTCGCGGCACTCGACCGGTTGATCGTCCCGCCCGAAACCGCGCTGACGCTATGCCTCTTGCTCGACGGCTGCACCGACGCCAGCGAGGGTCCGATCGCCGCCTATCGTGCGACCGGTCGCCATCCGCTGATCGTCGGGATCGTCGATCGCGCCGCTGCCAATGCCGGCCGCGCACGCGACCGGGCGATGCGACTGGGGCTGGCGAGCGTGGGGCAGGGGGATGCGATCCTGCTGACCACCGATGCTGACAGCCTGCCCGCCCCCGATTGGGTAACGGCAATGACGGCGGCGCTGGAGCAGGCAGACCTCGTCGTCGGCGATGTGGTCCGCAGCGGCCGGGGCGGCAATCCGGATCAGGACCGGATCGAACGTCATTATGCCAACCTCTACGCGCTGCGCCGCCGGATCGATCCGGTCGCGTGGGAGGCACCCGCCGTCCATCATCATGCCAGCGGGGCCAATATGGGCCTGCGCGCCACCACCTATGTCGCGCTCGGCGGGTTCGTGGCCCTGGCGCGGGGGGAAGATGCGCGACTGGTCGACGACGCGGCGCGCGCCGGGCTGCGCGTGCGGCGCGATGCGGCGAGTATCGTCCATACCTCCGACCGGCGGGTCGGGCGGGTGCGCGGCGGACTGGCGACGACATTGTGCGATCTCGATCGCGATGGTCTGGGGTCGGTCAGCGTCGCGCATCCCGCCGACCAGCTATGGCAATATCGCCTGCACGCCGCCGCCCGCCGGGCCTTTGCGGGAGGCGATTTCGTCGCGTTGAGCGCGCAGGTCGGGCTGGATCGCGACCATCTGCTCGGCGTCGCCCGCGACTGCCCGAATGCGGAGGCGTTCGCGATGCGCGTCGTGCCGGTGCCGCCGGGCGGCATGCGCCACATTCCGTTCGTCGCCGCCGAAGCCGCGCTCGCGGCGCTGACCGCTACCCCGGCGGCAGCGGCGTGAGCGACCTGCGCGACCGGATCGCCGGACTGACCACCGAACTGGGCGACCCGGCCGATCCCGCCGATGCGCCGGCGCTGCTCACCCTGTTGCGGCTCCTCTACCGCGTCGGGCGCGCGGACCTGCCGCTCGGGCGATTGTTCGAGGGCCATGTCGATGCCGCGCAGATCGTGTCGCGCTATGGCAGTGCGGCGCAGCGTACCCGGCTGGCCGCGATCCTGCGCGACGGCGGGGCGCTGGGTGTCTGGAATGCCGATCTGCCGGGCGACGGGCTGCGGCTCGACGGCGACCGGATCGATGGCGGCAAGAGTTTCGCGTCGGGCGCGGGGGTTCTCAGCCATGCGCTGGTCAGCGTCGATGCGCCGGGCGGGCGGCAATTGCTGCTCCTCGACCTCGCCCGCGTTCCGCCCACCATCGACCGTAGCTTCTGGCGCGTGGTCGGCATGCAGCGTTCGGAAACGCACATCGTGCGCTGGGCCGCATCGCCGATCGCGCCCGACGACCGCATCGGTGCGCCCGGCGATTATGTCCGCGAACCATGGTTCAGCGGCGGTGCGCTGCGCTTTGCGGCAGTGCAGGCGGGCGGTGTCGTCGGCATTGTCGATGGCGTCCGCGATCATCTGGTGACGACCGGCCGCGCCGCCGATCCGCATCAGACGGGCCGGCTCGCCCGGTTGTACGCGCTGGGCGAGGCGGCGGCCGGGGCGGTGCGAACGGCGGCGACGGCATGGTTCGCGGACGATGCCACGCGCCTGCCCGCCGTGGCCGCCGCGCGCGCCGCCGTCTATGCGGCCGGGGGGGAAGCGATCGCGGTGGCACAGGAGGCGGTCGGCGTCGCCGCGCTGTTCCACGACCATCCGCTGTCCGCGCGGATCACCGACCTTGCCATGTACCTGCGGCAGCCGGGCCCCGATGCGCAGCGGATGCTGGTCGGTGCGGCGGTGGCCGCCGGTACGCTGACGGTGGCGCTGTGATCCGGCCGGGCGGGCTGCTGATGGTTGCGCCGCATCCCGATGACGAGACGATCGGCGGCCATGCCCTGATCGCGCGGATGCGTCGGCGCGGCGTGCCGGTCCGCGTGCTGATCGTCAGCGACGGTGCCGGATCGCATCGCGGCAGCACGGCATGGCCACGCGAGCGACTGGTGCGTGAACGGCGACGCGAGACGCGGATGGCGCTGCACCGTATCGGCGTGACCGCCCGCGTCATTACTTTCCTCGACCTGCCCGATGGCGATGTCGCCGCGCATGGTGGCGCGATCTGCCGGGCCGTGGCGCGGGCTCTCGCCACCCTGCCGCGACCGGTGCTGGCGCTGGCCCCGTCGCCGCGCGACCACCATCCCGACCACCGCGCCGTCGCCGCCGCCGCGCGACCGGCGCACGGCGTCCGCTGGCTCGCCTATCCGGTATGGCCGACCGGGCAGCGCCTGCCCGCCGCCCGGCCGATGCCGCTGACCGCGCAGGAACGCCTTGCCAAGCGGCATGCCATCCGCCGCTATCGTACCCAGACGGGACGGATCACCGACGATCCGAACGGCTTCGCCCTCACCACCGCACAGATTGCCGCGTTCAGCCGTCCGGGCGAAGTCTTTGCGGCGATGCGGCGATGAGGGCGATCACCCTTGACGGGTTCGAACGGACCTTCGCCGCCGATCCCGACCCGTGGCAGACCTTTCGCAACCGCGACGAGGCGGTGAAGCGGCAGGCGATCCTGCATGCGATCGGTCCGGGGCCATGGGGGCGCATCCTCGAACTGGCGGCGGGTAACGGGTCGAACAGCGTCGCCATCGCGCCGCGTGCGCTGCGCCTCGATGCGACCGAGGCGACGGCGGCGGGAACGACGCTGGTGGCGAAGGCGCTGGCCGGGACGGCGCGCGCCCGCGTGATCCGGCTCGCGGTGCCGGGGCGACTGCCGCGCGCGACCTATGACGGCGTGGTCGTCGCCGAGCTGCTCTATTATCTTTCCTCCCTTGCGATGCGGCGCACCGCGCGCGATGTCGCCCGCGTGCTGCGGCCGGGCGGGACGCTGGTCCTCGCGCATCACCGCATCGACTTTCACGACTTCGCGCAGCATGCCGCCTCGCTACACCGGCAGTTCCTGTACGCGACCGGTTGCGGCTGGCGGGTACGCCCGGTGCACCGCAACCGCCGCTGGGCGGTGCTCGCCTGTATCCGGGCCTGATCGCACCCGTCGTGGACGCTTTGCCGGTGTGCGCGGCGTTTACCGAAGTGCAACCCGGTCCGACGTAGCCAGGGGAAATCGTGCCGTTATCGCCGCAGCAGGACTTTGAATGATGCATTCCATTTTTCCTGCGGACTCCGGCTCGGGTCGCCGGCAACGCCTTCGTCGGGTCGCGCCGCTGCTGCTGCTGGCGCTCGTTCCGGGTTGTGGCGGGGGTAGCACGTCCGGCAGTGGAACGATCGTCGCGCCCGCCGTCACCCCCGCTCCGACACCTACGCCGACCCCGACGCCATCCCCTGTCGCGACCGTGCGCGAACCGGCCGCCGGCGCGGATTTCGCGACCTCGGTCGAACAACTCTATACCGCCACCCCCAACATCGCCGCCTGCCAGACGGGGCAGTTGAAACCGGCGGTGGGGGTGCGGGTGCTGGCGGTGGTGAATGATATTCGGGCCCGTCACGGCCTGCCTTCCGTCACCTATTCGACTGCCGAGGAAGCGGCGTCGATGCAGTCGGCGTTGATGATGGCTGCCAATGGCCAGCTCAGCCATACGCCGCCGGTCGACTGGAAATGCTATACCGGCGCGGGCGCGACCGCCGCGGGACAGAGCAACATCTATCTCGGCTATGGCTCCGGCCTGCGCTATTCGCAGGATGCCGACATCATGATCGGGTTCCTGACCGACGTCGACAACCTGATCGCCAACAATATCGGGCATCGCCGCTGGCTGCTCTATCCGTTCCTGTCGAGCATCGCCTATGGTCGCGTCGCCGGGAACGAAGCCATTCGCGGGCGCGCCGACGGGGCGTCGATCAAGGTCATCAACACGACCCAGAACACCGCCGGTCCCTTGCCCGATTTCGTGGCCTATCCGTATCAGGATTACCCCACCCGTTATTTCGCCAACGGCGCGCTGCTGTCGTTCACCGTCATCGCCGACAAGAGCCGCAATTTCGGCGCGAACGCGCAGGTTCGTTTCGCCAACGCGGCGATCGTGATCAAGGCACGCGACGGCGCGGCGCTGACCGTGGGCAATATCGCCTATGACAATGACGGATACGGGCTGTCGAACAACCTGCAATGGAGCGTGGCGGGTCTGGCGGCGAACACGACCTATGACGTGACGATCAGCAATGTCGTGGTGGCGGGCACGCCGCGAACCTACAGCTATTATTTCCGCCTGACGCCCTGACCCTTGCGGTGCGCGCGGGCGCACGGGTACGGCATGGCGGATACCGCTGGTGGAGCCGCCATGTCCCGGACGACGTCCCCTTTGCTCAAGGACCTGCTCGGCCCCGGCGCGATCGCGACGATCGCCGATGCCGGCGTCGCAGCGTCACCGCGCTTCGATCGCGAGGCGTTCGTCGCCGCCGCCATGGCCGGGCTCGACGCGCTGTCGGTCATGGAGCGGGTGCGCCATATCGCCGATGCGCTGCATCCCGCCCTGCCCGCCGAATATGCGGCGGCGCTCGACATATTGCGCGCCATGGCACCGCGCCTGACCCATGCGTTTCAGGCGATGGCGATCACCGAATATGTGCCGCGATATGGTCTGGCCGATGCCGACCGGTCGCTGGCAGCGCTGGCCGACCTGACCCGCTTCGGCAGCGCCGAATTCGCGATCCGGCCGTTCCTGGCCCAGGATATCGACGGCACGCTGCGCACGATGCGTCGCTGGGCGGGGCACGACGACGCGCATGTCCGTCGTCTGGCCAGCGAGGGGAGCCGTCCGCGCCTGCCATGGGGCACGCGCATTGCTGCGTTCCGGCAGGACCCGACGCTGGCCGCGCCGATCCTCGATGCGCTGCGGGCCGATCCCAGCGCCTATGTCCGCAAATCGGTCGCGAACCATCTGAACGACATCGGCAAGGATCGACCCGACTGGCTGGTCGCGCACGTTTCGCGCTGGCCGGGCGACGATCCGCATACGGCATGGATCATCCGCCACGCGCTGCGCACGCTGGTGAAACAGGGCGATCCGGCCGCGCTCGAACGGATCGGTGCCAGCCACGATGCCGAGGTCGCCGTCGATCGGTTCGCGATCGAACCCGCGACGATCCGCCTTGGCGAACCGATCGCCATCGACGTGCGCCTGCAATCGACCGCGTCGATCGATCAGCGCGTGGTGGTCGACTACCGGGTCCACTATGCCCGGCCACGCGGCAAGATCGCGTCCAAGGTCTTCAAGCTGAAGACGTTCGATCTGTCGGCTAACGCGGTGGCGACGCTGACGACGCGACAGATGATCCGCGATTTCAGCACGCGGCGGCATTATCCGGGACGCCATATGGTCGAGTTGCTCGTCAACGGCCGGACATGCGCCACCGCGTGGTTCGATCTGGTCGACCAGGGCGGAACGGTTGGTCGGTAGCCAAACGCCATATTGCGGGCCGATGGTCCCTTTCGGACTGGGCGACGGTTCCGGCAAACAGGGCCGCCACCTTTCTTTCCGACCTGTCGCGCTTGCGCAACGGATGCCTGCCATGGTTGGAATGCGGCAGGCACGACGAAAGGAAGCTGAATGACGAACCCCGAACCGCCGGCGATGCAGCCGGCCATCACCTTGTCACGGTTTCTGATTGAACAGCAGCGCCGCGATGCGGAAAGCTGCCCGGCCGAGCTGCGCCTGCTGATCGAAACGGTCGCGCGCGCGTGCAAGACGATCGGCCATGCGATTTCCAAGGGTGCCCTGGGCGATGTGCTCGGCGCGCTGAGCAGCGAGAATGTGCAGGGCGAGGTCCAGAAGAAGCTGGACGTGATCGCCAACGAACTGCTGCTCGACGCCAATGAATGGGGCGGCCATCTGGCGGGCATGGCGTCCGAAGAGATGGAGACGATCCACCGCATCCCCAACCGCTATCCCAAGGGCGAATATCTCCTGCTGTTCGATCCGATCGACGGGTCGAGCAACGTCGATGTCGACCTGTCGGTCGGAACGATCTTTTCGGTGCTGCGCGCGCCCGAGGATTGCGCCGGCCGCGACGTGACCGAGGCCGATTTCCTGCAGGCCGGGCGCGAGCAGGTGGCGGCGGGCTATGCGATCTATGGGCCGCAGACGTTGCTGGTGCTGACCGTCGGCGACGGCGTGTTCGAATTCACGCTGGACCGCGAAGTCGGTTCGTGGCGGCTGACCGACGGGCGGATGCGTATTCCGGCGGGCACCCGCGAATTCGCGATCAACATGGCGCGCCGCCGCCAATGGTCGCCGGACATCGCCCGCTATATCGAGGATCGCATCCAGGGGTCCGAGGGGCCGGGCGGCGTCGATTACAACATGCGCTGGACCGCATCGATGGTCGCGGACATCCACCGCATCCTGAAGCGTGGCGGCGTGTTTCTCTACCCTTCCGACCATCGCGACCCGGGCAAGGCACGACTGCGGTTGCTGTACGAGGCGAACCCGATGGCGATGCTGATCGAACAGGCCGGCGGGAAGGCGACCGATGGCTATCGGTCGATCCTCGATATCGAGCCGGAGGGCCTGCACCAGCGGGTCGGGGTCGTCATCGGCGATGCGTATGAAGTGGATGTCGCCAGCGGCACCGGCGGCTAGGTACTCATACGGACGATTGTCGGAACGATTCCGGTAAGATAGGGGTCGGTCGATCGCAATATACCGCTTCCCTTCTCGTGCCTGTGCGTCGATACCGTTGGGCAAGGGGGGCGGACGCCGCGGGTAGCGGACCGACCCCCCGGTAAAAGGGGGCGGGGATGTTGGCACCGATCGGGCTCGTTGCGATCGTGGCGTTGCTTGCCGCGATGCTGTCCGGGGGCATAGCGCCGCCGGTCGTACCGGTCGCGGGCATGTGTATCGTTGCGGTCCCGTGCTTCGAGGTAAGGACCGATGCCGCTCTGGGCCGGATCAGCGCAGCCTTGGGTTCGGCGCGGCGTTGCGCGCTCGGTAGCGGCGTCACCCGCTCGCTGACGCTCGACGCCGTTGGCACGGTGCCGGGCGGTTCGATGCCGGCGCTGGATATCGAGGCACCGGCATGATGCGCGCCCGCCACGCCGCCGCTCGTTTCGCGAACATCCCCTCGTCTACGGAGTCCTGCCCGATGAACCGCATCGTCAACGCGCTGATCGTCGCCACTGCCCTGACCGCCATCCCCGCCGCCGCGCAGCCCGCCGGTCCGACCGTCCGTACCGTCGACGGTGCCGTGCGCGGTCAGGCCACCGATGGCGTCGAAAGCTGGAAGGGTATTCCCTTCGCCGCCCCGCCGGTCGGCCCGCTACGCTGGCGCGCGCCGCAACCGGCGGCGAAATGGACCGGGGTGCGCGATGCGACCCAATATAGCTCGGACTGCATGCAGAAGCCGTTCCCGAGCGACGCCGCCCCGCTCGGCACCACCCCGGCGGAGGATTGCCTCTACGCCAATGTCTGGCGCCCGGCGGGTGCGAAGGGCAAGCTGCCGGTGCTGGTCTGGATCTATGGCGGGGGCTTCGTGAACGGCGGCGCATCGCCGCCGACCTACGCCGGTGCGAACATGGCGAAGAAGGGGATGGTATTCGTCAGCTTCAACTACCGCCTCGGGCGCTTCGGCACCTTCGCATTGCCGCAACTGACCGCGCAGAACGCCGATGGCGGGCGGCTGGGCAATTACGGGATCATGGATCAGGTCGCGGCGCTGCAATGGGTGAAGCGCAACGTCGCGGCATTCGGCGGCGACCCGGCGAACGTGACCATCTCGGGCGAGAGCGCCGGCGGCATCTCGGTCCATGCGCTCGTTACCTCACCCGAGGCGAAGGGACTGTTCAACAAGGCGGTGGTGATGTCGGGCGGCGATGCGAAGGCGTTCAGCCCCAACACGCTGGCGGATGTCGAGAAGATCGGCGGCAATTTTGCAAAGACCAAGGGGATCGATCCCGCCGCCCCCGACGCACTGCAACGGTTGCGCGCGCTGTCGGCCGAGGACGTGCTCGACGGTCTCAACATGGCGCAGATGTCGGGTCGGGGCGCGGCACCGACCAATTCGGGGCCGTTCGTCGACGGCAAGGTCGTGGTCGACCTGCGCAAGGCCTATGAACAGGGCAATTTCGCGCGGGTGCCGATGATGATCGGGGCGACCAGCGCCGATATCGGCGGCAAGAGCGGTTTCATGATCGCAGGTGGGCGCGAGGCATCGGCGATGATCGCCGACAAGGGCGTGCCCGTCTGGGAGTATCGTTTTTCCTATGTCGCGGATTCGGTCGGGCAGGGCGGCGCGCAACACGCGACCGATATCCCCTATTTCTTCGACAACACCCGGATCAAATATGGTGCGCAGACGACCGCGAAGGACGAAGGGGTGGGTCGGGCGATGAGCGGCTACCTCGGCAATTTCGTCAAGCGGGGCGACCCGAACGGCGGCGGGCTGCCGGGGTGGCCGCGCTATACCCGTGCCAGCGACACGCTCGCCGACTTCGCCGCCGACGGCAAGGTCGTGGTCGCGCGCGACCCGTGGGGTGCGGACATCGACCGCCTGTCACAGGCACTGGCGGCCGCCAAGGCATCGGGGCGCTATACCACGCTGACGACGCCGATCGGCGAGTTGCTCGACAATCCCGCGACCCGCGCGGTGCTGGAACGGCATGTGCCGGCGTTCCTGAAGAACCCGCAGCTCGACATGGCGCGGGGCACGACGCTGTACGGGCTGCAGACCTATCTGCCCGACCAGTTTACCGACCCGTTGCTGGCGACGATCGACCGCGATCTCGCGACCGTGCCGGTCAAGAAGTAGGGGGACGAACAGCGCGAGGGTGCGATGGTCGCCGGTGCACGGATGCCGGCGGCCAGCGCGAAAGACTGCCGCCGCGTTGCCGGCGTCCCGCCCCGCCTACACCGCCTTTTTCAGCGGCTCGGGTTTCTTGTCGTCCGGCAGGATCTTGTTGAGATGTTCATGCACCATGCGCTGGTTGAACGGCTTGGTGATGAACGTCGCCCGCTCCGGCATGTCGCCTTCGGCGGGGGAGACATGACCGGACGCGATGACGATCTCGATCTGCGGCCACCGCACCGCGACCTGTCGCGCGAGCGCGAAACCGTTTATCGATCCCGGCATGTCGACGTCGGAAAACAGGAGCACCGTACTTTCCCAATGTTCCTCAAGCAGGACGACCGCTTCATCGCCGTCGAAGCTTTCATGAACACGGAACCCGGCATCCTCAAGGATATAGGTCGTCTCCATCATGATGATCGGGTCGTCCTCGACGACGATGGCATAGGGAACGGTGGACAGGGTCATGACGGTTCAACCGCCATGGACCATCGGAGTTTCCATCGCCGACGTCGTTTCCGGGCACGGCGGTCGTCGGGCGCATGGCAACGGGTCTGAACCGGCCGATCGCCGCCGAGGTTGCGAAGTGCCGGGACGTGTGAAATCGTTATCGCCATGGTCCTTCACGGCGTTCATGATTCATATCTCGTCATCCTGTCGACGATCGTCGCGATCATCGCCGCCTTCACCGCGCTCACCCTCGCCGGACGGGTTCGCGAGTCGCGGGATCGTGCCCGGCGCGTGTGGCTGGCCAGCGCGGCGACGGCGCTGGGCGGCGGCATCTGGTCGATGCACTTCGTCGCGATGCTCGCCTTCAGCATGCCGGGCATGGTCGTGCGCTACGACCTCGTGCCGACCCTCGTCTCGCTGGCGCTCGCGATCGGCTTTACGGGCGGCGGCCTTGCGCTGATCGACTGGTCGGCACCGACGACGCGCCGGACGCTGGTCGCGGGCGTCCTGATCGGTGCGGGTGTCGCGACGATGCACTATGTCGGCATGGCGGCGATGCGGATGCCGGCCATCGTCCGCTACGATCCGTTATGGGTGGCGATCTCGGTCATTGTCGCGATCGGTGCCGCCACCGGCGCGGTCCGGCTCGCGACGCGGGACCAGCAGGTCGGTCGCCGCGCCATCGCCGCCGTGGTGATGGGCATGGCAATCGCCGGCATGCACTATTCGGGCATGTATGCCGCGACGTTCACGCAGGCGCACGCGCCCGATGTCGCCGCAGGCGGCGTGACGGGTCTGCATCCGGCGTTTCTGGCCACGGCGATCAGCCTCGTCACGCTGATCGTGCTGTTGCTGGCGCTGGCGGCGGTGCAACTGGAGCGCGTGCTGCGGGGCATGGCGCGTCGGGAAACGCGCGTCCGCTTCTTCAGCGATCTCAACGATCGGCTGTTCGTCGCCGGCCGCGCGACGGAGGCGATGACCATCGCCACGACCGCGCTCGGGACCGTGCTCGGCGCTTCGCGTTGCGCCTATGCCGATGTGCATGCCGATGGCGACCGCTTCTGGATCCGCAGCGATTATACGGCCCCCGAGCATGACAGTTCGGCCGGCGAATACAGTCTCGATCGCTTCGGGCCGGATGCGGCGGCGGCGCTCCGGTCCGGATCGCCGATCGTCCTGCGCGACATCGCTGTGGACATCGGTCCGGGCGACGGGCGCGAAATGTTTCACGCGATCGGCATCAACGCGATCATCTGCTGTCCGCTCATCAAGGACGGTCGGCTCGCCGCGATGATGGCGGTCCATCAGGATCGCGCGCGGCGGTGGACCGTCGAGGAGATCGAGCTGGTCAAGGAGGTGGCCGATCGCTGCTGGGTGCATGTCGAGCGGATCGGGGCGGAGGCAAGGCTTCGGACGAGCGAGGAGCGGCTTCGGCTGGCCGTCGACAACGCCGATGTCGGCTTCTGGGACGTCGATCTGGTCGCGGACGAGCTGATCTGGCCACCGCGTACGAAGGCGATGTTCGGCATCGCCCCCGATACGCCGGTCACCCTCAAGGACTTTTACGACGGCCTGCACCCCGACGACCGCGACGTCACGTCGCAGGCGTTCGCCGCCGCGACCGATCCCGCGCGACGGGCGTATTACGACGTCGAATATCGGAGCATCGGCCGGGAAGACGGCGTCATCCGGTGGGTGTCGGCCAAGGGGCGCGGTATCTTCGACGATCAGGGCAACTGCATCCGGGTGGCCGGCACCGCGCTGGAGATCACCGCGCGCAGGGAGGCGCAGGACGCGCTGCGCGAGCTCAACGCAACGCTGGAGGCGCGGGTCGACGCGGCGATCCGCGCGCGCGAGGAGGCGCAGGCGGCGCTGCGTCAAAGCCAGAAGATGGAGGCGATGGGCCAGTTGACCGGCGGCGTCGCGCACGACTTCAACAACCTGCTCACCCCCATCCTCGGCAGCCTCGACATGCTGCAGCGCAAGGGGCTGGGCAACGAGCGTGAGCGGCGGCTGATCGACGGCGCGGTGCAATCGGCGGAACGTGCGCGGACGCTGGTGCAACGGCTGCTGGCGTTCGCGCGGCGGCAGCCGCTGCAACCCGTGCCGGTCGATGTCGCGGCGCTGATCGAGGGCATGGGGGACCTGGTGGCGAGCACGACCGGGCCGCAGATCCGGGTGATCGTCGATGCCCCGGCCGATCTGCCGCCGGCCAAGGCGGACCCGAACCAGCTCGAAATGGCGATCCTTAACCTTGCGGTGAATGCGCGCGACGCCATGCCGGACGGTGGCACGCTGCGCATTTCGGCAAGCCGCGAATCGAACCGGACGGCGCATCGCGCCAACCTGCGGACCGGCCATTATCTGCGCCTGTCGGTCGCCGATACGGGGCTGGGGATGGACAGCGAAACGCAGGCACGGGCGATCGAACCGTTCTTTTCCACCAAGGGGGTGGGCAAGGGGACCGGGCTGGGCCTGTCCATGGTCCATGGCCTTGCCTCGCAGCTGGGCGGGGCGCTCACCATCCAGAGCAGCCCGGGTCTGGGCACCAATGTCGAACTGTGGCTACCGCAGAGCGCGACGGCGGCCGAAGCCGGTCGGGTGCCGGACGCCATCGCACCGACGACCGCATCGGGGGTGGTGCTAGTGGTCGACGATGAGCGGCTGGTGCGGATGAGCACCGCCGAGATGCTGTCCGACCTCGGCTATGCCGTTATCGAAGCCGAGTCTGGCGAAGCCGCGATGCGGTTCGTCGAGGAAGGCCGGCCCTTCGACCTCGTCGTCACCGACCATTTGATGCCCGGCATCAGCGGGACCGATCTGATCCGGCGGATCCGGACGCTGCGGCCGGGAACGCCGACGCTTCTCGTATCGGGCTATGCCGATATCGAGGGGCTCGACCCGGCCTTGCCGCGATTGAGCAAGCCGTTCCGCAAGGACGAACTGGCGGCCGGTCTTCGCGAGGCACAGTCGGTTCGCATGACGGCCGAGGTGCCTGCCGGCGTCTGATTTCGGCGCAGCCTTAGTGGGGACGAGCCGATCGGCAGCAGATCACTTCGGGGCGGAAATACGACCTTCCCGCCCCCAAGCGTGATCGGTTATGGGATCACGGGTGTCCTGCCGTGTGGACGGGTTCACGCTTCGCAGCCACCCCGCCTTGCGACAGCGAGCAGGGCGCTGCCCGCAACACCGGATTGCACCGCTCCATGACGCCACCGGGCAGTGTCACCTTGAAGTCGACTCCCGACCGCAGGGGCGCACCGGGATAATAGTCGGTGCTGACCGCCTGCGCCCCGCTCGCCGCCGCTGCCTCGGCGCGGGTGTGGCTGCCGGTACGGGCGTCGGTGGTCGGCAGGTCGCTGCGTGTCCGCACGATCACGCCCTGCCGTACCCAGTCGCGGATTCTGGCCCCGTCGACCAGCGGGTCCTGCACGATCTGCACCACCCCTTCGGCGGTGGCGGTGTCATACCATCCGAAGATCGGACGCCCCCGCAGCGAAGGGTGGCCGGTACGATAGAGCTCGCCGACCTCCGGCCGCACGTCGAGGACGAAATACAGCTGTCCGCGCGTGCGATCCAGCATCGGCCAGCCCTGTGTGCGGACGCCGTCGCGCAGGGTCGGCGCGGTCCCGCGCACCTCGTCCGGCGTGACGATCCTGCCGGGTGCCAGCGTCGTGCGGATCTCGTCGTCCAGCGCGTTCAGCAGCGGCGCGGTGAGCGGGAGCGGATCGGTGATCCCGGCGCGTCCCGACGGCCGGTCGGCGGCGTTGATCGTAATCATGATCGGCAGATGGCGCGGATGCGCGCGCGACCAGTCGTCGATTTCCTTCAGGCACCGGCGAAAGGTGACGCAGCCCGACAGATAGTCGACGTCGGGAATGTGGAACACCTTGAACCCCGGCCGCAGCATCGCCGCACGATCGAACCCGGTCGCTTCGCCCGCCGCCCTTGCCAGCCGTTCGCCGGCGGGGTCGGCATAGCGCCCGCCCGCCGGGTCGGCGAAGATATCGAGTTCGAGCTGGCGTACGCCGCGATCAAGCTGCGCGGTCAGCGACAGATGGTCATAATCCAGCGCATCGGCCTCCGCCGGCGATCGCGTCCGGATCGCCGCCATCACCGCACCGGGGATGCGGCGCTTGAAGCTGTTGTGCGAGCCAACGACCTGTACGTCGTTCATCCGCAGCGGCGGGCGCGGGGCCGCCGCTGTGCAGGCGACGGCGGCAGCCAGCAGGGCGGCGATGCGCATCAGAACGCGGTGCGCACGCCGAACAGGATCGTCCGGCCGTAATAGTTGATCTCGCCGAACCGGGCCTTGCTGTCGTTATAGGTATATTGCCGCGCCCCGGCGAGGTTGATCCCTTCGAGGCTGACGGTCACCTGATCGTTCGCGCGCAGCGACAGATTGCCGTCGAGCGAGCCGAACGCATCGACATAGGTCGGTGCCTGCGTCGTGCTGCCGGTGCCCGAGAGATATTTGTCGCGCCAGACATAGGACAGGCGCGCCGATACCGGACCGTTGTCGTAGAAGCCGACTAGATTGAAGCTGTTCTTCGACAGGCCGAGCAGCTGGTCGCGGATCGTCCGCGATCCCGCGGTATATTCCGCCTGTACCGAGGTGTGGGTGTACGACCCCTGCATCCCGAGACCATTTAGCGGCGCGGGCAGGAAGCTGAACACCTGCGTATAGGCCACTTCCGCACCATATACCTTGGCCCGGCCGCCGTTCACCTGTGTCGCGAGGCGGACGAGGCCACGGCCGGGGATCGTGATCTCGGTATTCTGCTGGGTGATGTAATCGTCCAGCGTCTTGTAGAATACTGCGCCCGACAACATGCCCGTGCGCGCGAAATACCATTCAAGCGACCCGTCGACCTGGGTGGCGAGGAAGGGAACGAGTTCCGGATTGCCGCCGCTTGCCGTCGGGGCATCGGTCGACACCGTGATGCGCGGGGCCGTGTCGGTGACGTTCGGCCGGGTCAGCACCCGGCTGGCCGCCAAGCGCGCGACCAGCGTCGGCTGCAGCTCGGCGCGTAGGTTGAAGCTTGGCAGGACGTTATTGAACGTCTTGGGAAAGCTAACCGGCGTGAAGGTCGTGCCGCTGGTCAGCGTCCCGCTCGACACCTGATCGGTGTGAACATAGCGCGCGCCGATATTGCCGGTGATGGGCACGCCGCCGACGCCGAAGTCGTAATCGGCGCGGACATAGGCGGCGGCGATCTTTTCGGTGACCACGAACGACGACCGGCGATCGCCGAGCGTCAGGGCGCTATTTTCGACAGCAGGCGTGAAGAACCGTGCGAGATACGCCTCGGTCACCGGCACCAGCCAGTTGCGCGGGGCATTGCCGTCGACGCCTTTCAGGAAATCGTCGTACGGCATCGCCTCATACCCGCCGCCGCCCAGGACGGCGAGCGGGGTGCCGCTGGCGGGATTGACGTTGTAGTCGCGCCGGAAATAGTCCCGCTTGCGCCAGTGATATTCGCCGCCGGCCGCCAGTTTCGACAGGAAGCCATCGAAATCGCGCGCCACGTCGCCGCGGACATAGCTGTCCCAGTCCTTGCTGTCCTTGGGCGCGATATTGAACGGGTAGAGGGCGTAGCTGGCCGGATTGGTGACATCGACGGTGGTCGTGAAGGTCGGCATGACCTTGTACCCACCGCGCGCATCATAGGTGAGCGGCCCGTTGAAGAAGGCGCGACTGCGCACCGTGCCCCGGCGATAATCGGGATGATAGCTGTGCGCGCTCGACCAGTTGCCGTTCAGCGACAGGTGCCAGCGGTCGGGATTCCACACCTGCTTCAACCCGATGGTCAGCAGGTCGTGGCGGTTCAGGCTGTATTCGCGCGACGCCATGAACCGGGCGCGGTTGATCGTCGCGGCGACCAGCGTGTCGCCTTCGATCACGGCCGACCCCGGCACGACCGACGTCCCCGAATCGTCCGGATAGATATCGAGGCCGAATTCGTCATAGGCGACGTCGAGCTGCGTCGCGAGGATGTCGAGCGTCGTTTCCAGTTCGGGCGACGGCCGCCACTGCGCCGAGACGATGCCCGACACGCGTTTGCGGTCCTCGGTCTCGACGGTCGGGCGGGTGCGCGTCGGCGAATACAGCCCGGCGGCAAGGCCACCCGCGCCGGCCGCCGTGTAGCGGTTCAGCAGCCATCCGAAATTCATGAAGCGATCGTTGCGGACCGTCTTGCCCCAATATTGCACGCCGGCCAGCACGCCGAAGGTGCCGTCATCGTTCTTGGCACTGGTCAGCGCGGTCATGTTCGGGCGGACGTCATGGGTCTGCGACGTGTAGGTGCCGCGCAGGTTGATCGTCGTGGTGTTGCCGGTGTCGAGCGGATGGAAGGTCTTGACGTCGATATTGCCGCCCAGCGCCCCTTCGACCATGTCGGCGGTCGGCGTCTTGATGACGTCGATGCTGGCGGTGAATTCGGCGGGCAGCATTTCGAACCGGAACTGCCGTCCCTGCGCGCCGCCATTTTCGATCAGGTCGTTGAGCGCGACGCTGCGCCCGTTGAGCTGCGTGTTCTGGAACTGCGGTCCCAGACCGCGGACGCTGACGTACAGCCCCTCGCCGCGCGGGCGAGTGATGGCGACGCCGGGGATCAGCTGCAACGCTTCGGCGACGTTCTGCGTCGGGAATTTGCCGATGTCGGTCGAATTGATCGAATCGACGCCGTACGCGGCGCGGCGCTTGGTCTCGATCGCCGCCGACAGGCTGCGCGCATAGCTGCCGTTGACGACGATTTCGGCATCCGCCTCCGGATCGGTTCCGGCCGTGCTCTCGGCGGTCTGCGCATGGGCGGCGAACGGCGTGGCGACGACGAAGGCAAGCGCGGTCGTGGCGCGAAGCAGGCGCAGAAACGGTAACATGCAATTCCCCTTTGGACGGCGGATATCGCGTACCGTCCTGTTCGGGGCCGCTAACCGCTGTCCATTTCACCTTGGTGACGGAGCCGCGTCAGATTATTTGCAGGCTGAAATGAAGGGCGCGAGCGACGGTGGCCGGCACCGCCCTTCAGACGGACGTTACCTCGACGGTCAGATGCTCGAGTTCGTGCACGGGCTGGAGCCGACGCCGGATCTCGCCGGGGTCGACATTGCCCGTCGCGGCGACGCTGACGATGGCGGAACGTGCGTCGGGTCCGACCCGCCAGACGTGGAGGTCGACGATCCTCGCGTCGCCGATTTCGACGCATTCCCGGACCTCCTGCGCGACATGGTCGTCGGTCCGGTCGAGCAGGACCCCGGCGGTATCGCGCATCAGCGACCACGACCAGCGTGCGATCACGATCCCGCCGACGATCCCCATGACCGGGTCCATCCAGATCCAGCCGAGATAACGTCCCGCGAGCAAGGCCGCGATCGCCAGCACCGACGTCAACGCATCCGCCAGAACATGGACATAGGCCGAGCGCATATTGTTGTCGCCGCCATGGCCATGATGATGGCCGTGGTGATCGTGGCCGTGATGGTGACCGTGATGATGTCCATGATCGTGCCCATGCCCGCCGGACAGCAGAAAGGCGGAAGCGATGTTGACCAGCAGGCCGAGCGCCGCGATCCATGTAGCCTCACCGAACGCGACGTCGATCGGTTGGAACAGGCGCAGGATCGATTCGACGCCGATCCCCAGCGCGACCAGCCCGAGGACCATGGCGGAGGCGAAACCGGCAAGGTCGCCGACCTTGCCGGTTCCGAAACTATAGGCGCTGCTGTGCGCGTGACGCTTCGCATAGGCATAGGCGGCGGCCGCGATGCCGAGCGCGCCGGCATGGGTCGCCATGTGGAACCCATCGGCCAGCAGCGCCATCGATCCCGTGAGATAGCCCGCGGCAATCTCGCCGATCATCATCGCGGCGGTCAGCAGGACGACCCACACCGTCCGGCGCGCGTTCGCATCGTGCGCCGCGCCGAGGAAGACATGGTCGTGCCGGAGGTGTTCGGTATCGGGCAGCATCGCGGTCGGCCCCTTCACTTGGCGTACCGGCGGATGACGGTCATCAGGTCGTCGGCACCCTTGCGGCGTTCCTCAGCCGACAGCCGGTCGTCGGCGACATGCGCCTCTAAGTGTTCGACGATGATCTCGTCGAGCAGGCCGTTCACCGCGCCGCGTACGGCGGCAACAAGGTGGAGAACTTCCGCACAGTCGGCGTCGGTTTCCAGTTTCCGTTCGACCGCGTTGACCTGCCCCGCGATCCGCTTCACGCGGGCGAGCAGCGCCTCGCGATGATCGTTGATATGCGCCATTTTCTTTCCTCACGCGGCCGGTCGGGCAGGGCACAGCTTCTCGCTGGTGCCAACGGGCCGTATAGTATAGGGGGATACCCTATGCAACGGGATGGATGTTGATGCGCTCGCCTTGTGTCGAACTCTGCGGTTTCGATGCCCGTACCGGTTGGTGTCGGGGGTGTGGACGTACGCGCGACGAAGTCCGGCGCTGGCGCAATCTGCGGCCGGGCGATGCCCGTCGGGTCGCGAGCGATCTGCCGCATCGTCTGACGAAGCTGGCGTCGCGTATTGGCGAGGAGGATGCGCGCTGATGTTCTACCTTGTCGTCAAGGCGCTGGTGTCGGGTATCCTGATCGCGGCTGCATCCGAAGTGGCGAAGCGGTTTCCGGGCTTCGGCGCGCTGATCGCCTCGCTGCCGCTGGTGTCGGTGCTCGGCATGATCTGGCTGTGGCGCGACAAGCCCGATGCCGAGAACATGGCCGCGCATGCCGGGGCGACCTTCTGGTACGTCCTCCCGTCGCTGCCGATGTTCCTGCTCATCCCCGCGCTTTTGCGGGCGGGGTTGCCGTTCTGGCTGGCGCTGACCCTGGGGTGCATCCTGACGATCGTGCTCTACTCGGCGATGACCGTGCTGGCACCGCGGTTCGGGCTGCGCCTGTGATGTGGGGGGCATTCCCGCCGTGGTTCCCCGTTCGCGACTGCCGTCATCACCGGACGGATCACGCAGCCACCACGGCGGAGTAGATAAGCCTCGTATCTGCAGCGGCGCGGATGCGCCGTTGCAGACAGGGCTGTCTCTATTCTTCGCTTGCGGCCGCGCCGCGCGGCTTGCGACCGAGGCCGATCGTCTTGGCCATCGCCCGACGGCTTTCGCTGTAGGTCGGCGCGACCATCGGATAGTCGGCCTTCAGATTGTATCGCTTGCGATATTCGTCCGCGGTCAGGCCGTTGCTCGAAAGATGGCGACGCAGCGTACGATAGGGCTTTCCGTCGATCATCGACAGGATGTGGTCCGGCGAAGCAAGCGATTTGCGCACCGACACTGCCGGCACATATTCCTCGTTCTCGTGCCGCGTTTCGGCGACGGCGGTCTCGGGCGCGTCGAGCTTCGTCAACGTGTCGTGCATCGCCTGAAGGAATGCCGGTACGTCGGTCGTGGTCACGCGCGTATTGGAATTGCCGAGCCACGCTATCGTCAGTTCGGTTGCGAGTTCGATCGTGTTCGTTACTTCGGTCATTCGGTTACATCCGGTACTATTGTTATGTTTACATTAGATCGAAATGATACGGATTCAATATCTACACCTGTATCCGGATCGGATTAAAGGCTGATCCCGCGTTTCATCATTTCGAATTTGGCGATTTCCTTGAGCGGATTGTCCGCCTTCGCATCGAAGATATCGGCAAGATCGAGAAGGTCGTCATTGTCGAGCGCCACGATCGCAGCTTCGATGGCGACGACACGCTGCTCGGTCCGTTCGCTTTTTTCAGCGATCCGCTTCATTCTGGTTCTCAGCATATTGCATGTCCTATGCGGCCGTTTTGCCATATCGTCCAGTGCAATACGACCTCCGCCAGGCTTGTTCCCGCAATCGATCTTGATTCGTAGCGGGTGCCGCTGTCGTTAGTCGGGATTACGGCCGATCGATCGACGCGTCATACTGTCGGAGGCCGCTTCGCCGAATATTGGGAACGGCGTTTTTCTGCCCGGATTGCGCCGCTATTAACCGCGATCGACGTTGCGTCGGTCGTCGGCGACCGACAATGCTTTCCTTCGACCACAATTCTGTCGGCCATTCGGATGGTACAAGGGTGGGGCTTTTGTCGAAAGGTCTTGTGCGATGGTCGTCCGACCGCGAAGCGAGACGCGCCGAACGCCATCTTGCCCGCATGGTCCCGTTCGCCGATAGTCAGGACGTCGCGGCGCGATGGGTCGGGGCTAACAATTCGGCTCCCGCCGTATGAACAAACGCCGTATAAACAAACATTGTCAGGAAGAGGATGACCGATATCGTGCAGCATTCGTGGCTTTCACCGCGTACCGGTTGGAACGCCGGCCTCGCCGTGTTCGCGATCGGGCTGATCACCGGCTGTTCCGGCACCGGCAATGCGTCGGGAAGCGTGTCGGCCCCGCCAACCGCGACGGTCACGCCGACACCGACACCGATACCGGTCGCGACGCCGTCACCGACGATGACCGCGACGCAGTTCGCCGCGCAGATGGTGCCCGGCTGGAACCTCGGTAACTCGCTGGAGGCGATCGGTGGCGCGCCCGCCCCGACGACCGTCTCGCAGGAGACGGCATGGGGCAATCCGGCGGTATCGCAGGCGCTGTTGAACGCGGTCGCCGCGGCGGGTTTCAAGAGCATCCGCGTGCCCGTTTCGTGGAAACAATATGCCGACGCCAACGACCGGATCGGGGCGGCATGGTTCGACCGCGTCGCGCAGGTGGTCGATCAGGCGCGCCAGGCCGGGCTGATCGTCATTATCAACGTCCATTGGGACGGGGGCTGGCTGCAACCGACCTATGCCGATCAGGCGGCAGCCAATGCGCGGCTCAAGACCTTCTGGACGCAGATCGCGACCCGGTTCCGCGATCAGGACGACCGCCTGTTGTTCGCGGGTACCAACGAAGTCATGGTCAAGGACAATTACAACGCGCCAACCGCCGAACATTGCGCCGTACAGAATGGTTTCAACAAGGTCTTCGTCGACGCGGTGCGCGCGACCGGCGGCGGCAATGCCAGCCGCTATCTGATCGTGCAGGGCTATAATACCAACATCGACCACACCATCGCGTGCAACGCCACGCTGCCGACCGACAGCGTTGTCGGACGGATGATGATGGAGGTGCATTATTACGACCCCTATGATTTCGCGCTGAACGAGAAGAGCGCTATCTGGCAATGGGGCGCGGGCGCGACCGACCCGAAGGCCGTTCAGGCGTGGGGGAACGAAGAGGGGGTCGATGCGGCGTTCCGGAAGGTGAAGGTGACCTTCGCCGACCGGGGCATTCCCGTCATTCTGGGCGAATATGGCGCGATCGCCAAGACGGAGTATGATCCGGCCGGCAAGTACCGGACCGCATGGGACCGTTATGTCACCCGGTCGGCGGTGCAGCACGGCATGGTCCCGATCTATTGGGACAATGGTCCGACCGGCAATCACACCCTCGGCCTGTTCGATCGCGCGGCGGCCCGCGTGGTCCATGCCGATATCGTCGAGGCCATCGTGCAGGCAGCGAAATGATGACCGTTCCGACGGGCGGTTTCCTGCGACGCGCGATGCTCGCCCCGGCGATGGCGTTGGGGCTGATCGTGACGCCGGCGAGCAGCGTCCCGGGGACGGCGCAACGTGCGGCGGCGCGCGCGATCGTTATCGACGTGCGCGGGGACACCACACCGCGCGATCGCATGGCGCAGATGTCGATCGGGTCCGACTTCCCCGGCACGCTGATCCGCGAGGACAGTCTGGCACAGCTGGCGACGGTGCAGAAGGAGCTGCGGTTCCGCTACATCCGGTTCCATCACGTCTTCGCCGACGAACTGGGTACCTATCGCGAGCAGAATGGCAGGCCGGTCTATGACTGGACGCGGCTGGACCAGCTCTACGACCGGCTGCTCGGCATGGGGCTGAAACCGTTCGTCGAGCTCGGCTTCACCCCCGATGCGATGAAACAGTCGAACCAAACCATCTTCTACTGGAAGGGCAATACCTCGCATCCGCAGCCGGAGAAGTGGACGGCGCTGGTCGATGCGTTCGTGCGGCATATGATCGCGCGCTACGGCCAACAGGAAGTCCGCAGCTGGTATTTCGAATTCTGGAACGAGCCCAATCTGGCCGGCTTCTGGGAAAAGGGCGACCAGCAGGCCTATTTCGACTATTACGGCCGCACCGCGCGGACGATCAAGGCGATCGACCCCGCGTTGCGCGTCGGCGGACCGTCGACCGCGGGTGCCGCGTGGGTGCCCGAATTCCTGCGCTATGTGGAGCGCGAGAAGCTCCCGATCGATTTCGTCACGACGCATACCTATGGCGTCGAAGGCGGGTTCCTCGATGAAAAGGGCGAAGGCGACAACAAGCTGTCGCGCAACCCCGACGCGATCGTCAACGACGTCCGCAAGGTGCGCGGGGAGATCGACGCGACGCGCTATGCCGGCCTGCCGCTGTTCTTCACCGAATGGAGCACCAGCTACAATCCACGCGATCCGATCCACGACGATTATCTGGGTGCCGCCTATATCCTGTCCAAGCTGCGCCGGACCGAGGGTCTGGTGCAGGGCATGAGCTATTGGACCTACAGCGATCTGTTCGAGGAGCCCGGGCCGCAGCGCAAGCCGTTCGAGGGCGGCTTCGGGCTGATGAACCCGCAGGGCATTCGCAAGGCGGCGTGGTTCGCGTACAAATATCTGGCGGAACTGGGCGACCGGGAACTCCGGACCGGCGACGATGCGAGCATCGCGACGTTGCGGGGCAACGCGTTGCAGGTGCTGGCGTGGCGCGACGTGCTGCCCGATCAAGAAGTCAGCAACCGGCCGTTCTTCACCAAAATCCGCCCGCCGGCCGCCGCACCGGACCTGACGATTCAGGCGCTCGGGTTGAAGCCGGGGTCCTATCGCCTGTCGGTTCGGCGAACGGGATATGAACGCAACGACGCCTATACCCGCTACCTTCAGATGGGCAGCCCGACGAAATTGACGTCGGCGCAACTCGGCGCGCTGCAATCGCTGACGAAGGACAATGCCGTCGTCCGTAGCATCGCCGTCGGGCGCGACGGCGTCACGCGCGTCGATCTACCGATGCACGATCACGACGTCGTGATGATCGAACTGACCAGATCGTAACGCGCTTCGACGGGAGGGCGGGCGGACAGGCCCCGGCATCGTCCATTCGTCGCGCCCGATACGGCTGACGGTCAGCGCAGGATGACGTCGGCCCCGTGTTTGTGCGCGCGAATTTCCGCTTCGCTCAGGCCGTTGATCTCATGCGGGAAGATCAGCCAGTCGTTGGTCTCGTGGACATAATAGTCGGGCTTCAGGTCGGTCACGTTGCGCGATGGTTTGAAATAGACGGTCGCGACCTTCACCTCGTCCGGGATGTTGTTGCGGCAGCGTTCTTTCAGCTCCTTCAGCACCGCACGGATCGAGCGGCCGGAATCGAACACGTCATCGATCAGCAGCAGGCGATCCTCGGGGTTGAGGACGTCGATCAGATAGCCGAGGCCGTAGATGCGGACCTGCGGGTCCTGCCGGTCGATGCCGGTATAGGAGGTGGTGCGGATCGCGATGTGATCGCTCTGGATACCGCGATATTCCAGCAGTTCCTGCACCGCGATGCCCACCGGCGCGCCCCCGCGCCAGATGCCGACGATATGGGTCGGCCGGAACCCCGAATCGAAGACGAGATTGGCGAGGCGAAAGGAATCCTCAAGCAGACGATCGGCGGACAGATAGACTTTGGTGACCACAAGACTTCCAGTATCGTTGCACGGTTGGCGCGCGCGAAAAATCCGTCCGAAACGCCGCGATCATATTGTCGGCCGTCCGCCGAAAGCGCAAGCGACCCGGTAGTTGCGAGACCTTTGCGAAGGTCGCAAACGTGGCCGAGACCTCGCCGTACCCCCGCGCAGGCGGGGGTCCAGAGCAAAGCAGAACAACGGCTTGTGCCTGGAACCCTTGACCCCCGCCTGCGCGGGGGTACGGCAGGGGGGCGGGATCGGTACTTCTGCAGAGGTTTCGCATTTGCAGAGACGCAGGAAGGAACCTGCCTAGTCGGCGGTCCGGGCAAAGGCGTCGAGGCTGGCGAGGTGGCCGGCGATCGCGGCATCGTCCATGAACGACCCGAGAAAGCTGTTGCGCGCCAGCGTCACGAGGTCCGCACGGGAGAGTTGCCGGGACCCGGCGACGGCGCGGTAGTTCGCGGCGACATAGCCGCCGAAATAGGCCGGATCATCCGAATTGATCGTCGCGCGCAGCCCGAGGGCGAGCATCCGGTCGATCGGATGATCCGCCATGTCCTTCACCACGCACAATTTGTGGTTGGATAGCGGGCAGACGGTCAGCGTCATCGCTTCGCGGGCGAGGCGGGCGGTCAGCAGCGGGTCTTCGAGCGCGCGATTGCCATGGTCGAGACGGTCGATCCGCAACAGGTCGAGCGCTTCATGGACATAAGCGGGCGGCCCTTCCTCGCCGGCATGGGCCACGCGCTTGAGACCGGCATCGCCGGCCGCCGCAAACACCCGCGCGAATTTCGACGGCGGATGGCCGACTTCCGAGGAATCGAGCCCGACGCCATCGATGCGGTCGAGCCACTTCTCCGCCTGCGCGAACGTGGCGAAGGCGGCGTCCTCGTCGAGGTGACGCAGGAAGCACAGGATCAGCTTCGACGTCAGGCCATGGCGTTCCTGCGCGCGGGTCATGCCGGCGAGCAGTCCCTCCATCACCACGTCGAACGGGATACCGCGATCGGTATGGGTTTGCGGATCGAAGAAGATTTCGGAATGCACCACGCCATCAGCCGCCGCCCGGTCGAAATAGGCGACCGCGAGGTCGTGGAAATCCTCGGCGGTGCGCAAGACGTCGGCACCGGCATAATAGATGTCGAGAAAGTCCTGCAGGTTGGAAAAGGCATAGGCGGCGCGGACCTCGTCCACCGAACGGAACGGGATGTCGACGTGGTTCCGCCGGGCAAGGTCGAACATCAGTTCCGGTTCGAGACTGCCCTCGATATGCAGATGCAGTTCGGCCTTGGGCAGGGCGGTGATGAAATCGTCATCGGTCATGCGGGCAGGCTCCATCGATTGCGCATCGTGGCGCGATGTCGCCCACCATGCGCAATCGCCGCCGCCGGCGATAGCCTCCCGACCCCAAATTCTGCCGGCGATCGGCCGGATGCGGCACCCCGGCGGCGAGCGATGCCTTTTCTCGATCGCTTCGTGCCAGAAACGGCGCTGGTGGCGGGCGGTTCGATGTCGATACCATGACCGTCATCGATCAGCGGACGGAGACCCACCCCATGCAATCGGCGACGACGGAGTTGCCCCTCGCGGGGAAAGGGCTGGCCGATGCGGCGTTCGTGCCGGCGGATGACCGGATGGCGGACGGCGTCGACGCGGTATTGCCCGCCCGGCGGCTGGTGCCGCTGGCGCTCCAGCACGTGCTGGTCATGTATGCCGGGGCGGTCGCCGTGCCGCTGGTGGTCGGTCGCGCGCTCGACCTGCCGCCCGCGCAATTGGGGCTGCTCATCAGCGCCGATCTGGTCGCCTGCGGCTTTGCCACGTTGATCCAGACGCTGGGCTTGCCCAGGGTCGGCATCCGCCTGCCGATCGTGATGGGGGTGACCTTTGCGTCGATCAGCCCGATGCTGGCGATGATCGCCACCGGCCATGCCGAAGGATCGCCGCCCGAGACGGTGCTGCGCGGTATCTACGGGGCGGTCATCATCGCCGGGCTGTTCGGGTTCCTGATCGCGCCGTTCGTCGGCCGGGTGTCGCGCCTGTTTCCGCCGGCGGTGACCGGGACGGTGATCCTGTCGATCGGATTGAGCCTGATGCGGGTCGGGATCAACTGGACGGCGGGCGGACAGCCGACCGATCCCGGATATGGCGCACCGGCGCATCTGCTGCTCGCGCTGCTGACGCTCGGCGTCGTGCTGTGCCTGATGCGGTTCGGGCATGGCCTGTTGCGCAGCGGTGCGGTGCTCGTCGGGACGGTCGCGGGGACGGTCGTTGCCGGGGCGATGGGGCATGTCGATCTGACGCCGGTCCGCGATGCGCCATGGTTCGCGCTGGTGCGTCCGTTCCAGTTCGGATGGCCGACCTTCGAAGTACCGGCGTCGATCGCGATGTGCCTCGTCATGATGACGGTGATGATCGAATCCTTCGGCATGTTCATGGCGGCGGGGCAGATGGTCGGGCGGCCGGTCGATCGCGGGCAGATGGTGCGCGGGCTGCGCGGCGACGCGGCGGGCACGCTGCTGGGCGGGGTGTTCAATACCTTTCCCTACACCTCGTTCGCGCAGAATATCGGGCTGTTGAGCATCACCGGCGTGCGGTCGCGCTTCGTTTGTGCAGGGGCGGGGGTCATCCTGCTCGCGCTCGGGCTATGCCCGAAGCTGGCGGCGCTGGTCGCGGCGGTGCCCTTGCCGGTGCTGGGCGGCGCGGCGCTGGTCATGTTCGGGATGATCGCGGCGACCGGCATTCGCATTCTGGGGTCGGTCGATCTGACCTTCGAACGGCTGGTCACCGTCGCGGTATCGATCGCCGTCGGGTTGATCCCGGTCTTGTCCGACCGGTTCTTTCAGGCGATGCCGACCGCGCTCGCGCCGTTGCTGCATTCGGGCATCGTGCTGGCGTCGATCAGCGCGGTCGGGCTCAATGCCTTTTTCAGCGGGCGGTCGAGTAGCGACGATCCGATGGCGTGACGATCAGGTGGCGCGGAGCCGCGCGATCGACCGGCGCGCGTCGGCGAGGATCGCGGACAGCGGCGCGCTGCGCAATTCGCCACCCGCTACGATGGTCCGCCCCTCGACGATCAGGTCGCGGACGCCGGCGGGCGGGCAGAGCACCAGCCCGGCCACCATGTCCCACGCGCCGGTATTCGACGCGCTCGCCACGTCCCACACCGCCAGATCCGCGCGCCGGCCGACGGTCAGTGCGCCGCAGTCGTCGCGTCCGAGCATCTCCGCCCCGCCGCGCGTCGCGAGCCGCAGCGCGGCGCGTGGGCATAAAGCGTCGGCACCGCCGACGACGCGCTGGAGCAGCAGCGCCTGCCGCGCCTCCTGCAACAGATTTCCGCTGTCGTTGGAGGCCGATCCGTCGACGCCCAGTCCCAGCGGCACGCCCGCCGCCAGCATCCGCTGTATCGGCGCGATCCCCGCGCCCAGTCGACAGTTCGAGCAGGGGCAGTGCGCGACACCGGTGCCGGTCGCGGCGAACAGCGCGATCTCGTCGGCGTCGAGCTTGACGCCGTGCGCCATCCACACGTCCGGCCCGGTCCAGCCCAGCCGTTCGGCATAGACGCCCGGCCGGCAGCCGAACCGTTCGAGCGAGAAGGCGACGTCGTCATCGTCCTCCGCCAGGTGGGTGTGCAGCATCACGCCCTTGTCGCGCGCGAGCAGTGCCGCGTCGCGCATCAGCCCCTCGCTGACCGAAAAGGGCGAACAGGGCGCGACGCCGATGCGGACCATCGCGCCGGGGGCGGGGTCGTGGAACCGGTCGATCACGCGGATGGTGTCGGCAAGGATCGCGGGTTCGCGCTCGACCAGCGCGTCGGGCGGCAGGCCGCCGGCGCTTTCGCCGACGCTCATGCTGCCGCGGGTGGCATGGAAGCGCAGGCCGATATCGGCGGCAGCGGCGATCGTGTCGTCGAGGGTGACGCCGTTCGGGAAGAGATAGAGATGGTCGCTGCTGAGCGTGCAGCCCGACAGCGCCAGTTCGGCGAGGCCCAGTCGGGTCGCGGCATGGACGTCGTCGGGGCGATAGCGCGCCCAGATCGGGTAGAGCCGTCGCAGCCAGCCGAACAGCGAGGCATCGGTCGCGCCGGGCACCGCGCGGGTCAGCGACTGGAACAGGTGATGGTGCGTGTTGACCAGCCCCGGCGTGACGACGCAGTCGCGCGCGTCGATCGTCCGGTCGGCGCGCTGTCGTAGCGGTGCCAGATCGGCGGTCGCGCCGATGGCGGTGATGACCCCGTCCTGCCACGCGACCGCGCCGTCGGCGATCTCGCGACCGTCATCGTCCATGGTGACGAGCATGGCGGCCGAATGCAGGACGGTCAGGGTCATGTCGGTAGCGTCATTTGGGCGGCGTCTTGCCGTAGCGATCCCAATGGGCGAGCAATTCGGTCACCACCTTGTCGCCGACGCGGTACAGGCTTTCGACCGATGCGTTGAGACCGGCATAGCCTTCGTTCTCGCGCAGCAGATAGTCGGCGGCGGTGACGCCGGGCGGCGGCAGGGTATAGTTGCTGCCGGTGCGCAGGACGAGGACGCGATCCTTGTCGACCCGCCGGATCCGCGACAGATACTCGATCGCCTGCAGCGTCCCGGTTTCCTCCATCGCGCTGGTCACGAACTGCCCCTTGGCTCCCGTGAAATAGCGGGTGTGGTCGTTGGCCCAGCGATTGAGCAGGCTCCCATGCCAGAAGGTCATCGCCGAGAACTGGTCGCCGATCAGCACGAAGGGCGGCTTTCGCGCATTGGGATGGTCGGTATAGCGCGCGCGTTCGCGGGCGATGCCCGGATCGTCGGGCAACGCCACGTCGCGGGTCAACCGATAGGCCCACTCGGTCAGGTCGGGGTTGAGCGCGAAAACCTCACCGCCATCGGTGCGCGGCGGGGCGGGATCGTCCGGCCCCTTGCGATCGAGCGGGAAGTAGCCGCTTTTCCAGTCCTTCGGAATCTCGCGCGCGTCGATCTCATGCGCCAGATCGCCGTCGACGACATAGCGTGCCCATGCCGCCGAACCGATCGAGGCATCCTCCGGATCGATGCCGGCGATGCCCGCGACCAGCCAATAGGCACGCGACAGGTCGAGCCGGGTGTCGAGGCCGAGCGCGGTGATCGCCGCCGCCGACCGTACCGATCCGACCCCGGTGACGACGCCCAGTATCTGGGTGTCCGGGTTGTAGTACAGGTCGTGAAAGCCGTGGGGGAAGGGAATGCGCTGGTGCAGATTGCGCCGCGTTTTCCACAACTGGAACTCGCCGGCGGTGTCGCCTTCGTCCTTGCCGATTTCGAACATGGTCACGACGACCATCCGCACCGGCAGTGGCCGGGCGCATGGGGCGGCGATGGCGCAGAGCGGCGCGGTGACGGCGGGCTGCGCGGCGGGCGCGGCCGGTGCGGGCAAAGCGGGCGCGGCCGTGGCAAGCAACAGGCCGGTGACGAAAGCGTGCATGATCGATACTCCGGCGGGCGGGGAGGGAGCGCTCGGCCCCTCCCCGGAAACGCCATCAGAATTTATAGACGGCGGACGCGAGGAAGCTGCGCGGACGTTCCGGCAGGACGATGGTGCTGCCGAACAATTCGGTGAAGTTCGCGCGGAAATAGCGGGCATTGGTCGCGTTCTTGACGACCCCGCGGAACAGCCACGGGCCGGTCTGGTACGAACTCGACAGGTCGAGCAGCGTATAGCCGGGCAGGCGCACCGCCTGCGACTGACCCGAAAACACCGAATCGACCTTCACCAGACTGCCGCTGAACGACAGGCCGTTGTCGAAGCCATAGGTCGCCGTCGCCGAATAGAGATTGGCGGGAATGCCGGCGCGTCGCGCGTCGCTGCGGCTGTTGATCGGAACCAGTCCGATCGGTTGCCCACCCAGATGCAGCGTCGGGTTGGTGACGTTGACCAGATCGTCGATGCCGAAGAAGCTGAACAGCGATCCGTTTTCCAGCCCGGTCAGGTTGACCACTTCGGTATGGGTATAGGCGGCGGTGACGAGCAGATGACGGTCGACCGCCCAGCGCGTTTCCGCTTCCACGCCCTTCGTCTCGACCGCCTGGTTGACGGTGATCGACTGGATGTTGAAGTCGGTCCGGTTCTGTTTGTAGACCGACAGCGCGGCATAGAGCGTGTCGTTCAGCCAGCTTCCCTTCACGCCGCCTTCGTACAGGCGCGAGGTCGACATGAAGCCCGATGCCACGGCTTCGGGAAGGACTTCGGCACCCTGACCGACGACGATCGTCGACTGCTGTGACGCGGTCGCATAGGGGATGATGCCGAACGGCAGCTTGTACGACGCGCTCGCGGTCCACGACCAGCCATCGTCGCTGCCCTTTGCCGAATTGAGGGTCGGCACCCGGTCCATCACCGACGCGTCGTAGCGCGACGATGCGTCGACCTTGTCATAGCGTCCGCCCAGCAGCAGATCGAGCCCGAAGGCGAAGTCGAGGTCGAACAGCCCGGCGATGCCATAGTCGGTGGTGTGGCCGACGACCCGGTCGGTATAGCCGCAATTGCATTCGTTCGCGAGCAGCCGGTTCGATGCGGGGGTGTACCCCTGGGTCAGGTCGACACGGTGAAAATATTCGAAGTCGAAATCGTCGCCATAGTCGAAATTGACGTAGCGGATCGAAGGCGACACCTGTGCCGAGAATTTGCCGACGCTCGTCTCGATCGATTTGGCGACGACGATCTTGTCTTCAATGACATAGGATTTTACCCGCTGGGAAAAGCCATAATCATTGTTGTTGATGTTGTGCGTATTGTCGAAGAACAGCTGGTTCTTGACCGTCAGATTGTCGGCACCATCGTAGGTGACGTCGTAATAGAGCGTCGTCTGCTTGTTGGTCAGCTTGTCGTTCACGCCGGTCAGCACGTCGCGGCGGCTGAGCTTGGTGGTGCCGGTGTTGACGAGGTTGAGCTGCGGATAGGTCTGGGTGAAGCAGGCGTCGGTAAAGCCGCTGGCGAACGGGCTGAAACTGCTGTTCGGGCAGGTGAAGTTGCCAAAGATCGACAGGCCGCCGGGGATCGACGCGTTGATTTCCCCCTGCGAAATCTGGCCGTCACCGCTGGTGTCGAGCGGTTTGGCCGTGCCGGTGATGTAGGTGCCGTCATCGACCAGCTGCTGGGTCAGGCGGTTCCAGCCACCATTTTGCTGCCCTTTGAAATTCTGGTACTGGCCGCCGAATTCGATGCGGATACGGTCGGTCAGTTGATGGTCGAACGAGCCCTGCAAAATCGTCTGCTTCGTCGACATGTTGCGGTAATAGCTGCCCGAATCCTCGATCTCGGCATACAGGCTGTAGCCGAGATCGGCACCGAGAATGCGGGCGGGCCCGCGCACTTCGGCGCGCAGATTGTTGCGGTCCCAGCTGCCGCCGGTGTAGCTGACCTCACCGCGCGGCGCGCCGAGCAACGCCCCGCCCGCCACCCGCGCCGATTTGGGCACGAAGTTCAGGTAACCGCCGGTCTTGGACGGGCCATAGATGGGCGAGGCGGGGCCGCGGACGATATCGATCCGGTCGGCCGCGGCGATCGGCGTCGGATAGTTGCCGGCATTGTCGAGCCTGCGGACGCCGCGGAAATAGGTTTCGCCCGGCGTGCCGCGGATGTCGAGCGCGCCGCCGACCCCGAAAAAGGAGTTGGTGAAGGTGCCGGGTGACTGCGCGACCAGATCATAGATGTCGGTGATACCGAAGCGTTCGATCTGTTCGTCGCTGATCGTCGAGGCGGAGCGCGGCGTTTCGACCAGCGTCTTGTCGAAGCCGAAGACCGATCCGACGTCCTTGACCGGCAGCGCGTTGAGCGATCCGGTGACGACGATTTCGTTGCCGTCCTGCGGCTCGGCCTCGGCAGAGGTTGTGGTCGCCGCTATTTCCTGCGCCTGTGCCGGCGTGGCGAGTGCCGTCCCGCACAGCAGCGACAGGAGCAGCGCGGCGCCGGTGCGACGCGTCGATTTCGGATCGTTGCGGACGATGGATACCGAACGAGCAAGCATGGTCATGGTCAGCCCCCCTATGACGTCCGATCGGTTCCCCCGGACCGGTCCGTCGCTGTTGTTCCCCGCCTCTCCCGGCATGTGCGCGGCGTTGTCCGCCGTCGTCGCCAGCCCGTTTCGAACGGGCAGCCAGACGGCGACCGCGTCACAATTCTGACTTCATAATTGACGTACGGGGGGCGATCGTTGCATTCAAACGCAATGATGACGACGATCCGTTGCAAAAATTAGCGCATGCCGGCCCTATCGCGGTTCATCCGGTATTTCATGGCGGTGGGGCGGCTCGGGTCGATCCGGCGCGCCGCCGATGAACTGTCGGTATCGGCGTCGGCGATCGACCGGCAGATCCTGAATGCCGAAGCGCGACTGGGCGTGCAGTTGTTCGAACGCCTGCCGACCGGTCTGCGGCTGACGGCGGCGGGCGAGGTCATGATGTCGGCGGGCGGACGCTGGCAAAAGCAGCTGGGCGACACGCTGTCGCAGATCGAGGATCTACGCGGGCTGAAGCGCGGTCATGTCGACATCGCGGTGATCGATGCGCTGGCAAAGGGGTATATGCCCGCTGCGATCCATGCGATCCAGCAAAGCCATCCGGGCATCACCATCGGCGTGCAGGTGCTGGGCAACGAGCAGGTGCGCCGTGCGATCGCGGCCAACGACGTCGATTTCGGCATCCTGTTCGACCCGCAATCCTATCGCGAGCTGACGGTTCGCGCCTTTGTCGATGTCGTGCTGGGGGTCGTCTCGCCGCCCGACCATCCGCTGGCGCAGCGGTCGGACGTTCGGTTCTCGGACTGCGACGGTGAGTCCGTGATCCTCCCCGCCGCCCCGCTGGCGGTGCATCAGCAGGTGGACATACTGCAGGCGACGTCGGGTGTCTCGCTCCATCGCCGGGCGACGTCCGACAATATCCAGATGATCGCCTCGCTGATTCAGGAGGGGGGAAGCGTAGGCATCCTCACCTCGCTGGACGTGTCGACCGAGGTGCGTGCGGGCACGCTAGCTTTCACCCGCATCGTCGACAAGGTGCTGCGCCCGATGACGCTGGCGCTGTGCACTGCGACCGCACGTACCCCGTCCTATGCCGCCACGATGGTGTTGCGCGAGATCGAGGCGGGGTTCACCCAGTTCGCCTATATCCCGCCGGCGTAGGGCCGATCGGCGTTCGGGAAGGTTTCGACTTCTCCCTCCCTTGTCAGGGAGGGGAGAAGTTTGCTGGCCTGACAGCGGAAGGTCGATCGGTCCTAGCGCACGGCAGGACGGGACAACAGTCGCAGCATCATCGCTTCCAGACGGGCGGGGTCGATCGTGCGGATCACCTCGGCGCGCTGTTCGCCGACGCCCGGTTGATAGCCGGCGCTCCACGACAGCATGTCGCCGTAATTCGGCCCGAACTGCGTGTCGTAATCGACGAAGGCGGTGTCGCGCCCGGTGACGATGGTCGGGTCGAGCCAGACGCCGGCGGCGATTTCGTCCCACAGCGGAAAGCCGGGTTCGAGCGCGGCGATCCATGCGGCGACGGCGGGCGGCGACACGCCCCGCAGCCGGGCGATCAGCGCGGGCGTCAGCTCGGTCGCGGTCGACGGATCGGCGGGGATGATCGTGATATGCCGCCACGGGCTGCGCGAGACGATGCTGGCCGCTTCGGGATCGAAGCGCGCGTTGAATTCGCGGCGCGGGGAGTGGAGGAATTCGCGGGCGAACTGGCTCGCCGAAACGCTGTCGCGCACCTGCCGGGGGTTCAGGCTGCCGCCCATATAGACCAGCTCCTTCGCAAGGCCGGCAAAGGCGGGGTCGAGCCGCTGGGCCAGCGCGAGGTTGGTGAGCGGTCCCATGGCGATGATCGTCACCTGCCCCGGATGTTCCCGAACCATCCGCAACAGGAAATTGGCGGCGATTTCGGGCGAGGGGCGGGTGGTCGGATTGCCGCCGGGCAGGTCGACCGGATCGTCGGCGCGGAAATAGGGCGGGGTGCTTTGCCGGGTCGGTTCGACCCATTGCCGCATCCATGCACCTTTCCACGTCAGCTTGCCGTACAGGCTTTCCCAACGCTGCGTCAGCACCTCGGAATTGACCAGCGGATAGGTCGCGCCTTGCATGACCGGGACGGTCCGCCCCATCCGCTCGACGCCTTTCAGCGCCATCGCCGTCGCGCGATTGGCCCAGACGTTGCCGGTCACGGTCGTAATGCCGAGCACCTCGACATCGGGGGCGTCGAGCAGCATCGCATGGGCGAGGCCGAAACCTTCGTCGTCGATGATGACGAGGCGACGTGCCGGTTGCGCCTGCGCGGGCATCGCCGCCGCCAGCAAAAGGATCAGGCCCCACAAGAATTTGCGCATCAACCCGTCCCCCGATCCCAGGCGCATTCGCCCATTACATAGGTCCGTCGCACGGTGCGGTCGTCGCCCAGCACCTGCATCGCGAACAGCCGTGCCGCGAGATCGGCCCCGGCGGTTCGCCGCGCGAGCAGCGGCGTGGCGGCGTCGTCGAGCACGACGAAATCGGCCTCCTGTCCCGGCAGCAGCGCGCCGACCCGGTCGGCGATGCCGAGCAGCGCCGCGCTGCCCCCGGTCGCCAGATAGAGGGCGCGGAACGGATCGAGCCGCATCTCGCGGGCGAGTGCGGCCTGATAGGCGACGCCGGCGGTGTGCAGCATCGAAAAGGACGTGCCGGCGCCGATATCGCTGCCAAGACCCAGCCGCATCCGGTGCGCGTCAGCCTGCCCAAAATCGAAGAACCCCGATCCGAGGAAGAGATTCGAGGTCGGGCAGACCGCGATTCCCGCGCCGGTTTCGGCGATCCGCGCGCAGCTGCGATCGGTCAGGTGGATGCCGTGCGCGAACACCGACCGGGGACCGACCAGCCCGAACCGGTCATAGACGTCGAGATAGTCGTGGGTTTGCGGGAAGCGTTCGGCGACGGCGGCGCATTCGTATCTGTTTTCGGCGAGATGGGTGTGGAGCAGGACATCCGGGTTGGCGTCCAGCACGGCGGCGGCCTGTCGCAGCTGTTCGTCGGACGAGGTCAGCGCGAAGCGCGGCGTCACGGCATAGCCCAGCCGCCCGCGCCCGCGCCACCGCCGGATCAGCGCCTCGCTGTCGGTGCGCGCCGCTTCGGACGTATCGCGCAGGCCATCGGGGCCGAGGTCCATCAGCACCTTGCCCGACACGACCCGCATCCGCCGGTCGAGCGCCGCGTCGAACAACGCGTCGACCGATGCGGGGTGGACGGTCGGGAACACGAGCGCACTGGTGGTGCCGTTGCGCAGCAGCTCGGTCAGGAACGCGTCGGCGACGGCTGCGGCGTGCACCGGATCGGCGAAGGCCATTTCGGCGGGAAAGATATGGCGTTCGAGCCAGTCGAGCAGCTGTTCGCCGTGCGATGCGATCCGGTCCATCTGCGGATAATGGACATGCGCGTCGACGAAGCCGGGGACGACGATGCCGGGCAGGCGTTCGACCGGCAGGCCGGCGAAGCGCGATGCCAGTGCCGCATGATCGCCACGGGCGACGACCAGCCCGTCCTCGACCACCAGAAGCCCATCGGGTTCGTGCCGGATCGCGCCGGGATCGTCACGGGGATCGGTCGAAACCGACAGCAGTTCGGCGCGGAAGAGGCGGAGGGTCATGGATACTCCGGCGTGATGCGCGCGTCGGCGGTGCCGAGGGTGAGAAGCTGGGCGAGGAGCGACAGGGCGATGACGTCCGGCTCCTTGCCGGGGATCGTGGTCAGCCCGATCGGACAGGTGAGCCGCGCGCGGGCGTCGGCCGATATCCCTTCGCGGGTCAGCCGGGCGAAGAACCGGGCGCGCTTGGTCGCCGAGCCGATCAGCCCGACATAGGCGAGCGGGGGACGCCGCAGCGCGGCGCTGGTCAGCGCATAGTCGAGCGCGTGGTCGTGCGTCAGGATCACGACCGCCGCGTCGTCGGGCGCGTCGGACAGGCAGGTCGGCAGGCGATCCGCGTCGACGACCGTCACGCCCGGTGTATCGGCCAGCTCCGTTCGGCTGTCGAACCATGCGAGCCGCAGCGGAAGGCCGGCGGTCCGGCGGGCGATCGCCTGTCCGACATGGCCGGCCCCGAACAGGTACAGCGGCCGCTGCCACGCGCCGGGCCGTTCGGACCATGTCGCGCCCGCCGCAGGACGCTCGCCACGGGCCGATAGCGGGACGATCGCCGCCGTCGGATCGGGCGCGCGCGCAATGTTTCCGACGTGCAGCGTCGTGGTCAGCGTCGTACCGGTCGCCGCCGCATCGATCCAGTCGCGCGCCGCGGGAACGACCCGCTCGATCAGCAGTCGCACCCGCCCGCCACAACATTGGCCGAGCAGGGGGCCGAGCGGATAATCCTGCACCCGCCAGCTGCCCGGTGGGTGAGCGAGGATCGCGCGTGCCTGCTCGATCGCCTGATGCTCCAGCGCGCCGCCGCCGATCGTGTCGAACGAGGCCGCTGCGTCGACCGCCATCCGCGTGCCCGCACCGCGCGGGGCCGATCCTTCGGTGGCGAGAATGGTGACCAGCGCGACCGGTTCCTCCGGCGCGGCACGGCGCAGGCGCGCGATCCAGTCGCCGGTCATGCGCGATGCGCGGCGATCGCGCGCAGGATCGCCTCGGGCGTGGCGGGCGCATCGAGCGGGGGAAAGGCGCGCCGATCGGGGACGGTCGCCGCCACCGCTTCGCCCAGCGCCGACAGGACGCACTGGGCCAGCATGAACGGCGGTTCGCCGACCGCTTTCGACCGGTTGATCGTCGGTTCGACATTCTCCCCGTCCCACAGCGCGATCGACAGGCGGTCGGGACGGTCGGCGGCGGTCGGGATCTTGTAGGTCGCGGGCGAATGGGTCAGCAACCGGCCGTCGTCGGCGAACACCAGTTCTTCGGTCGTCAGCCAGCCCTGTCCCTGTACGAACCCGCCCTCGATCTGCCCCAGATCGATCGCGGGGTTGAGCGACCGGCCGACGTCGTGGAGGATGTCGACTGCCAGCACGCGATGCTCGCCGGTCAGCGTGTCGACCACCACTTCGGCACAGGCCGCGCCATAGGCGAAATAGTAAAAGGGGCGGCCGCGATGGGCGGCGCGGTCATAGGCGATGTGCGGCGTGGCATAGAAGCCGGTCGACGACAGCGACACGCGCGCCAGATGCGCCTTGCGACACAGGGTGGCGAAGGGGATCGTCTCGACCCCCGCGACGATCCCCGCCGCGGTGAAGCGCACGGTGTCGGGTTCGCAGCTGCCGATCGATGCGGCGACCCCCGCCAGCCGGTCGCGGATCGTGCGCGCGGCCTCGAACGCCGCCATGCCGTTCAGGTCCGCCCCCGACGATGCGGCGGTGGCAGAGGTATTGGGTACCTTGTCGGTGCGCGTTGCGGTGATGCGGATGGCGCTGGCGGAAACGGCGAACACGTCGGCCACGACCTGCGCGACCTTGATATACAGGCCTTGCCCCATTTCGGTGCCGCCATGGTTCACCTGAATGCTGCCATCGGCATAGACGTGCACCAGCGCCCCGGCCTGATTGAGATGGGTCGTCGTGAAGCTGATCCCGAATTTCACCGGGGCCAGCGCAATCCCCTTTTTCAGGACGCGGTGGCGCGCGTTGAAGGCGCGGACGGCGGCTCGGCGGGCGTCATAGTCGCTGTCGCGGCGCAGCCGTGCGATCAGCGCGGGCGCGATATTGTCGGTGATCGTCATGCCATAGGGCGTGACGTCACGCCCCGGCCCGTACAGGTTGGCGGTGCGCACATCGAGCGGGTCGCGCGCCAGCGACGCGGCGACGACATCGACGACGCGCTCGATCGCCAGCATCCCCTGCGGCCCGCCGAAACCGCGAAAGGCGGTGGCCGAGACGGTGTGGGTCTTCAGCCGTTCCGACAGGATTTCGACTGCCGGCAGCCAATAGCTGTTGTCGGCGTGGAACATGGCGCGATCGTTGATCGCCGGCGACAGGTCGACCGTCGCGCCGCACCGCGACGCCAGCCGCAGGCTGAGGCCGAGAATATGGCCATCGTCGTCGAAGCCGACATCGTAATCGACGGTGAAGTCGTGGCGCTTGCCGGTCAGCACCATGTCGTCGTCGCGGTCGCAGCAGAATTTTGCGGGCCGACCGGTCTTCGTCGCGACCAGCGCGGCGGCGGCGGCGAAGGGCGCGGCCTGCGTTTCCTTGCCGCCGAACGCGCCGCCCATGCGGCGGACCTCGACCGTCACATCCGCCGACGTGACGCCGAGCAGATCGGCGACCAGATGCTGCACTTCGCTGGGATGCTGGGTCGAGCTGGCGATATGGACCTGTCCGTCCTCGCCCGGTCGAGCGAGCGCGATCTGGCCCTCCAGATAGAAATGATCCTGTCCGCCCATCGCGAAGCTGCCCGAGCGACGATGCGGTGCGGTATCGAGCGCGGCGGCGGCATCACCCCGCGCCATGCGCTGGGTCGGTTCGATCCGCGATGCGGCGGCGCGGGCGTCGGCGATGGTCAGCAGCGCGGGGCGGGGGGCGTATTCGATCCTGCCGAGCCTGGCCGCCCGCCTCGCCGCACCCCGGCTGGTCGCCGCCACCAGAAACACCGGCTGGCCGCGATACAGCACCTCGCCATCGGCGAGCAGCCGGTCGTCATGCGCGACCGGGCTGACGTCGTTGTGGCCCGGTATGTCCGCTGCGGTGAAGACCGCGACGACGCCGGGCGCGGTGCGCACCGCCGACAGGTCGATCGCGACGATCGCGGCATGGGTCTCGGTCGACTGGCCGAAGGCGAGGTGCAGCAGATCGGCGGCTTCGGGCTCGTCGTCGATATAGCGTGCGGTCCCGGTGACGTGCAGCTGCGCGCTGTCATGCGGCAGCGACGGCTTCACGTCCGATCGGACCGGGGACGGCGCGGCGCGGTCGGCCATCACAGCACCTCCCGGACCGAAACCGGTTCGCCCTGTTCGCGGTGCCACAGACGCCACAGCAGATTGCCCGCGGCTTCCTGTCGATAGGCGGCGCTACCGCGGACATCGGTCAGCGGCGCGAAATCTTCGCGGAGCGCCGCGACGGCGCGGGCGATGGTGGCTTCGGCGAAGGGCGCACCGGTCAACGTCGCCTCGCACGCCGGCGCGCGGCGCGGGGTCGCGGCCATCCCGCCAAACGCAACCAGCGCTTCGGCGATGACCCCATCACGCAACGTCAGATGGAACGCGCCGCACACCGCCGAAATATCGCTGTCGAACCGGCGCGACAGCTTGGCGATGTGGACGATCGCGTCGGGGGCGGGGCGGGGGATGTGGATACGCTCGACGAACTCGCCGGGTGCGCGGTCCTGTTTGCCATAAGCGAGGAAATAATCCTCCAGCGCCAGCGTCCGTCGCTGATCGCCCCGGCGCAGGACCAGCGTCGCGCCAAGCGCGATCAGCGCGGGCGGACCGTCGCCGATCGGCGAGCCATTGGCGATATTGCCGCCGATCGTGCCGGCATTGCGCACCTGCAACCCGCCGATCCGCCGTACCAACTCGCCGAGATCGGGATGGAGGCGGGCAAGCACGTCATGCGCTTCCGCATAGCGGACCGCCGCGCCCAGCGTGACCCCGGCGGCATCTTCGGTGATCGCGCGCAGTTCGGGCACGTCGCCGATGAACACCGGCACGTCGATGTCGCGCAGTCCCTTCGTCACCCACAGCCCGACGTCGGTGGCCCCGGCGATCAGCCGGGCATGGGGGTGTTCGATCAGCAGCGCGGCGAGATCGTCGGTCGATCGCGGGGCGAACCATGTCGGCCGCGCTTCCGGTGCATCCATCGCCGCAAGACCGCGCAGCGCGGCGGCCAGTTGCCGGTCGTCGCGATCGATCTGCGGCACCGCACGCGCGGCGTCGAGGATCGGGCCATAGCCGGTACACCGGCACAGATTGCCCGCGATCACATCGGCGACGGGCAGGTCGTGCCCCGCCGCCCCGACGGCGCGACCATAAAGCGACATGACGAATCCCGGCGTGCAGAAGCCGCATTGCGAGCTGCCGTTGCGCGCCATGCACGACTGGAGCGCGGTCGGCGCGCCGCCCTGCGACAGGCTCTCGACGGTCATCACCGCCTTGCCGTCGATCATCGGCAGGAACAGGATACAGGCATTCACCGCCCGCCACGCGACGCCGTCGTCGACCGGCTCCCCGACCAGCACGGTGCAGGCCCCGCAATCGCCCTCGGCACAGCCTTCCTTCGTTCCGGTACGGCGCAGGCGATAGCGCAGGTGATCGAGCAGCGTCGCGGTCGGGGCGGCATCGACGATCTCGACGATCGTATCGTCGAGGAGGAAGCGGACCGTCATGACCTCACGCCGCCCCCATCCATGCGAAGCGCGCGATGAAGAGCGCGGCGAGCAGGAACAGGAACCAGTCGGCGCGCGTCGCCTGTCCGCGCATCGCCTTCAGCACGGCATGGGCGGTGATGCCGAACGCCAGCCCGTTGGCGATGGAGAAGGTCAGCGGAATCATCGCCACGGTCAGGAATGCCGGGATCGCCGCCAGCGGATCGTCCCACTGCACCTCGACCAGCGGCAGCAGCATCAGGCCGCCGACGACGATCAGCGCCGGAGCGGTCGCGGCCAGCGGCACCAGTTGCGCGTAGGGGGCGACGAACATGGTCAGCAGGAACAGGATGCCGGTGACGACCGCGGTCAGGCCGGTGCGCCCGCCCGCCTGTACGCCCGCCGCGCTTTCGACATAGCTGGTGACGGTGCTGGTACCCGCCACCGCGCCGACCATGGTCGCTACCGCATCGGTCAGCAGGATGCGGTTCAGCCGGGGAATGCGGCCGGCCGCGTCGATCAGCCCGGCGCGCTTGGTCACCGCGACCAGCGTGCCGATATTGTCGAACAGGTCGACGAACAGGAACACGAACAGGATTTCGAAGAGGCCGAGCCCGTGCCGCCCCCCTGCGCCGAACACGCCGGCCAGATCGATCTGAAACGCGGTCTGGGTCAACATGGTCAGGCTATAGGGTTCGGGAGCCATGGTGACCTGCCCGGCCATCCACGCGACGGCGGTCGTAATGACGACTCCGATCAGCATTGCGCCGCGCACGTTCCAGATGCTCAGCACCGCGATCACCAGCAGGCCGAGCAGCGCGAGCAGCGCGCCCGGCGCGGTCAGCGGGCCGAGCGCGACGAGGGTCGCAGGGCTGGCGACGACGATGCCGGCGTTGCGAAACCCGATAAAGCCGATGAACAGGCCGATCCCGCCCGCCACCGCCGCGAACAGATGCGGTGGGATGACCGAGACGATCAGCTGTCGCACACCGGTCAGCGTCAGGATAAGAAAGCAGAAGCCCGAGATGAAGACGCAGCCGAGCGCGACCGGCCATGGAATGCCCATCTGCTGCACGACGGTGAAGCTGAAATAGGCGTTCAGACCCATGCCCGGCGCGAGGGCCAGCGGCACGTTGGCGACCGTCCCCATCAGGATCGAGGCGAAGGCGGCGGCGAAGCAGGTGGCAGCGGCGACCGCCGCCACCGGCATCCCGGCCTGTCCGAGGATCGCCGGATTGACCAGCACGATATAGGCCATGGTCAGGAAGGTGGTGGTGCCCGCCAGCACTTCGGTCCGGACCGAGGTCCCGCGTCCGGTCAGGTCGAACCGGCGCTCCAACATGGTCGCTGCCGGTGTTTCCGTCGCTACCGTCTGTGTCATCTCATTCCCCGACCGCCCTGCGCCTGTCATGCCAGCGGGTAGCCGCCCGATCTACATCAATGATCGGCATTCCGCGTTGCAAAAATGAGCGCACCATCCAGCTCGTGCGTTCGTCCGGGCGAGCGTTTTACGGCAACGCGACGTCCCGGATATTGCGATGGGCGCGCCACGATCCGTCCCATAGACAGGCGGCAAGGGGGCCTGCGCCACGACCGGCGGGCATCATCAAAGGGGGAATGACGATGAACGCCCGTTGGAATGACGGCCGCATCCGCGCGTGCTTCGGCGCGGTACAGGCGGGATGGATGCTCGCGGCGGCGATGCTGTGCGGTGCCGCCGCGCCGCGCGATGCGGCGACGCCCGAAGCGCGGACCGCCGCGTATCTCGACCGGATCGCCGACAGTCCGCCACGGCTGCGCATGTTCCTGCAGACCATGCCCAAAGGGGGCGATCTGCACAATCACGCCGGCGGCGCGATCTATGCCGAGGATATGCTCGGCTGGGCGGCGGCGGAGGGGCTGTGCCTGTCGATCGATCCGGCGGGGATGGCACCGCCGCCGTGCGACGCGCCCGGCCGGGTCGCGGCGGCGGATCTGGCGCGGGACTATCCGCGCTATGCCGCGTTCGTCGACGCCTTCTCGACGCGCGGTTTCGAGGGCGGCACCGGCGATCCGCGCGTGTCGGGCTATGATCGCTTCTTCTCCACCTTCGGCGCGTTCTGGCCGATCGCCGCGCGCCATGGCGGCAAGGTGATGGCGGTCAGCCGCCAGCAGGCCGCCGCCGACAATCTGTCCTATGCCGAATTGAGCACCGGTTCGGCGGCGACGCAGCCGTTGCTGGCGAAGGTCGGCGATGGCGACGTGCGTGACCTGGCGGCGCTGTACGCGCGGATCGCGCCCGAATTGCCCGACGCGGTGCGGACGACGCGCAAGGAATATGACGGCTATGATGCGGAAATGGCGGCGATCGACGGCTGCGCCACGCCCGCGCCCAAGCCCGCCTGCGCGACCGAAATCCGTTATCAATATGCCGCGATCCGGACCCGGCCGCCGGCACAGGTCTTTGCCGAACTGGCGCTGGGCTTCGCGCTGGTTGAGGCCGATCCGCGCTTCGTCGCGGTCAACATCGTCGCGCCCGAACATGACCCGGTCGCGCTGCGCGACTATGCGCTGCACATGCGGATGCTGCGGTTCCTGAAGGAACGCTATCCCGCCGTGCCGCTGTCGCTGCATGCCGGTGAACTGACACTGGGGCTGGTGCCGCCGCGCGATCTGGCATTCCATATCCATGATGCGGTGACGGTCGCCGGCGCGCGGCGGATCGGGCACGGGATCGACATTTCCTACGAAACCAATGCCCGCGCGCTGTTAGCGCGGATGGCGCGTGACCGGGTGGCGGTGGAAATCAATCTGACCAGTAACGCTGTGATCCTGGGGGTGAAGGGACGCGACCATCCGCTGTCGCTCTATCGGCAGGCGGGGGTGCCGGTCGTGCTGTCGACCGACGACGAAGGCGTTTCGCGCAGCGACATGACCAACGAATATCTGCGCGCGGTGACCGAGCAGAACCTGCGCTACCGCGATCTGAAGCAGATTGCCCGCGATTCGCTCCATTATGCGTTCCTGTCGGGCAACAGCCTCTGGCAGGATCGGGCGGGCGGTTCCCGCGTGCCGGCGTGCCGGCTTCTCGATTCCGACGCCTGCCGCACCTTTACCGCCACCCATGCGAAGGCGCGTCTCGAAGCGCGGCTGGAGCGCGACTTCGACCGGTTCGAGCGTCAGCGGTTCGACTGATCCCGCCGGCAACTGGAGTGCGCGAAAAATGCGCGCACTCGAAGCGCAATATTGTGCTTCCGATACGCGATTCGTCACCGCTACCAAGGGGGCGCGCTGCGGTCCGGTGCGGCACGCGATAGGAGAATGTGGCATGACCCCGGCAACCGACGACGAACGGCGACTTGCCCTGCTGCTGGCCGATCGCCTCGGGTTGACGATCCCTCCGGCGGCGCTGGACGGCGTTGTCGCCAACCAGCGGTTGCTGGCTCGGCATCATGCGGCCGTGCGCGAGGATGCGCGATGAGTGACGCCGGCACGGCGACCGCGATCGCCGCCGATGTCCGCGCGGGGCGGCGGTCCGCCCATGCGGTAGCGATCGAAACGCTCGACCGCATCGCGCGTCACGACCGGCTGAACGCCGCCACCCGGCTGTTGCGGGAGCGGGCGCTGGCGGACGCGGCGCGGGTCGATGCCGCCGTTGCCGCCGGGCGCGATCCCGGACCGCTGGCCGGCGTCCCCTTTGCGGTAAAGGACCTGTTCGACGTTGCCGGCGAGCCGACCACGGCCGGCGCACGGCAGCTGGCGACTGCTCCTGCCGCGACGTGCGATGCACCGGTCGTCGCGCGGCTGTGCGCGGCGGGGGCCGTGCTGGTCGCGACGACCAACATGGACGAATTCGCCTATGGATTTTCGACCGAGAACGCGCATTTCGGCATCACCCGCAACCCGCACGACCTCGACCGGCTGGCGGGCGGATCGTCGGGCGGATCGGCGGCGCTGGTCGGGGCCGGGCTGGTGCCGCTGGCGCTGGGATCGGACACCAACGGATCGATCCGCGTACCGGCGAGCCTGTGCGGCATTTACGGCCTGCGTCCGACCTTTGGCGCGGTGCCGGTCGACGGGGTCTATCCCTTTGTCGAGCGGCTCGACACCGTCGGCTATTTCGTGCGGTCGGTTCAGGATCTTGCCATTGCCCATGCGGTGATGGCCGGCACGGTACCGGCATCGGACCAGATCGAGCGCATACGCGTCGCGGTGCTCGGCGGATGGTTCGCGACGCGCGCCGATGCCGCGATCTTTGCCGGGATCGATCGCATCGCCCGCCATTTGCGCGCTGGGCCGGCGGTCGTGCTGCCGTCCGCCGCCGCTGCGCGGTCGGCCGGTTTCGTGCTGACGGGGGCCGAGGGGGGACATCGCCATCTGCCGGCGCTGCGCCGCGATGCGATGGCGTTCGATCCGGTCACGCGCGACCGGCTGATCGCCGGGGCGCTCCAGCCGGTCGCCGCCGTCCGCGAGGCCGAAGCGGTCGCCGATCGCTTTGCCGGCGAAGTCGCCGACGCGCTGGCCGGGCACGACTTGTTGCTGGCCCCCGCAACGCCGATGGCCGCACCGCGGACCGATGCGACGACGGTCGTGATCGACGGCGAAACGCTGTCCGCGCGGGCCGATCTGGGCCTGCATACCCAACCGCTGAGCATTGCCGGCGTGCCGATCCTGTCGGTGCCGCTGCGCCAGCGCGACGGCGCGATGCCGATCGGCGTGCAACTGATCGCCGCGCGGGGACGCGAAGCGTTGTTGTTCGACACGGCGGCGGCGTTGGTCGCGGCCGGGCTGGTCGCCTGTACGCCGGCACCGCGATGGGCGCAGGCCGCATGACGCGCGCGACGCCCCGGTCGCTGCGCGGCATGGTCAGCGCGCCGCATCATCTGGCGGCGCAGGCCGGGCGCGACGTGCTGGCCGATGGCGGCAGCGCGGTCGAGGCGGCGGTGGCGACCGCCGCGTGCCTTGCCGTCGTCTATCCGCACATGACCGGCATCGGCGGCGACGGCTTCTGGCTGGTCGCCGAACCGGACGGGCGCAACTGGGCGATCGACGGCAGCGGCGCGGCGGCGATGGCGGCGGACCGTTCCCTGTACCAGGACCATGCGACGATCCCGTGGCGCGGACCGCTGGCGGCGAACACCGTGGCGGGGACGATCGCGGGATGGCGGGCGGCACTGGCTGAGAGCGATACCTCGCTGCCGCTGGATCGGCTGCTGCGCGATGCGATCCACCATGCGCGGGCCGGGGTGGTCGTCACCGCCGGTGGCGCGCAGATCGCCGCCACCGTGTCGGATGCGCTGCGCGACCTCCGCGGCGACTATGCCCGCATCTTCGAAGCCGAAGGCCGGCCGCTGATCGAAGGCGACCTGTTGCGGCAACCGGCGCTGGCGACGACGCTGGAACGACTGGCGCGCGACGGGCTGGACGGTTTCTATCGTGGCGAACTGGCACAGGCGATCGCCGAAGATCTCGTGCGGCTCGGCAGTCCGCTGGTGGCCGCGGACCTTGCGGCGTTCGATGCGCGGCCGGTGGAGCCGCTGTCGGTGGCGATCACCGGTGCGCGGCTGCTGAACCTGCCGCCGCCGACGCAGGGCGTCGCGTCGCTGCTGATCCTCGCGCTGTTCGGCCGGATGCGGGACGTCGAGTGCGACGGGTTCGACCATGTCCACCGGTTGGTGGAGGCGACGAAACAGGCATTTCGCTGGCGCGATGCGCATGTCGGCGATCCGGCGACGATGGCGCAGGATGCGCAGGCGCTGCTGGGCGATGCCGCCGCGATCGACCGGATGGCCGGTGCGATCGACATCGGGCGGGCGGCACCATGGCCGCATCCGCCGGCGCTGGGCGACACCACATGGTTCGGCGCGGCGGATGCGCGGGGTCAGGTCGTCAGCTGTATCCAGAGCACCTATTTCGAATTCGGGTCGGGCATCGTGCTGCCGCAGACCGGCATCGTCTGGCAGAATCGGGGATGCTCGTTCGCGCTCTACGGAGATGGTCCCAATCGACTGCGGCCCGGCGCGCGGCCGTTCCATACGCTCAATCCGGCGCTGGCGCGGTTCGACGATGGTCGCGTCATGGCCTATGGCACGATGGGCGGCGAGGGGCAGCCGCAGACGCAGGCGGCGGTCTTCACCCGCCACGCGCTGTTCGGTCAGCCGTTGCAGGCGGCGGTGGATGCGCCGCGCTGGCTTTTGGGCCGGACATGGGGCGATCAGAGCACGACGCTGAAGATCGAGGCGGGGTTCGATCCGGCGCTGTACGAACGACTGGCGGCGGCGGGCCATGCGGTCGAGCGCGTGCCGGCGTGGTCGTCGATGATGGGCCATGCCGGGGCGATCGTGCGCCACCCCGGCGGCATGATCGAGGGGGCGACCGATCCGCGCAGCGACGGGATGGTGGCGACATGGTGATCGCATCCGGCGCCCGGGCGGCGGCACGCTGTCTCGACCTGTCGCGCGCGCCCTATAGCGACAGTGCGGACCGGTTGTTCCGCGGCTGGCTGACCCCGGCCTATCGCGCGACGATCGATCGGGTCGGGGCATGGATGGAAGCGGCGGGCATGACCGTGCGCCGCGACGCCGCGATCAATCTGATCGGTCGCTATGAAGGCACGCGCCCGGACGCGCCGGCGCTGGTGATCGGCAGCCACCTCGACAGCGTGCGCGACGGTGGTGCCTATGACGGGCCGCTCGGCGTCATGCTCGGCATCGAATGCGTCGCCGCGCTCCATGCCGAAGGACGTCGCCTGCCGTTCGCGATCGAGGTGATCGGCTTCGGCGACGAGGAAGGATCGCGCTTCCCGGCCGCAATGCTCGGCAGCCGTGCGGTGGCGGGAACGCTGACGCCGGGTGCCGCCGACATGGCCGATGCGGCGGGGATCGGCGTCGACGCGGCGCTCCGTGAGTTCGGGAGCGAAGCGGCGGCGCTGGCCTCTGCACGCCGGGCACCGGGCACCATGCTCGCCTATCTCGAAACGCATATCGAACAGGGGCCGGTGCTGGAGGCGGAAGGGCTGGCGCTGGGCACCGTTACCGGCATTGCCGCGCAACTGCGCCTCGCAGTGACGGTCGGCGGGGTGGCGGGACATGCCGGCACGGTGACGATGCAACTGCGCCGTGACGCGATGGCCGCCGCCGCGCGGATGGTGTCGGCCATCGAGGATATCGCGGTCGCCGACGCGTCCGATCTGGTCGCGACGGTCGGACGGATCGAGGTCGCGCCGGGGGCGGCGAACGTCATCGCGGGCGAGGTGCGCTTCACCGTCGATATCCGCGCGGGCGCCACCGACCGCCGCGACCGGGCGGCCGCCGCGATCGGGACGGCGATGGACGCGATCGCCGGGGAACGGGGCGTGTCGATCACCGTGGCGACGATCCACGACCTGCCGCCATGCCCGTGCGACCCGAAGCTGATGGACCTGCTCGACGCCGCTATCGTCGCCACCGGGCAACCGTCGCGGCGGTTGATGTCGGGGGCGGGGCATGACGCGATGGCGATGGTCGCGCTGGGGCCGGTGGCGATGTTGTTCGTGCGCTGCGCCGGCGGGATCAGCCATCATCCGGCCGAACATGTCGATCCGGCCGACGCCGACGCCGCCTTCGCCGCGATGCGCGGCTTCATCGACCGATTGGGAGAAGACTATCGTGACGCCTGACCTGTTCGGCGAGATCGACCCGCCGCAGCGGCTGTTGATGGGGCCGGGTCCGGTCAACGCCCATCCGCGCGTGCTGCGTGCGATGAGCGCCGACCTGCTCGGCCAGTTCGACCCGGAAATGACCGGCTACATGAACCAGGTCATGGCGCTGTACCGCCCGGTGTTCGGGACGGAGAACCACTGGACCTTCCTGATCGACGGCACCGCGCGCGCGGCGATCGAGGCGTCGCTGGTGTCGCTGCTGGCCCCCGGCGACCGGCTGCTGGTCATCGATTTCGGCCGGTTCGGATTGCTGTTGCAGGAGATCGGCGAACGGATCGGGGCAACGGTCGAGCGGCTGTCGGTGCCGTGGGGGCAGACCGTGCCGATCGACGCCATCGCCGACGCGATCGAGCGTACCGCGCCGATGGTCGTCGCCTGTGTCCATGGCGATACCTCGACCACCATGGCACAGCCGCTGGACGGGGTCGGGGCGCTGTGCCGCGAAGCGGGCGCGTATCTCTATGTCGATGCCACCGCGACGCTGGGCGGCATGGAGATCGCCACCGATCGCTGGGGCGCGGACGTCGTGACCGGGGGCCTGCAGAAATGCCTTGGCGGTCCGTCGGGGTCGGCACCGATCACCGTGTCGCCGCGCGCAGCGGAACGCATTCTCGGGCGGCGGCATGTCGAGAAGGGGATTCGCCGCGACGACCTGACCGATGCCGGCGGGGTGCGGATCGGCAGCAACTATTTCGACCTCGCCATGATTATGGATTACTGGTCGGACAAGCGGCTGAACCACCATACCGAAGCGACGACCATGCTGTACGGCGCGCGCGAATGCGCCCGCGTGGCGCTGGGGGAGGGGTTGCCGGCGCGGTTCGCGCGCCATGCGGCGGCGGGGCGGGCGGTGGTGGCGGGGGCGCGGGCGCTGGGGCTGGCGGTGTTCGGCGACGACCGTTTCCGCATGACCAACGTCACCGGCATCGTCATCCCGCACGGTGTCGACGGCGAGCGGGTCCGCGCCCGGATGCGCGAGGATTTCGAGATCGAGATCGGGACCGCGTTCGGACCGCTGCAGGGCAAGGTCTGGCGGATCGGCGCGATGGGATATAACGCCATGAAGCACAAGGTGCTGCTGACGCTGGCCGCGCTGGAGGCGGTGTTGCGAGCCGAAGGGCTGGCGCTGCCGTCCGGGGCCGGGGTCGATGCCGCGCTCGAAAGCTATGCCGCATGACCGCCGAACGCGATCTGATCGGATATGGCGCATCGCCGCCCGATCCGCGCTGGCCGGGTGGCGCGCGCGTCGCGGTCCAGTTCGTCGTCAATGTCGAGGAGGGGGCTGAGAACAGCGTCCTGCACGGCGATGCCGGGTCGGAGGCGTTCCTGTCGGAAATGGTCGGTGCGGCGAGCCATCCGGCGCGGGCGATGGCGATGGAAAGCCTGTACGAATATGGTTCGCGCGCCGGCTTCTGGCGGCTGCACCGGCTGTTCGTGGAGCGGCAGGTGCCGGTGACGGCGTTCGCGGTCGCCACCGCGATGGCCGCCAATCCGGCGAGCGTCGATGCGATGCTGGCCGCCGAATGGGAGATCGCCAGCCACGGCCTGCGCTGGATCGATTACCAGCGCGTCCCGCCCGAGGTGGAGCGCGCGCATATCGCCGAGGCGATCGCGCTGCACGCCCGGCTGACCGGCGCGCGGCCGCTGGGCTGGTATCAGGGGCGGACCTCGCCCGCGACCGCCGCGCTGGTCGCTGCCGAGGGCGGGTTCGTCTATGACGCCGACAGCTATGCCGACGATCTGCCCTATTGGGACCGTCGCCATGCCGCCGCCAATGGCGGGCGGGCGCAGCTGATCGTGCCCTATACGCTCGATGCCAACGACATGAAGTTCGTGGCGTATAACGGCTTTGCCGATGGCGAACCGTTCTTCCGCTATCTGCGCGACACGTTCGAGCAATTGCGAAGCGAGGGCGGGCGGATGATGTCGGTCGGGTTGCACGGGCGCATCGCCGGCCGGCCCGGCCGCGCAGCGGCGCTGGCCCGCTTCGTCGATCATGTGATCGCCAGCGGCGACGCATGGATCGCGCGCCGCATCGATATCGCGCGACACTGGCAACAGGTGCACCCGGCATGACGATCGACGACCCGCACGTGGTGGCCGAGGTGACCGCCGCGTTCATGGCCTATGAAGCGGCATTGATGGCTGACGACGTGCCGGCGATGGACCGGCTGTTCCACGATCATCCGACCACCATCCGCTATGGCGTGGGCGAGGTGCTGTACGGCGCGGACGCCATTCGCGCATTCCGTGTCGGGCGTGGCGGATCGCCGCAGCGTCGGTTGGGCAGGGTCGCGATCCACAGCTTCGGCCGCGACCACGCCACCGCCAATGCCGAATTCTTCCGCGAGGGCGATGCGCGGCGCGGGCGACAGAGCCAGAGCTGGGTCCGCTTCGCCGATGGCTGGAAGGTCGTCGCCGCGCATGTCTCGATCGAGGGGGCGGGATCATGACCGAGCGTGATTTCAACACGTTGTCCTCCGAAGCATTCGTCCAACGCTACGCCGCGATCGTCGAGCATTCGCCATGGGTGATCGAACGCGCGGCGGCGCGGCGCCCCTTTGCCGATCTGGCGGAGGGGATCACCGCGACGCTGGCCGATGCCACGCCCGACGAGCGGCTGTCGGTGATCCGCGCCCATCCCGAACTGGCCGGCCGCGCCGCCATCGCCGGTACGCTCACCGCCGAATCGCAGAGCGAGCAGGCGTCGGCCGGGCTGGACCGGATGACGCCTGACGAGTTCGAACGATTTCATGCGCTCAACACCGCCTATCGCGCGCGGTTCGGCTTTCCCTTCCTCATCTGCGTCCGGCGGACCGACCGGGCGGGCATCCTGCGGGCGATGGCCGAGCGGTTGGGCAACGACCCCGCGACCGAGATGGCGACCGCGCTCGACGAGATCGGCCATATCGTCCGCCTGCGACTGGAGACCCTGGCATGACCCGACCCATCGGCCTTGCCGCCCTCGCGGAGCAGGTCGCGCGCGACCTCGAACGCCTCGCGCATGGTGGCCCGGCATGGACCGTGCCGCAGGAAAGCGCGGAGGGCCATGTCCATGACGTCGTCATCATCGGCGGCGGGCAGAGCGGGCTGGGCGCGGCGTTCGGGCTGCTGCGCGAACGGGTGTCGAACATCCTCGTGCTCGACGAAAATCCGGCGGGCTATGAGGGGCCGTGGGACACCTATGCGCGGATGATGACGCTGCGCACGCCCAAGCATCTGACCGCGATCGACATGGGGTTACCGTCGCTGACCTTTCGCGCGTTCTGGGAGGCGCAGCACGGGCGCGCGGGCTGGGACGCGCTCGACAAGATCCCGCGCCGTGACTGGATGGCGTATCTGCGCTGGTATCGCGCCGTGCTGAAGCTGCCGGTGCGCAACGATGCACGCGTCACGCTGATCGAGCCGCTGGGCGGGCGGTTCCGGCTCCATCTGGCCGAGGGTGCGCCGCTGCTCGCGCGCAAGGTCGTGCTGGCGACCGGGATCCAGGGCGGTGGCAACTGGCACGTACCGCCCTTCATCCGCGATCGGCTGCCGGCGACGCGCTATGCCCATACCTCCGCCGCGATCGACTATGCGGCGCTGGCGGGCAAGCGGATCGCGCTGCTGGGGGCGGGGGCGTCGGCGTTCGACAACGCCCATGCCGCGCTGTCCGCCGGTGTGGCGCAAGCGCATGTTTTCGTTCGCCGCCCGGCGCTGCCGCAGGTCAACCCGATCCGGCATATGGAGCGCAGCGGGATCATCGGGCGCTTCCCGGCGCTGGACGATGCCGCCAAATACCGGATGATGGTCGCGTTCTTCGACCGCAGCCAGCCGCCGACCAACGACACGTTCGAACGGGCATCGGCGCTGCCCGGCTTTCACCTGCATCTCGGGACGCCATGGCTCGACGTGGCGGACAGCGCCGAAGGGGTCGTGGTCACGACGCCGGGCGGGACCGAGACGTTCGACTTCCTCGTGCTGTCGACGGGGCTGGTCACCGACCCGGCGCTCCGGCCCGAGCTGGCGCTGGTTGCCGACGGCATTGCGCGATGGGCCGATCGGTATCGCCCGGCGGACGCGGCGGCCACCCATCCGCTGATCGATGCCCATCCCTATCTAGGGCCGCAATTCCAGTTCCTGCCGCGTGACGCGGATCATGCGGACAAGCTGCACGGCCTGTTCGCGTTCAACTATTCGGGTCTCATCAGCCTCGGCCTGTCGGCATCGGCGCTGTCGGGATTGCGCCACGCGCTCCCGCGATTGGTGGCGGGCGTGGCGGACCAGCTGTTCCTCGACGATCGCGAGGCGATGATCGCCGCGTATCTGGCGTATGACGAGGTCGAATTCGTCGGTTCGTGGCCGCGCGGGGAGGCGGCGGCATGAGCGTGACCCTGTCGACCCATGTCCTTGATACCGCGCATGGCAGACCGGCGGCCGGGGTCGCCGTCACGCTGCTCGACGGGTGCGGCACGGTGTTGTTCGACGGCGTGACCAACGCCGATGGTCGCTGTCCCGACCTCGCCGCGTTGCGGCTGTCGGCGGGTCGCCACGCGCTGTGCTTCGCGGTGGCCGATTATTTCCGTGCCGCCGGGGTGACGCTGGCCGATCCGCCGTTCATCGACCGGGTGACGATCGATTTCGGGATAGCGCAGGACGGCGGCCATTATCATGTGCCGTTGCTCGTTTCCCCTTACGGCTATTCCACCTATCGGGGCAGTTGATCCCGTGTTGCGTACCGGAGTGCCCCGATGATCCGCCGATTGTTCGCCACTATCGAACCCTATGTGCTGATGCTGCTCGCGACCGTCGTGATCGCGACGCTGTTGCCGCCGCGCGGGGTCGGCGTGCCGATTTTCGACATCGCCGCCGATACCGCGATCGTCGCGCTGTTCTTCGTCCATGGCGCGAAACTGTCGCGCAGCGCGCTGCTGGCCGGGGCGCGGCACTGGCGATTGCATGCCGCGATCCTCGCAACCAGCTTCGTCGTGTTTCCGCTGCTCGGCCTTGCGATTACCGGCAGCGGGTTGCCGGCGCCGGACTTGGCCACCGGATTGCTGTTTCTGACGCTGCTGCCCTCGACGGTGCAATCGTCGATCGCCTTTACCGCGATCGCGCGCGGCAACGTCGCGGCGGCGGTATGCAGCGCGTCGCTGTCCAATCTGCTCGGCATCGCGGTCACGCCCGCGCTGGCCGCGTTGCTGCTGCCGGGGACCGGCGGCGTCAACCTGTCGTTCGGCAGCGTGCAGGCGATCGTGTTGCAGTTGCTGGTGCCGTTCGCGGCCGGGCATTTGCTGCGCCCGTGGATCGGCGACTGGATCGCCGCGCGCAAACGGTTGGTGACCACGCTCGATCGCGGGTCGATCCTGCTGGTCGTCTATACCGCGTTCGGCGCGGCGGTAACCGAGGGGCTTTGGTCGCAGGTCGGGGCGGTGGAACTGGCCGAACTGGTCGGATGGTGCGCGGCGCTGCTGGCGGTGGTGCTGGTGCTGACCGGGCTGATCGCGCGGGCGATGAAGCTGGACCCTGCCGACGCGGCGGTGATGCGCTTTTGCGGTTCGAAGAAGAGCCTCGCGACCGGGGTGCCGATGGCGGGGGTGCTGTTTCCGCCGGCGCAGGTCGGCGTCGTGCTGCTGCCGGTGATGGTGTTCCACCAGTTGCAGCTGATCGCCTGTGCTTTTCTGGCGCGGCGACTGGCGGACGCGGCCGATGCCGCCGATGCGGTCAGGCCGGTGCCGGTGTCGCCAGCAGCGCGAACTCTTCCTTGAGCAAGTCGACGAAGTTGCTGAGATAGATCGGCATCACCCGCCCGCGTTGCAGCAGGATCGACATGGGGTCATCGCAGAATGTCTTCACGAGCGTACGCTAAGCGAAAGGGCGTGACGGGAGACTGAGCGTTGCGCGGAGGCCATGCGGTTGCCGATTGTCCAATATCAGTCTGCCGCCATGCGCAACGGCGATACGATCCGCGATCGCCAGCCCGAGGCCTACCCCACCCGTCGCGCGGCTTCGCGATGGTTCCAGCCTTCTGAACGGTGCGATGATGCCACCGACGTCGTTCAGAGGGATACCGGGCCCGGAATCATCGACATGGATGCACACCTGCGTGTCGCGATTCTCGACCGACAGGATGGCATTCCCCGCATAGCGTATGGCATTGTCGATGAGATTATCCAGAGCGCGGTGCAGGAGGTGTCTGTCGACCACGGCCCAGCCATCATCGATCTGGCCGGCCAGATCGACATCCTGGTCCAGCGAGCGCCGATCATTCCGGATTGCGGTGAGAAAGGCGACAAGATCGGTGTTTTGCGGACATAACCGATGCCGATCGATCTGCGCAAAATCGAGCACCTCGCCAATCATCGCTGCCATCCGGTCGAGATCATGGATCATGCGTTCGCGTTCGCCTGGCGGGACCAGTTCCGCGCGGATGCGCAGCCCGGTCAGGGGCGTGCGAAGGTCATGCGCTATGGCGGCGAACGCCTGGAAGCGCTCCTCCGCCTGATCGGCAAGGCGCTGGTGCATGGCGTTCATCGCTGCGGCGACCGCTCTGATCTCGGCCGGGCCGCTATCTTGAAACGGCGGTTCGCTGGCTAAGTCGCTTCGTGCCGCACATTCCGCGAGATTGCGCACGGGTATCGACAGCCGACGTGCTGCGATCCACACCGGGACTGCGGAAAGCATGAGGGCCAGACCGAACGCCGCAAACAGCCGCAGTCGCCATGCTGCCAGGTGCCGGTCGGTCGGCGTGACGGTTCGCCAACGGCCATCGTCCTGCCGAACGGCTGCTTCGAACGCGGGCATTTCCACGTCGGGGCCGATCCGCACATCGGCGCCATATCGCATCTGAAACCCGCCGGCACCGCTGTCGACGAGCAACGTCCTGTCACCGACCAGAATGACGCTTTGCCCTGTCGCCTTTCCTTTGCCGGCACCGTCGCTGTCGAGCCAGTGCGCGAACCCGATCGGGACGGACGCGCAACATCCGCGCCAGCGAGGCCTCGACCTCCACGACCCGGGGCGGGGTGGGCGGCGCCGATCGGATCGTCAGACCAAAGGCACCGTTCCGCTCGCCCTCCAATACACTTGCCGCATCGCGAACCGTCATCCGCGCCGGCGCAGGGGTGGGCGTCAGCAATACAATACCCAAGCTCAGGGCGAAAGCGAGCACCAGCGTAGTGAGCGCCAGCGTCGCGACCTGGGCCAGGATAGACGGCGACCACCTCACCGGCGGGTAACCGCGGGCCGAAACCGATAGCCAAGCCCACGCACGGTTTCGATCAGGCTCGTCCCGCCCGCATCTGACAATCGCCGTCGCAATCGGCTGACCGCCAGATCGATCGCCCGGTCAAAGGGACCGTCGTCCGTGCCATGGGTCAGATCGAGCAACCTGTCGCGACCAAGGACTTGCGCCGGGTGCCGGACGAACGCGAGCAGCATCCGCAGTTCGCCTGCCGTCATCGATGCCGGCGTGCCGTCCGGCGCGATCAGCCGTGCGCTATCCGGCTCGAACAGCCATCCGTCGAAGTGATAGGATTGAGGGGATTGCGTGACCGGCGGGGCTTCGCGCCGGAGGATCGCGCGGATGCGGGCGAGCAACTCCCGCGGATCGAAGGGTTTGGCCAGATAATCCGCCGCACCGATCTCCAGCCCAACGATACGGTCCGTCGTATCCCCCAGTGCGCTGAGCATCAGGACGGGAGGAGCAGCATCGCGCAATCTGCGACAGAGCGACAGTCCGTCCTCTCCCGGCATCATCACATCGAGAACGATCAGGTCGGCACGGGTGCCGTCCGCCAGCGCATCGAAGGCGCGCGCATCGGGTACGCCCGTTACGTCGAAGTCATGCCGCGACAGATAGCCGACGATCGCGTCTCGCACGCTGTCGTCGTCCTCTACTACGATGATCCGCGCCACGCTGTTCGCCATGCCTTCCCCTATCAATGGATCGTATCGCGTTCGTGTCATGATCGCCGCCCGGGATACAATGAGGCCATGAAGGCGATACCTTCGCCGGCCAGAAAGCCCGCCTCACAATCGAGGCAGGGATCTCACGCAATGCCCATCAAGCATCATCACCGTCTGTGGTTGTCGATCGGTGGAATAGCGGGATGTCTCCTTGCTACCTCCGCATCGGCGCAGCCTCTATCCGGTTCCCAAGCCAAGGCCGCAGGCGAAGCCATCACCGGATATCGCGTCCTGTGCCATCGCGATGGCGGACGATTGTGGGGCAGGAGCCTGTGCGGGCCGATCATGCTGGTCGATCCCGGTACGCGAACCGTCTACGCCGACAGGAATACGACCGGCCACGATCTCCGGGCCTCGGGCGCGCTGTTCATCGGAACGCTGCCTTCGGACATCGGCATGGCGAACACCGCGATCGACTGGGCAGGCACCCGCTGGACGATGGTGCTGCTGCCACTGCCCTCGGATCGCGACAGACGCGATACCTTGCTGATGCACGAGGCATTCCACCGCATCCAACCCGATCGCCTTCCCCCGCCCGTGGCGGCTCTGCCGGATCATCTCGACACACTCGACGGGCACCTGCTCCTGCGCCTCGAATGGCGAGCGCTGGCCCGGGCACTGCGAACGGATGGCGAGCCGCAACGCACTGCGATCCGTGATGCGCTGGCCTTTCGCGCGCTCCGGCGCAGTATGGCGACGGAGGCGACCGGCCGGGAGAACGCATTGGAGATCAACGAAGGGATCGCCGAATATACCGGCAAGCGCCTCGGTGCCGGCAAGGATGCCGTGGCTTCGACGATCGGGGCCTTGGCCGATTACGACCGGCGCGATGGCTATGTTCGCAGCTTCGCCTATGCGTCCGGTCCCGCCTATGGCTTGTTGCTCGACCGGCTGTCTCCAGGGTGGCGGAACGGCTTGCGACCGGACAGCGATCTGGGGGCCTTGCTGCATAATGCCATTGGTTACGTTGCCTTGCTCCCGGTGGAGGCGGTCCGCGATCGTTATGGCTTTGCCGGCATCCGGTCGGAAGAAGCGACAAAGGCGGATGCCCGTGCCCGCCAGGCCGCGCACTGGCGAACCATGCTGATCGATGGTCCGGTCATGCGGCTGCCGCTGATCGACATACAGATCCAGTTCAATCCGCAGAACGTCTTCGCGCTGCCGCCATCGGGCACCGTCTATCCGACGGCCACTATCCGCGACGCATGGGGCACACTGACGGTGGAGCAGGGCGTGCTGATCGCGAAGGACTGGAAGTCGGCATCGGTCGCCGGTCCCGGCACCGCGCGTGGCAGTGAATATGTCGGAGCGGGGTGGAGCCTCAAGCTTTCGCCGGGCTGGATCGTGTCGAACGGCAGCGTGCAACATCAGTGATGGCAGATCATCGCTTCCTTGCCAGCAGCTTTTCGCCATCTGGTCTGATATCGCCCTTGGGCGTGACGTGGCGGTAGAGCGTCTGGCGTGTGATGCCGAGTTCAGCGCACAGCTCGGCGACCTTGGTTTCAGGCTTGCCCATTGCGGCCTGGGCGAGGCGCAGCTTGGCCGGTGTCATCTTGAACGGGCGACCGCCGGTCCGCCCGCGGGCGCGCGCCGCGGCGAGGCCGGCCTTGGTCCGCTCGACGATCAGCTCGCGCTCGAACTCGGCAAGTCCTGCGAAGATCGCAAAGACGAGCCGGCCGTTGGCAGTGGTGGTGTTGATTGATGCGCCCTCGCCGGCAAGCACCTTCAGTCCGATGCTACGCTTCGTCAGGTCGCCGACCAGGTTGACGAGGTGGCGCAGGTCGCGCCCCAACCGGTCCAGCTTCCACACCACCAGCGTATCGCCGTGACGCAGTGCCTTGATGCAGGCGTCCAGCCCCGGCCGGTCGTCGCGCTTGCCCGATGCGGCGTCGGTATAGAGGTGATGTTCCAGATCGACGCCGGCCTTCGCCAATGCGTCGCGCTGGAGGTCGATGACCTGGCTGCCGTCCGCCTTCGACACCCGCGCATAGCCGATCAGCGCCGTCACTTTAACGAGCGTCCACGTGACAGATGACGGCAGCGCCGCAAAGCGGCGCCTTCCTGTCACTTAACCAGTCACTCCGGCTATGTCGCATCAACGTCATCACGGCATGATTGTGTGACAGCAGAGGGAGCAGGGTCAAGATGGTCGCGCAAATCCTGTCGCCAGCACAGCGCGCCGCGCTGTTCGATCTGCCATCGGACCCCGCCGCGATCGAGCGGCTATACACGCTCGGCCCCGACGATCTGGTCGAGGTGTTCCGACGCAGGCGTCCCGGCAACCGGATCGGCTATGCGGTGCAGCTCGGCTACCTCCGCCATCCCGGTCGCGCGATCGAACCCGGTGAGGTGCCACCTGCGGCGATGCTACCGTGCTGGCTGCCCAGATTGGCTGCGCGCCCGACGCCTTCGCCGACTATGCCGCGCGTGACACGACGCTGCGCGAGCATCGTGCCGCGATCGAGCGCCGGCTTGGATTGCGTGCCTTCGAGCGCGCCGATCGCGGAATGGTCTTCGCGACTGCCAGCGAGGTGGCGACCTCCACCGACCGCTGCGATGCCATCGTCGCGGCTATGATCGAGCGGCTGCGCGGGGTGGGTGTCGTGCTGCCACTGCCGGCCGTCCTCGAACGGATCGCGCTGGTCGCTCGAGCGGAAGCGAGACGGCAGACGTTCGCCCGGCTCGGCCGTGACCTGACGCCGGATCAGGTGGAGCGGCTCGATGCGCTGTTGCGGGTCGGGGGAACACCCACCCGTTCGCCCCTGGCGTGGATACGCGACTGGCCGGAAGCGCCCGGTGCCGGCAACCTCAAGGCAATTGTCGAACGGCTCGATCATGTCCGCGCCCTCGGCATCGAGGCGGAGCGGGCGCGGCGCATCCATGGCAGTCGCTATGCAGTGATCGCGCGCGAGGCCGCGATCATGACCGCCCAGCACCTAGCCCGGCTCGAAGGCCGGCGTCGCCTCGCCACGCTGGTCGCCTTCGCGATCGAGATGGAGGTGGCGCTGACCGACGCCGCCATCCTGATGGTCGAGAAGCTGGTGGGCGCGATGTTCCGGCGCGCCGATCGCACCCGGTCGGAACGGCTGATCGACCAAGCGCGGCTGTTTCGCGACACCGCCCGTCTGCATATCCGCCTCGGGCGGACGCTGGTCGAGGCGCGTGGCACCGGTCGCAATGTGCTGGCGCTCATCAACGAGCGGATCGGATGGCCGGCGCTGGAACAGAGCATGCGCGCGGCCGAGGAACTGACCCGTCCGGGCGAGGATGGCCTCGACGAGGTGGTAGAACGCTATGCGGCGGTTCGCCGCTTCCTGCCGACCTTCCTCGCCTCGTTCCGCTTCCGGACGGCCCGCGCCGGTGATCCGCTACTCGGCGCGGTCGAACTGCTCCGCACCTTCTACGCGGACGGCCGCACGATCCTGCCGCGCAAGGCACCCGTGTCGTTCCTCAAACCCAAATGGCGTCGCATCGTCATGCCGCCTGATGGCGCGTTCAACCGGCGCGCCTGGGAGATCGCGGTGCTGGTCCATCTGCGCGACCGGCTCGCCTCGGGCGCGATCTGGGTGGACGGCAGCCGCGCCTATCGCACGCTCGACGACTATCTCCTGCCAGCCCCGGCCTTCGCGACCATGCGTACCGAAGGGCAGCTCGGCCTGGCGATAAGCGGTAGCGCGGCCGACTGGATCGCCGCACACCGGGATCGGCTGCGCCAGCGAATGAACGAGGTGGAGCGCGCCGCGGCCAAAGGAACGCTGCCCGATGCCGCGATCGAGGACGGCCGCCTGACCGTCTCACCGCTGAGGCGCTCGACGCCGGACGAGGCGGAGGAACTGAAGGCCCGCCTCTATGGCCTGCTGCCGCGCATCCGCATCACCGACCTGCTGGCCGAAGTCTCGGCATGGACCGGCTTCGCCGACCGCTTCGTCCACGCCCGCACCGGCATGCCGGCAAGCGATCAGCCCGCCCTGATGGGCGCGATCCTGGCCGATGGCACCAACCTCGGCCTGGCCCGCATGGCGGAAAGCTCGCGCGGGCTGACCCATGCCCGGCTGCTGTGGACCGCCGAATGGCATATCCGCGACGAAACCTATGCCGGCGCGCTGGCCGTGATCGTGTATCATCATCATGCCCATCCGCTCAGCGGTCTGTGGGGGCCGGGCGACACCTCGTCGTCGGACGGGCAGTTCTTCCGTGCGGGCGGGCGCGGCGAGGCGCGGGCCGATCACAACGCCCGCTATGGCAGCGAGCCGGGCGTGCTGTTCTACACCCACATCTCCGACCGCTTCGCACCCTTCCACAGCAAGGTCATCGCCGCCAATGCCGGTGAGGCTCCGCACGTCATCGACGGGTTGCTCGACCATGAAAGCGGCATCGCGATCCGCGAACATGCGACCGATACCGCCGGCGCCGTCGATCACGTCTTCGGCCTGTGCCACCTGCTCGGCTTCCGCTTCGCGCCCCGCATCCGCGACCTTGGCGAACGCCGCCTCTACGCCATGAGCGACCTGACACCCTGGCCGACGCTGCGTCCGCTCGTGGCCGGTCCGGTCAACCTGCGCGCCATCGAAGAGGACTGGGACGAGACGCTGCGGCTTGCCGCTTCGATCCGTGCCGGCACCGTTCGAGCATCGGTGATGCTGCGCAAGCTCGCCGGCTATCCCCGCCAGAACCCCGTCGCTCGCGCCCTGCGCGAGATCGGGCGGGTCGAGCGCACCCTGCTCATGCTCGACTGGCTCGACGATGCCGAACTGCGTCGGCGCACCAACGCCAACCTCAACAAGGGCGAGGCCCGCAACGCGCTCGCCCGTGCCGTCTTCTTCAACCGCCTGGGCGAACTGCGCGACCGCACCTTCGAGAACCAGCGGCACCGGGCATCCGGCCTCAACCTGATCGTCTCGGCCATCATCCTGTGGAACACCGTTTATATCGACCGTGCAGCCCGCCATCTGCGTGAGCGCGGCATCGACGTGCCCGATACCCTGCTCGCCCACGTCGCCCCGCTGGGCTGGGAGCATATCAGCCTCACCGGCGACTATCTGTGGAGCGAGGTCGACAAACCCCGCGAGCGGTTCAGGCCGCTGCGGATCACGGGATCAGCCATCCGGCCTTAACGTACGTTCAGAAAGACATTCTGCGATGACCCCCTGAACGAATGACTGGGATTGAGAAATCGCCGGGGTGCCCTGAATGACCGGAACTGGGTCAAGTCGACGTCACGGTTGCAACCACGTCAGCGCGTCGAACTCGCGTGCGAAATGGATGCGGGCGGCTCGTTCATAGACCCTTTGGCCGCCGGCACCGTTCGTCAGCACCACCAAGCCGGTTCCGCTGGCGAGATCAAGAACGAACAGGTTGGCGACGCCGTCGTTGGCGCCCCAGTGCCAGGCGAAGCGATCCGAGCCTGAATGTTCGAGTCCCCACCCCATGCCCCAGGAAAGACCGGCTTCGACTTTCACGGTCGGCGTGTTCATGGCCGGGTAACGTTGAGCGAAGCTGAGGAATCGCGCGTAGTCGCCAGCAGTCGTCCACAGTCCCGCCGCCATGTTCGGGGTCATGAAGACGGGCAAGGCCGGTTTGCCTAGCGCTTTGGCCGCTGCAATCCGATCGCCCTGTGTCCACGTTTCAACTGGTCGCCGGGGTCCGGCGTCCCGGCTTGCCTGGAACTTTGCGGGACCCGCATCTGCCATCAGTTCGCCGCCAGCATCATGGGCCCATGCCACCATGGGTTTTTGCCCGGCTGCCCAGCCGTAGCTGCTTCGCGTCATCCCTGCAGGCGTCAGCACTCGGGAGCGGATGACCTCCGCCGCGGTCTGCCCGGTTATCGCCTCGGCGAGGCGCGCGAGTAAGGTGTAGCCCTCCCCGGAATAACGAAAGCCGGAGCCAGGCCTGAACCTGCTCACCAGATCACTGTTCGCTTCGGTTCGCCAGTTCGGCAGACCACTGGAATGCGACAGCAGATGACGCGGCGTGATGGCCCGGGTCGCGGCATCCGTGGTGAAATCAACGTGCCTGGCGACCGGCTCGTCGAGGTCGACACGGCGATCACGGACGAGGTCGTGGATGGCAGCAGCCAGAACCGGCTTCGACAGGGAAGCGGCTTCGAAGAGCGTCTTCGTGGTAGCCGTTACCTCGCCGGCTTTGGCGTATCCTTCGGCAACGCTCGCCGGCTCCGCGCCGCCGTCGAGCGTTGCCCAACTTGCCCCCGGTACGGAAGCAAGCGCCATCCATGACCGAAGTTGCACCGCCGGATGCTTCCGGCTCTCGGCCAGCGTCGGCATGGCGGTAGCGCAGGCGCCTGCGGTCCCGATCAGGATTGTCCTGCGTGTCAGGTTCATTCGGGAATTCGCAGGAACGTCATAACGCAACCGATCACTTGGTGTATTACGTCGACACTACGGCTGGCTGCGCTATTTGCAATCTTCTTTCGTGCCGATCACATACGCTGCGCTGATCACCCGGCGCTCGCCTCCCATCAGCTTCAAAGCCGCTAAGACTTCATCTTTGAGATGCTGTGAATGAATGCCCGCTTCTGAGTAGCGGCTGTCTCACCTCGAGCGACCGAATGTGCGTCAAATCGCCAAGCCTTGCTAAGACGTTGTTACCACCATCGTTACGCGGCGGTTGGCGGGGGCGACCTCCTCGTCGCGGGTCATGTCGAGCAGCGGACGACCGTCGGCGGCCCAATGGACGCGACGCACCCGCGCATCACGCCCGTCGCCGCCGACGCCATTGCCCCAGGTATGGTAGACGTAGAGTGTGTTGCCGTCCTCGTCGGTGGTGAAGGCGCCATGCCCCGGCCCCTGTTCGTAGCGGCGATAGTCGGTGACCCCGGCCGGCATCGCCACGCTCTTCTGCAACGGAGCCGCCCATTTCCGCCACGAGTCGATCCGCGTCAGATCGGCATCGAGCGGTGCGGAGATGCCGTTGACGACATAGGTTGGGCTGACCCCCGAGCTGGAATAGACGAGCGTCAGCCGCCCCTTGCGGCTGAGCGCGAACGCGCCCTCGGCAAGATTCTCCTCGACCGAGGTCTGCGGCGCGATGATCGGCATCGGCGCGCCGGCCAGCCGTGTCGGATGCGAGGGGTCGACCGGCGCGATCCACGTCAGCGGATCGCCGAGCGAGCCCGACGCCGGCAGATAGCGCTGCGACCAGATGTAATAAGCCCGTTCCCCGACCGTGAAGAACGACATGTCGAGGCTTATGTTCGTCGGCATCTCCGCGCGGCCGAGCGGGGTGCCGTCGGCCTTGCGGATCGCGGCGGGCCGCGACCAGTCGACCGGGTTGGCGGGATCGCCGCCCTCGCGCAACTGGATGAGGTGCGACGCGACCCGCGACCACGCGCCGCCTTCGTTCGACTGGTCGTCCTTCGGGTTGAAGCAGGGCGCGAACAGGATCGACAGCTTGCCGCCGATCTCGTGGATTTCGGGCGCCCAGTAACAGCCGGCGATCACGCGGCCTTCGGTGGTGCGGTCACGGCGGGCGCGGCGGTTGAGCAGGTCGACCTCGCGCGCGCGCGCGCCACTGGCATCGGCGAGGTCTGCAATCCGGTCGGCGACGCGCAGCGGCAGGTGCACGGAGCCGACATTGTCGTTGTCGGTGTCGTCGGTGGCGGTGAGCAGATAGCGCACCCGCCCGTCCTTCTCCCAGCGATAAATGTCGGGATCGGCGCGGTTATAGGCGAAGATCGCCGGATAGCGCCGCTGGCGGACCGTGCCATGGACCAGATAGCGGCCCGGTCGCGTGAGCTTCGCCAGATCGGCGGCATCCCAGTCGACCGCGCGCGTCGCGGTGGAGCCGTCCGAATAGCCGAGCGTCACCCGCGCGCTACCAAGATCGGTGCTGCGACCCGCGGCGATCTTTTGCGGCGCGACCGTCGCGCTGGTGTTGACGACGCGGCCGAAGCGATGGGTGAGGGTGGCTGCGGTTTCGGCGCTGATCGCCAGCGTATCGGAGGTGGTCACCGCCCCGATCCGCGCGTCGCCGACATTGCCGGCCGAGACGATCCGCCGCCGCCGCCCCCCGTCGTCCGGCTGCCACGTCGCAGCCTGCCACTCGGTCCGAGCCAGATTGGCGACCGTCGTCCAGCGCTGCTGCGCGTTGCCGTCAGTCCATGATACGAGATAGCGACGCGCAGCGCTGTCCCAGATCGCGTGCGGCTGCGCAACGCCATCGGCGCTGCGCAGGTCGAGCGTGCCCAACTCCTCGAAGTCGCCCGCGCGCGCGATATCGCTGCGGAAGATCACAGTCGCCGTCTCGGCGGGATCGGGCTTGCCCGCCATATCGACCCGCGTCGCGATCACGCCGAGCGCACCGTCTGCGAAGTGGAACAGCGACGGATCGGCGACCCCGCGCAATGCGACCCGGTCGACGCCGGTATAATCGCCCTTCGCGAACAGCACGCCATAATCGTCGTTGAGCGGCGTCATGCGACCATCGGCGCCGGAGAGCGTGAGATGCACGCTGCGCGCCACGGTCGGCTGGTTCGCGTCATGCGCGCCGGTGGGCGTGCGCGCATAGGCTTCCAACTGCCGAGCGCCGCTGCTGAGCACGCGGACCGTGAAGCTTTTGGTGAGCGTCGTCCCGTCCGCACGCGTCAGTCTGCCCTCGAGCCGAACGACCCGCGCCGCCGCATCGCGGTTGGTGAGGACGTCGTCGCGCAACGCCTGCCCGTCGGCGCGCCATGTCGCGGCGAAGCCGACCGGCACCGGCAGCTGCGTCCCCGACGCCAGCACCGGAGGCACCACCCAGCGTGCCGTGACGTCGGCGCCCTCCGGCGTCGTGCTGCGCCAGTGCGCCTCGATCCGCTCGCGTTCGGCCGCGGTGATCGACAGGACGGTGCCGTGGCGCGGCGACGGCGGCAGGTGGAAGTCGCGCGGATAGGTCCAGGCGATCTTGCCGTCGAGCGCGTTGGTGGCGAGCGGAATATAGCCGGCCCCGCCGTAATCATCGACCCACAGGAAGTATTTGAACCCACTTGTGTCGCCCGGATTGGCGACGAAGGCGGTAGGCCCCTCCACTTCGGGCGTGCCGGCGCGACGGCCGATGCAGCGATCGAGGATCTTCCATTGCCCCGAGGCGCCGTCAGTGCGCAGCGATGGCGAGACCTGCGCCAGGATGTCGCTCGATGCGCAGGCGCGCGCGTCGCTGATCTTGGTGAAGCGGTAATAAAGGCCGCGATCCTTCATCACGGTCGCGTCGATCATCCCCTTGGCCCTGACCGCGCCCGGCACGTCGGCGGCCTTGAACCATGGCGTCGGGGTGGCGAAGGTGCGGAAGTCGCGGGTTGTGGCGGTCAGGATCTGCGGTCCCTCGCCATCCTCCACCATATGTGCCGCGTCCTTGTAGAGCGTCGAGGTCCAATAGACGACATAGGCGCCGATTGTCGGGTCATAGGTCGCCTCGGGCGCCCACGTCATGCCGGCAGCAGGCAGGTTGACGCGAACGTGGCGCTGCTTGCCCCAATGGATCAGGTCGGTGGATTCCCAGATCTCGAGATACTGGCTGCCGTGGCGCGTCGCGTCGCCCCAGCCGGTGCGCGCTGCCGACAGATCGGTGGCGAGCAGGAAGAAACGGTCGCCCTCCGCGGAGCGCATGATGAACGGGTCGCGCAGCCCGCGCGTGCCCTCATTCGATTGTAGCATCGGCCGGCCATCGTTGAGCGTCTTCCACTGCAGGGCATTGTTGCCGTCAGAAATCGCGAACCGCAGCTTCTCGCCGTCGATCGTGTTCTCGGTAAAATAGACGAAGAGATAGGCCGCGCCGGCAGGCGCAGGCGCAACGGGTTCGGCCGCCGACGTCGCGCCGCTCAGCGCGACCGCCGCGGCGAGCAGCAGCAGGGGGCGCGCGAACCCTGAGGTGAACTTCAACCATCGTCTCCCGATCGCCGGGCGGTCGATCCGCCGGGCCGTCATCGTCTCTAGGGCGTTGATTCCGTCAAGTCGAAGCTCCGGCCGACCGATCTTCGAAGCTCGCTCGCTCACCGAACCTCGTCGTCCCGGATCAAGCCCGGGACGATGAATAAAGGCTAGCCGGTCGTTTAGCTAGAACCGGAACCGTCCGCCCACTGAGCGGGCTCGCCTCCCAGCGCTTGCGTGGCTCTATGCACAGGCGGGTGCGGGACACTCCTATTCAGTGCGCTACCCAATTGCGCGAGAGGGAAGGGGCGGGCTGAACACCGAACGAGCGTGGTTGGTGAAGCCATCATAGCTAATCTGACGGCGACCAAGCCGTGATTAACGAGTGTCCGCTTTCGGGAACCGGCCGAGGACGTCTGGACGTCCGCTTCTGGGTCAAAATTGCTGCGACGTGACTCCATTGGCATGAGCAATTTGCCCGTGATGAATCTGGCACCAGCGGCACGGTCCAATCCTGAATAGTGGGCGGGCGCAAGGGCCCGCCTCACATTCATTAAGACAGCGGCGGTTGCCCGTTTGACGCGGTCAGCCCGCCATCGACCGGCAGATTCACGCCCGTCACGTAATGCGCATCGTCGCTCGCCAAGAACGCGATCGCCCCCGAGATATCGGCGGGCTGGGCACCGCGGCCCATCGGAATACGCTCTTCGAACTTGGCAATCAGCTCAGGCTGTTTCTTCATGCCCGCGGTCAGCGCGGTGTAGGTGAGCGACGGATTGACCGCGTTGACGCGGACGCCGTGCTTCGCCTCGTCCATTGCCAGCGCGCGGGTAAAGTTGCTGACCGCCCCCTTCGCCGCGCAGTAGAAGCTGTGGTTCCAGTCGCCACCCAGGCCCGACACTGACGACACGTTGACGATGCAGCCCTTGGATTGCCGCAGGTGCGCGATCGCCGCGCGGCTCATGTGGACGACACCATAGAGATCGGTTTCGATCACCTTGGTGAATTCAGAGAAGTCGCCCTCGTCGACTTTGCCCAGATGATCGACGCCGGCGTCGTTGACCAGCACGTCGATCCGACTGAAGCGATCGATCGCAGCCTGGACGAGAGCTTCACATGCCGCGCGGTCCGACACGTCGATCTCGCGGGTTTCGACTGTGCCGTGCAGCTCGCCCGCCAGCTTGTCGAGCGCGGCCTTGTCGATGTCGCCTAACACCAGCGTTGCGCCTTCCTCAGCGAAGCGGCGCGCGGCGCCTTCACCGATCCCCGAGGCGGCACCGGTGATGACGATGACCTTGTTGGAAAAGCGCGCCATTACGCATTCTCCGCCTGAACGTCGTGCTTGCCTTCGAACTTCATGATTGTCCTTTCACTATCGTCAGCACTGGCGTTCAGCTTAGGCTGGAATGTCCCGGATGTCGGCGGTGTTCGCGGCGGCAATGCCGTTCTCTCGGTGGCGGAAGTCGCTGAGCGCCTGGTAGACCTGCATGCGCGCGCGCATCACGCCGCCGAGCGGGCGATGCACTTCCAGACTGTGGGCCGGGCGGAACGTCATCACCTCGTCGAAGTAGCGGACGCGGTCGGGACCATAGGCTGACTGCCGCGGCAGTCGGATCGTGGCGACGGTGCGATACGGGCTTTCGCTCGTCGGCCAGTCGACGGAGGTGTCCTCGATGGGCTGCGTCTCGGCATCGGTCCACAGCTGCGCCCGAAGCTCGAACACCGCATCGTTGCCCTCGAAGTAATCCACCGCGGCATGGCGGAAGCCATCCTCGTCCTGATGAGGGTCGAGCTGCCAATCGGCGAGTGCCTTTTGCTCGGCTGCAACGGGAAACGCCCCGATCTTGGCGACATGGTCGCCGAAGCGCACCGGGCATTGGCTGAAATATTCCTCGATCAGCGGGTGGCTGAAGGGATGGCCGTAGAAGTCCAGCGTCGGGCTTGGACCCGCGCCGACGGCGTTCAGCACCTTGTTGATGTTGCGAGCGACGGAAGCGGCCGCGCTTTTCACCCCCTCAGGCATCGGAACCGTCAGGCCGATCTTCTTGGCCTGGGAAAGGAAGCCGGCGGCGGTCCCCGCCGGAAAGGTCGTGCCGCTGGCAAGGACGAAGTCCTGCGTTGGCGCATCATGGCCGGGCAGCTTCGCGCCCTCGACGCCGAACACCTTGATAGACATGCCGCGATGGGTCGAGACGCGATCGCCGAGCTTCTCACCGGGTCCTTGCGCGAAGCGGACGGCGACATCGAACGTGCCAGGTTCCGCGAACAGGCCCTGTGCGAGCTCGGGCGGCAATCCGGGCGCGACGATGAGCTTGCCGATCACGCACGCCGTGCTCTTGGCGTGGCTCGCCCGCACCGCGTGCCCGTCGCGCTTCTCGACCGTCTGGCTCTCCTGGGTCATGCCCTGGATGATGCCGTCGGTGCTCTCCTGTTCGTCGGGCTCTCGTGTTTCGACATCGGGCGAATAGCGAAGATAGGTCATGGGATGTCCGATCACTTGGCGGGAGCGAAGGAGAACAGCTGCGTCTTGATCGACGGCGGTGCGCCGGGCGTGAACCAGTTGGTGTCCTGTATATGGCTGGCGGTGACGTACATCGTCCCGTCGCGCCCTTCCGAGAAGGTGTCGGGCCAACGCAGCCGGCGATCGGTCAGCACTGTCTCAACGGTCGCTCCGTTCAGACGCTTGATCGCATAGTCAGTGGGCGAGGTCAGGTAGAGCACGCCTGCCTTACTCATCCACAGACCATCAGCGACGTGGGTCTGCGCGACCGTCTTCACCGCTGCCGCCCTATCGGCCTCGCTGACGTCTGATCGCAGCTTCGCGGTGTCGATCGAATAGAGCGTCTTTCCGGTCAGCGCCTGATAGAAGAGCGTCTTGCCGTCCTTGGAGATGGCGATGCCATCGGCGGCGAAGGCGGGCTGCCGGCCATCGGGGCGGACCAACGGCTTGCCGTCGAGCGTAACCTTCACCGTCTTGTCGATCTGCGTCGAGGCGTACCCATCGAGCGCGCGGTGGCTCTTGCCGCTTTCCAGGTCGACGACGATGATCGCGCCGCGCGTGCCGCTGTCGGTGATGTAGCCGGTCTTGCCGTCGGGCGAGAAGCGGATGTCATTGAGATACGTGCCCTGCAGCGCGACGTCGCCGGGAACCAGGATCGTCTTCGTCACCGTGTTCGACGCCAGATCGATGCGGACGAGCTTGGGCGCGCCTTCGAGGATCTTCTCGTTCCCCGGCGCGCCGGGATCGAGCACCCAGAGATTGCCGTGACCATCGGGCACGATCGACTGCACGCAGACGAAATATTCACCGACCGGCAGTTCGTTGGCGCGGGCGTTGCGCCAGCTGTTCCACTTGGCGTCGGGATAGGGGCGTAAGGATCCGTCCTTCATCACTTCGGCGACGGAGATAGGCGCGTCGTCGGTCCAGCGGGGGAAGTTGACGAAGCGCCGTCCATCCTCGGTCACCGCCACGCCGGTCGCCTGATGATCGAACTGCGCCACCTGCGTCAGCTGTGCGCTGCGTCCCTGGGCATGGGCAACGCCGGCTGCGGCAGCGGCGACCAAGCCGATGGCGGCAATCCCGGCGGCATAGGGGGCGGCTTTCTTCATGGACAGGTTCCTATCGGTGACATCGGTGAGCACGGCGGGATTGCCGGCGAAGAGGGTAAGGAGGTGGCGCACCACCGCTTGCGGGTTCTCCCGCTGCGGGAAGTGGCCGACCCCGGTCATGGTGATGCGCGCGAACGGCCCGGCGAATTTCGCTCGCACGTCCTTCGCGGTCGAGGGAGGGTTCACGCCGTCGGCATCGCCGTGGATGTAGATCGTCGGCAGCGACAACGTCTTGGTCGCCTTGACCTTGTTCTCCAGCCAGGCGCTTCGTGGATCGGGTTCCGCTTCGCCCCAGCGTGCGCGATAGCTGTGGAGCGTCACGTCGACCCAGTCGGAATTGTCGAACGACCGGGCGACACGGTCGAACGTCGCCTCGTCGAACCATCCCGGTGGCGACCAGTTGACCCAATGCAGATGGGTGAACCCGCGCCAGTCCGCACGTACCGCCTCCGCCCCGCGCGCGGTTGCCATGAACCAGTGATACCATTGCCGCTGGGTCTGCTCGAACGGCGGCGTAGGCATGCCGCCGAGCCGGGGCGGGGTCGACAGCATGGCCATCCGCTCTACCCGATCGGGCCACCCGACGGCCAAGGCCTCGGCGGTGTTCGATCCCCAATCGTGCCCGGCGACCATGAAGCGGTCGATGCCGAGCGTGTCGAGCAGCGCGATCATATCGATCGCGAGCATCGCGCTGTTGCCGGTTCGCGAGGTATCGTCGTTGTGAAAACGCGTGGCGCCGAACCCACGCAACGTCGGGACGATGACGCGGAACCCTTCCGCGGCCAGTGTGGGCGCCACCTGATCCCACGTCGAAGCGTCATCCGGCCAGCCATGGAGGAGGAGCACCGGCTGTCCCTCCTCCGCGCCGTGAATCGACACCTCCATGTTGAGGTCGCCGGCGGTAATCATCGGCATTCGTCAGCCTCCTGGCGGTTCAAACCTTTGCGGACGTTTCGTCGACCCTGCCATTTCACCGTCGCTGCGAAACCAGCGGTTCAACGGCCTTCAGAACGGCCAAGTGCCCAATTCGCCTCCAAGCCGATCTGTCCACGGTCAGCGTCAAGGGACCGAACGCCACCTTCGCCGTTCAGGCGCGACCGCCAACAGGCTCGTGATAGGGGCAGCCGTTTACCCAGGAACTGGGCGGCGGTCTTGTTCTGGAACACCGGGCCGTTGACCATGACGAAGTCCTGCGTCTGTCCGTCGGCACCGGGCAGGCGTTCACCGTCGACGTCCATCACCTTCAGCGCCAGACCACGCGGCAGGCTGATGGTATCCGGCAGGATGTCGCCCGCGTTGGTCGAGAAGCGCATGACGACCTTGTGCTCGCCCGGGGTGGCAAACAGGCCTTGGGCCAGCTCGGGGGAAAGCCGGTCATGGACAACTAGCACCCCATCGAGGAAGCCGTGCGCCTTGGCGTGGACCGAACGTACAGCGTGACCATAGTCCTCCGCTGTCGTCTCAAGAATCTTGTCGAACGTCTCGTTGAGCTTCGTGATCGTCTCGGCTTCGTCGGGTTTCACATCCTCAACGTCGGGAGAATATCGGACGGGGGTCTGGGTCATGGTCATTGGTCCTCTCCGGCAAGGAGGCGGCGGCTCGACGCCGCCGCCGTCACGCTCAGCGGCGGGTTGCTGGCACTTCGAACGCCATCTTTAGCCGTGCGACTGCGAGATCATTCGCCTGCTTGGCGCCGTTCACGGCCTTGGCCATGCCGAAGAACTCATGGGTCACGCCCGGGAAGGTCTTCTGCTCGACCTTGTCACCGGCCGCCCGCATCGCGGCCGCCAGCGTCTCTCCATCCGAGCGTAGCGGATCGATCTGCGCGTTGATGATGGTCGTAGGGGGAAGCCCGCGCAGGTTGGCCGCGACTAGGTTCAGCCGGGGATCCTGCGCGTCGGCCTTGCTGGTTTGGTAGTAGTAGCCGAACCACGGCAGCATGGCACTGTTGAGCGGCTTGGCGTTCGCCGAGTCCCGTCGCGATGGGAGCGTCATGCTGCTGTTTGCGATCGGATAGACCGAGACGATGTGCCGCGGCAACGTCAGGCCGTTGTCACGCGCGTAGATCGCGGTCGCGACCGCAAGGTTGCCGCCGGCGCTCTCGCCGACCGTCGCGATCCGTGCAGGGTCGCCACCCCAACTCGCCGCATTCTGCAGCGTCCAGCGATAGGCAGCAGCCGCATCATCATGCTGCGCCGGAAACTTGAACTCGGGTGCGTGGCGGTACTCGACCGAGACGACGATAGCGTTCAGCGCCTTCGACATGGCCTGCGGTGCGGCATCGTAGGTGTCGACGTCGGCAATGACCCAACCACCGCCGTGGTAGTAGACGATGACCGGCATCGGCTTGCCACCCGCAGGTGCGCCGGCCGGCTTGTAGATGCGCGCGAATTGCTTGGGGTCGCTGCCGTACGGCAGGTCCTGCGTCGTCACCGACGAATCAGGCGCGGTCGACATTCCCTTCTTCCGCATCGCCGCCTTGGCTCCGTCCGCGGCCGAAGGCTGCATGCGGGCTTCCGCAGGCGTGAGCGTTTCGATCGGCTTGCCTCCGAGCGACGCGAGCGCGTCCAAGACTGACTGCATGTCGGGTGCGGCTTTCGGGGGCTGCACAGATGTCGCGGGCGGCGGTGGCGGAGGAGGGGCGGCAATCGAGCGAGGTGACTGGGCCAGAGCTGGAATGCCTGCGATCGCGGTCGACGCGGCGATCAGCGTTAGAATGGTTTTGCGCAATGGTCCCTCCTGTAACTGTCTGTTTCCCAACCATTGGGCGAGCCTCAGCGTTTCGGTACGAAAGTAGACCCAAGCGTTTGAGCAGCGAGGTTCGGAAGTATGGACGGCGGCATGGATGATCAGGCTTTGAAGGTGGATGGGACCCCCAGTTCCAACGCGTTGCCGTGCGAGGCGAATGCGCTGCTACGTCTTTTGAATGACGCTGACCGCGCCGCCCTTGCGCCGCATCTGGAACTGGTGCCGTTCCGCAACGGTGACATGATCGCGCGCGCCGGCGATGCGGCAGACAGCATCTGCTTCCCGTTGACCGGGATCGCTGCGATACTCGACTCACTCGAGGGCGACCGCCGCTACGCGGTCGCGCTGGTCGGAAGCGAGGGGTTCATTGGTTGGCAGTTGCTACTTGGCAACAAGCGCTGGTCGCATGACGTGGTGATGCGGGCCGAACACGGCACGGCTATGAGGCTGTCGGCCACAGCATTGCACAGGATACTGGTCGAACGTCCAGAGATCCGAACCGTCCTGCTCCGCTTCGTCGACGTGGTCATGACCCAGATGTCCAGGACGATCGTCTCGTCGCTCGCGCATTCGATCGAGCGGCGGATGGCGCGATGGATCCTGCTCTATCACGACCGGGTACGCGAGGACGACATCTGCATGACGCACGAGGAGTTCAGGCTCATGCTCGGCGTCCGCCGCAGCAGCGTGACCGACGCACTCCACAAGCTCGAAGAGGATGAGGCTGTTCGCTCCGTGCGTGGGCGCGTCATCGTGCGTGACCGGGATCGGCTGCTGCGCCTAGCTGGTGACACCTACGGGTTCGCTGAGGCGGAATACCGACGCCTACTAAGCCTCTAATCAAATTGAATTTGCTGACGTTCGCCCCCCGGGGGACCGTATATATAGCTTGAAACCACTCAAATTTCGCCGACCTGCCCCGACCGGTAAGATTGGACGCTCAATCAAAATGAACGAATGGCCGAAATTGGGGTAGGGTAGATACGTCGCGAATGTCCGGATGTGATGACGTGGACGGCTCTCCAACCCTCTCGCAGAATGATCTGCGGAGAGCCGGAAGGAGAGTCACTGTGGGGAACGTCACGACTGTAGGTCTCGATATCGCGAAGAACGTGTTTCAGGTGCACGGCGTTAACGCTGAAGGTGCGGCGGTGGTCCGGCAGCGGTTGAGCCGCGGGCGCATGCTAAAGTTCTTCGCCAAGCTGCCGCCATGTCTGGTCGGCATCGAGGCGTGCGCAACCTCGCACTACTGGGCGCGCGAGCTTGTCGCGCTCGGTCATGACGTGAAGCTTATGCCGGCGCAGTACGTGAAGCCGTACGTCAAGCGCGGTAAGAACGATGCAGCCGATGCCGAGGCGATCTGCGAGGCGGTGACACGGCCGACGATGCGCTTCGTCGGCATCAAGTCGCCCGAGCAGCAGAGCGCGATGATGCTGCATCGTGTCCGCCTGATCCTCAACCGCCAGCGGACGCAGCTGTCGAATGCGATGCGAGCGCACTTGGCCGAGTTCGGGATTGCAGCGCCGATCGGGAGGAACGGTATCGAGCAGCTCCTCGACGTAATTGCCGACCCGACCGACAATCGAGTGCCGGCCGATGCACGGTTCTGTCTGGAGATGCTGGCGGCTCAGTTGCGCATCGTAAAAGAACAGATCCTTGAGAACGACCGCCGCATCTTGGCCAGCGCGCGCGAGACCGAGCTTGGCCGTCGGCTGATGGAGATACCCGGCGTGGGCCCACTGCTCGCCAGCGCCATCGTCGCCACCGTGCCTGACCCGGCAATCTTCCGTTCGGGCCGTAACCTGGCTGCCTGGATCGGGCTGGTACCGCGGCAGAACTCGAGCGGTGGCAAAGAGCGGCTCGGCGGCATAACCAAGGCCGGGCACCAGTATCTGCGCCAGATGCTGATCGTCGGCGCCATGGCGGTAGTGCGCTTTGCCGAGCGGAACGGAGCCAAACGGCCGTGGCTTGTCCAGCTACTTGCCCGGCGGAAGACGAAGGTCGCGGCGGTCGCGCTCGCCAACAAGAACGCCCGCATGATCTGGGCGATGATGGCCAGCGGCGAACGGTATCGGGAGCCGCAGGTCGCGTAATTAGGATACGGAGCGGGCAACCGCGCCGCACGAGGTTGGAAAGGGCGAACAGGAGCTAATGCAACAAGCCGGTTGAACCGCCGGATCGGGAAAACCCACAATGACCCAAGCACCTCGAGTGCGCGGATGTGATCGGGACCCGAGACGCGCGAATGGCATTACGGCCAGCGGCTACATGTCGCACCAACAGGTCGGACACATGGCCGCACCAACCAGCAATGCTAGGCGAATGTCGTACTTGCCAACGGAGGGCCGTCTACACATGGGTCTGCGTCCCAGCATCAGCTGATCACAGCATTTTGAAGCACCGGTCGCGACCCGAGCCATTGTCACAGCGCCATGGCGGCTGCTGGCGCAGCGTGGAGTCGTTCGATGTCGGCACGTGGAGGCGCGCCGAACAGTCGCCTGTATTCGCGGCTGAATTGCGATGGGCTCTCATAGCCGACGGCAAAGCCTGCGGTGCTCGCCGTGGCGCCCTCCGTCAGCATCAGGCGTCTAGCCTCCTGCAACCGCAGCTGTTTTTGATACTCCAGCGGCGTCATGCGGGTAATCGCCTTGAAGTGTACGTGGAGCGAGGAGGAGCTCATGCCGGCCTCGGCTGCGACATCGTCGATGCGGATCGGCGCGTCGAAACGCCGGCGGATGGCGGCGATGGCGCGGCTGACCTGATTGAGATGGCTGCCAGCGGTTGCGACGTGACGAAGCATCGGACCATGCGGTCCGGTGAGCAGACGATAGAGGATCTCGCGCTCGATCAGCGGCGCCAGCGCGCGGATCGTGTCGGGTCGGTCGAGCAGGCCGACCAGCCGGCATGCCGCGTCGATCAGGTCGGGATCGCCGGGGTAGACGCCAAGCACCGGCAAGTCTGTTCGGACCAGCCCGCCGCCTTCGATCGCCATGAGATCGGCCAGGATCGAGGCATCGAGATCGATCTTGCAGCAGAGATAGGGTCGCTCGGGGCTCGCATCGAGCACATGACCGACCAGCGGCAAGTCGACCGAGACCAAGAGGTAATGGGCCGCATCATAGACCACGCTGTGCTCGCCGATCGACACCCGCTTAGACCCCTGGGCTATTATGCAAAGGGAGGCCTCGTAGACGGCAGGCGTGGGGGTGCTCGGTGCGTCGGCCCGGATCAGCGAAACATGCGGCATCGCCGTGCTGCAAATGCCTGTACCCACGACGTGTCGATGGATGAGGGCAGAGAGTTCGGCGATCCGGTCCATGCCGACGATCCTTCTCCAATTGCGAGCTGTGGGCAAACATCTGGCGTTAATTCTAGAGGATCGTGCAAGCCATTAGGGCAATCACTCTACCGTGCGACATGGACGATGGCCCATCTGCGTCCCGTCACCACAACGGAAGGACTGCATCATGGCAGGAAATATTGACAAGGTCGTCCTCATCACAGGCGCGTCGAGTGGGATCGGCGAGGCAACTGCGCGAGAAATGGCTGCGACCGGCACCCGGCTGTTCATCGGCGCGCGTCGCGGAGAGCGCCTGAAGGCACTGGCGGAGGAACTGGGCGAGACCGTCGCCTGGCGCGAACTCGACGTCACCTACGGCGCCGATTTCGATGCGTTCGTGGAGGCCGCTGAAGCGCGCTTCGGACGTGTCGACGTGCTGGTCAACAATGCGGGTGTGATGCCCCTCTCACCGCTCGCTGCGCTCAAGCGCGACGAGTGGAAGCGGATGGTCGACGTCAACATCCACGGCGTCCTCAACGGCATCGCCGCGGTCCTGCCGCGGTTCGTGGCTCAGCGAAGGGGGCATGTCGTCAATGTCGCCTCGGTCGCCGCACACATGGTGATGCCGACCGCCGCGGTTTATTGCGCCACCAAACATGCCGTACGCGCCATCACTGAAGGGCTGCGGCAGGAGCATGACGAGGTCCGTTCGACGTTGATCTCGCCGGGCGTGGTCGCCACCGAGCTGGGCCATGACATCACCGATCCTGAGGTTGCTGCGGCCCTGACCGGATGGCGAAAGAAGTCGCTGACGCCGGACGCGATCGCGCGAGCCGTTCGCTATGCCATCGAGCAGCCGGAGGGTGTCGACATCAATGAGGTGATCGTTCGCCCGACCGCAGCGGACATGTAAATGCTTGGGCGTGCCGGTGCCGAAGCGGGGACGCCCAAACGACGAGTTCATACACATTGACGAGCGCTGAGATCAGTTAGCCAGGAGGGGATCGAAACGACTGGGGTTCGGTCATGATCGCATAGGAGGCCATTGCGGCCGTCAACGCGCCACCAGCATCTCTTCCAGATCGGTTCAACCGACCATGAATGTGGCCGAACGCCGGACCGTAACGGCAGCTTGTCCGTTCAGCGTTCCTGATCTTGCACTGCTTGATGGATATCGCCGACCATGCCCGACCATTCCGCATCGCCCATATTGCAGCCCGTCCAGATCGGCGACCTGTCGCTGCGCAACCGCATCGTCATGGCGCCGTTGACGCGCAGCCGTTCGAACGACGACGGGATCCCGCCCGCTTTCGCCGCAGACTATTACTCACAGCGCGCTGACGCCGGGATCATCATAAGCGAAGCGACCAACGTATCTCCCCAGGCGGTCGGCTATGCGTTAACACCGGGTATCTGGAACGAACAGCAAATCGAGGCGTGGCGCCCGATCGTGCAGGCTGTCCATGATCGTGGCGGCGTCATATTTCTTCAGTTGTGGCATACTGGGCGTATCTCGCATCCGGACCTACAGGGCGGAAAACCGCCGGTTGCGCCGTCGGCCATCAAGCCGGTTGGACAGGCATTCACCAAGGATGGGATGAAGGACCACGTAACGCCGCGAGCCCTGGAAACGGACGAGATCCCTGGCATCGTCGAGGATTATCGTCGCGCCGCCACCAACGCCAAGGCGGCAGGGTTCGATGGGGTCGAAGTCCATTCGGCGAACAACTATCTGCTTGAACAGTTCGTACGCGACAGCACCAACCGGCGAACCGACCCCTATGGCGGGTCAATCGAAAACCGTCTGCGCTTCCCCCTCGAGGTCGTCGACGCGGTCGTCGGCGTTTGGGGCGCAGGGCGTGTCGGCATCCGGTTGTCGCCAGCAACGACAATGCCCGGCGAGACGCCGCTCGACAGCACCGTGATGGAAACCTTCGGCATTTATGTTGATGCGCTGTCTCAGCGCGGCCTGCTCTATGTCCACGACATCGAGGGCGTGACGCAGCAGACACGTGATGCAGATGGCGTCGACTTTGCTGCGCTGCGCAAGCGCTTCAAAGGGGCTTATATCGCGAACAACCAGTACACGCTCAAGCTGGCCGAAGAGGTTCTTGAGCGTGGCGATGCCGACCTGTTCAGCATGGGGCGGCCGTTCATTGCCAACCCCGATCTCGTTGATCGCCTGCGCACAGGTGCGCCGCTTGCAGAGGCGCCAAAAGAGTATTGGTATGGCGGCGGGTCGGTCGGCTATTCCGACTGGCCGACGATGCGCGGGAATCCGGATCGCAGCTGACCCAGCCCCTCACATCAGAGCCAGCCGTAGGATCGAGCTCATACCGCAGATTAATCGCGATGAGGCCTCCGGGTGTCGGTGAGCGAGGTTGGGGTTGTGGCCACCGTCGGCGCAGGGGCGATCGCAAGTCCAGCCGCCGCGCCGACAGTGCTGCCATTGGCGCTGCTTCTCTAAATTTTTCCTCGGGAAGCTGCCGTGCGGTTCGGCGGGGAAAGCGCCTATGACGCAGTCCCCGCTTCCGACATTAATGGGGGTCCGAAGTTGGAGCTTTGGAAGATGACAACTGAATGTCCGGGATTGGGTCGAAGCCGCTCAACACGAGGATGAGAACAATTCTACCCTTCAAGAGGGTCAGAGCCTACGAGCGTAACGATCCGAAGACCAATCCATCAGCGGTCCTAGGCTAGTATGCCGCGATCCGATGGATCGTATTCGAATAGATATAATGACCGAGCTGCGGATATGATGCGGGCCGAAGACGTTCCCGTCTTGATCCCCAGGCGCATCGTGCGCCGGTCATTCTACCTCGGGGCATTATCACAATGTTTTGCGAGGCTGATATGGCGAAGACCATAGTGGTGACGGGCGGCAGTGCAGGCATCGGACTTGCCATTGCCGAGAAGTTTGCGATTGCCGGTTGGCAGCTAGGCATCTTGGGGCGCCACCGGGCTCGGCTCGAGCAAGCGCAGGCGATGCTTTTGTTGGCAGGCGCCTCAAAAGTCCTGGCGATCAGTGTCGACGTCGTGGACGCAGACGCGGTCGACGCCGCCGCAGCGCGAATAGAGGATGAGCTTGGGCCGATCGATGCCTGGGTCAACAACGCTATCCTGTCGCGCGCTGTTTCTGTGCGCCGGCGGGGTCGAGACGCCGCGATTACTACTCAACCTCGATCTCGCCAATTCAAGCGGTCAGGTCGGGCGCAACTTCATGGCGCATGTCGCGACGCAGGTGTGGGGTCGGTTCGATGCCGACATGCGGATGAACCGCGGCTACCCCTCGTCGCTGATCACAGAGGACATGATGCGGGCCGGCGACGCCGACCATGCCGGCGGCTATTTGATCCAAAGCCTAGGCGTGATGCCGGTGACGCTCGCCACCAATTTAGCGCGCGGTGCCGGGTTGTGGGGGCGGGCGTTGGTCGACCTTCTCGACGATTACAACCGGTTGGGTGGAATCGGCATCAATGGCGAATGCCTGCCGTCCGACGACAACCGGCTGACGCTGGCGGACGAGACCGACGCCTATGGATTGCGCAAGGCGCGGATCGACTTCAGCTACGGGCCGAACGAACGCGCGATCGACGCTCATGCGCGAAAGACGATGACCGCGATCTGGGAAGCGGCGGGCGCGCGCGACATCTTCGCGGTCGACCGCTCGGCGCACACGATCGGCACGTGCCGGATGGGCCAAGACGGCGACCGTGCCGTGGTCGACGCCGACGGACGCAGCTTCGATATCGACAACCTGTTCATCTGCGACAATTCGGTCTTCCCGAGCGCGCTTGCTGCTAATCCGGCGTTGACGATCATGGCACTGTCGCTGCGCACCGCCGACCGTTTCCTCGCGACGCGAGGTTGAAGGAGAGAGACATGGATCTGGGTATCAAAGGCCGCATCGCGTTGATCAGTGGAGCAGACTCTGGCATGGGAAAGGAAACTGCGCGGCTATTGCTTGAGGCAGGAGTCCGCGTCGCGATCACTGACAAGCCGGACGGCACGCTGGATGAGGCGGTCGACGAACTGTCGCCGCTTGGCGAGATCGTCGCGGTGACCGGGGACGTCACCAAGCTCGACGAGGTCGAAGCGATCTGGCAGCAGGTCCGCGAGAAGCTGGGAGAACCCGATATCTACGTCAACGCTGCCGGCGTCACCGGCGCGACCGGCGACTTCCTCGATGTCAACGATGCCGGTTGGCTCGAGACGCTGAACATCAATCTGATGGGGGCGGTGCGGATGTGCCGCGAGGCGATACCGGCGATGCGGACGAAGGGCTGGGGACGGATCGTGCTGTTCGCGTCCGAGGATGCAGTGCAGCCGTACGTTGACGAACTCGCCTATTGTGCGTCGAAGGCAGGTATCCTCAGCCTCGCAAAGGGACTTTCCAAAGCCTACGGCTGCGATAACGTGCTGGTCAACACCGTGTCGCCGGCGTTCATCGCAACACCGATGACCGATGCGATGATGCGCAAGCGCGCCGAGGAGAAGGGTACCACCTTCGACGAGGCGATCTCCAGCTTCCTCAACGAAGAACGGCCAGGCATGGTGCTGAAGCGGCGGGGCAAGCCGGAAGAGGTGGCAGCGGCGGTCGCGTTCCTCGTCTCCGAACGCGCCAGTTTTATAAACGGCGCTGGTATCCGTGTCGACTCCGGCTCAGTGTTCACCATCGCGGGGTGACCAGTTGGAACACAGGCTGCGGCATGCATAGCTGCCAGACAAGCCAAACCTAACCCATGGCAAGGACACCTAGAGGCTGTTATGGACTTGGAGGTGTGTCTGATTCATCCGGTATTGGATGAGCATTTGCTGCAAGCCATATCCGTCCGATATCAGCGATGAGGAATGGTCGCTGATCGCGCCATACCTGCTGTTCAGCGCGAGGATGCCGGGCAGCGGGAGCATGATCTGCGCGAAGTATTCAACGGCCTGCGCTACATCGTGAAGACGGGCGCGCCGTGGCGGTGGATGCCCAATGATCTGCCGCCTTGGGCGGCGGTGTACCAGCAGACGCAACGCTGGCTGGTGGCGGGGTGTTTCGAGGCGCTGGTGGATGACCTGCGCTCGGTACTGCGCCTGGCGGCGGGCCGCAAAGCCGAGCCGACTGCCGCGATCATCGACAGCCGGACGTTACGCTCCACGCCCGAGAGTGACGAGCGCGCAGGCTATGACGGGGGCAAGCGCAAGAAAGGGTCGAAGATCCACATGGCCGTCGATACGCTGGGGCATCTGCTCGCGCTGCATGTGACGCCAGCCAGTGCCGAGGATCGCGGCGAAGTAGAACGCCTCGCACGCACCGTGCAGGCCGTCACGGGCGATACCGGCGACATCGCGTATGTCGATCAGGGCTATACGGGCGAACGTGCCGTGAAGGCCGCAGCCGCCCATGGCATCGCGCTGGGAATCGTCAAACTGCCCGAGGCCAAACGCGGGTTCGTCCTCCTGCCGCGCCGCTGGGTCGTCGAACGGTCATTCGCCTGGGCAACACGCTTCCGACGCCTCGTCAAAGACTATGCCGTCGAAGACGAAGGCGTCGAGGTCTTTCACCGCGGGCAGCCTGGCGGCCGACATTCGGTAGCGGACCGACGCTGCATGGCGGTGGGTTGCCTCGGCACGCAGCAGGTCGGTCAGGATCTCCATCGTCGTACGCTTGCGTTTCAGGGCGGTGGTCCTGCCGGTGCAGATCGCGCAACATCCGGCTGCCCGAGAACGGGTAGATTAGGTGCAACTCGTCGATCCGTCGCATGATGGCCAGGTCGACCTCCGGTACAGGGCGCGGCATATAGTAGATGCTGCCGCGCCTGATCCCGAGCTGCCGCGCCTAGACAATCAGCGGCAGCGCATGACCCCGGTCGATCATCGCCTTGCGCTCGGCAACAGACCGGCCTTCCCGAGCGCACCAGCCAAAAAATCGTTCGCCAGCGTCAGTTCGCCGATCTTCGCGTGCAGCACCGTAATGTCCACTGCAGGCTCGGCTGCGATGGGTTCCGCGCCGAACACGTCCGCCGCGCCCCCCAGCAGTCGCGCCCGCCACTGGTTGATGAGATTCGGATGCACGTCATACTGCTGTACCAATTCGGCCAGTGTCTTTTCGCCCTTCACGGCAGCCAGTGCCACCTTCGCCTTGAACGCCGGGCTGTGGTTCCGGCGCGGTCGCTTGCTCATCTTGCCTCCTGCTCACGGCCAGTATCGCCGCTGTCAGATCAGCAATCCACTTATCCCCGCTGTGCAAATTTTCCGAGCGCACCTCTCAGGCGCCGGTTTCGTTCGGTCTGGTCAGTAGGCGCAGGGCCATACTTTAAACGATGGAAGGATCACCCTGCATGGAATTCCGGCTGTTGCCCATCGTTTCTCAAAGCTTCCGCAACTCGACGAAACTCGCTCGGCACGACGCCCACGTGCTGCTGAAAGAAGCGGGTAAAATTGCTTTGAGCACTGAACCCGAGTGCGTCAGACACCAGATTGATTGGCCGGCGTGCGATGCCGAGATCGTTGACAGCGAACTCAAGCCGTAACGAGGCGTGGTAGATACCGGGACTGACGCCTGTGCAAGCGCGGAACAACTGGTTGAAGTGCGGCCGCGATAACCCTGCGCGCTGCGCGATCTGCTCCAGCCCCAGCGGTGCATCGATGCCGTGCATCATACGGATGGCACGCCGAATGCGATAATCGCTGAACCCGTATTGCGAAGCCGTGTCGCGAACCAGCCCCGTCGCTGCGGTGCCCTGCATGACTTCCGCCGCAAGCGTGAATATAGTTTCACTGATAAGGGACGGATCGTGATGCTCCGCCCGTAGCATCTCGATAAGGTCCCGGACACGTCGCCGTATCGTCGGGCCGATGACGATGCCCGGCCGCGGAAAGAAGCCCGGGCGGTTGCACGTCATGAACGCCCGTTCGAGACTCGCAAGCCACGCTGGCTTCAGGTAAAGGGCGAGAAAGATCGTGTGCGCGTTGGTATCAAGCGGCGTGTACCGATGCGGCTGCCACGCATTCACAAGCACCGCGGTGTCTTCGGTCATCGGTACGCGCGTCGAGCCCACGACGAAAACCTGGTCTGCGCCGCTCGCTTTGAAGAGGATGTGGCAATGCGGATGCGCATGTCCGACTAGCGCCGTATTCATGTCGAGCAACGCCACGCGTCCGAACACACCCTGCGCGATCGCGAGGGCGGATGTCATGCTGCCTCCCGAGGCGGATCAGGGCCCATTGTCATGATGATCTTCTGGCATCCGCCACGCGCCCGAGCCAGCAGCAATCTCAAAAAAATCATCCGATCCGATAAATCGCAATCTTTGGGGAGCGAGCATTCCCGCGACCGATCTGCTGTTCTTCGAAAATCCCAGCGCGTCGAACGCGCGGGTAGGTCGAAGGAGAGATGCTCATGATCGAAGTTCAGTTTCAGTCGCGCGAGCGCGATGCACGCGAAAGACAGCGCCAGAAATACATTCGGAAACAGTTCGTCGACGAAACGCCGCATGGCTACCGTGGCGAGATCCACCTGCTCAAGACGCTCGTCGTGACGGTTGGGACGATCGCCTTCTGCCTGTCCCGAATGGTCCCCCCGACCGTCCTGGAATGGACGATGATCGTGCCAATCCTTCTGCTAGGAAACTGGATAGAATGGGCCGCGCACCGCTACATTATGCATCGGCCGATCCCGGGACTCGAAGCGGTCTACAAGCGCCACGTGACCGTCCACCACCAGTTCTTCACCCATCATGACCTGTCCTACAAGGGCCATAAGGAGTGGCGTGCGCTCTTATTCCCGCCGCTCGCTTCGATCGCCTTCCTCGTCGCCGCGTTACCCTTCGCGCTTCTCGCGGGGTGGCTGATCTCGAAGAACGCTGGGTTCATCATCATGGTGTCGATGGCCTCCTATTACCTCCTGTATGAAGGCCTTCACACGCTCTCTCATCTCGAGGACAAGGATTATCCGTGGCTGCGTAGAATACCGCTAATCAATACTGTGCGACGCATGCACGCAAAGCATCATGTCCTAGGTGTTCAGTCCCGGCATCTGGTGGATCGGGTTGACGATGAACCGGTCTGGCTCTGACGTCCAGATCTTTGCGATGTATTCGTAGGGTGTGAGCCCGCTAAGCGTCTTGAGCCGGCGGGCAAAGTTGTAAGCTGCCATGAAGTCAGCGAGGTGCGTCCGGAGCTGGTCGTGGCTCTCGTAATGGAAGCGTTTGACGGTCGCCTCCTTTATGGTGCGGTTCATCCGCTCGACTTGGCCGTTCGTCCAGGGATGGTTCGGTTTGGTGAGCCGATGCTCGATGTCGTTGGCCTCGCAGATCATGTCGAAGCGCATCTGACGCGACCAGGCGGTGTTGCGGTTGCGGGGCTGCTCGGCGAACTGGATGCCGTTGTCGATCAGGATGGTGTGGATGCGATACGGCACGGCTTTCAGCAGATGTTCGAGAAACTCCCATGCTGTTCGGCGATCAGCCTTGTCGACCAACTGCGTGACGGCGAACTTGCTGGTGCGGTCAATACCGACGAACAGGTAGAGCTTGCCTTCGGCAGTCTGCACCTCAGCGATATCGATGTGGAAGAAGCCGATCGGGTAGCGCTTGAAGCGCTGCCGCTTCGGCTTGTCGCCCTCGACGTCTGATAGGCGGGAGATGCCGTGCCGCTGGAGGCAACGATGCAGCGCTGAGCGGGTCAGGTGCGGGATCGATGGCTGCAGCGCGTAGAGGCAGTCGTCGAGCGGCAGCAGTGTGTGGCGCCGGAACGCCACAACCATCGCCTCCTCGGCCTCGGACAGGGTGGTGAAATGAGGGGCCTTCGGGCCGGTCTTCAGGTCCTCGACCGTCGCCCTCTTACGCCATTTCGCGACGGTCTTCGGGTTGATCCCCAACTCACGGCTCAGCGTCGAGAGCGAAGCTTGCGATCGCTGTATTGCTGCTCGGACGGCGTGCGTGGTCGTGGCGCTCCCGTGACGAACTTGTCCCATACGGCTTCCTTCCATTCCAACGAAAGGATCGCACCATCAAACCGTGGGATCAAACACCTAAGGGGGGCAAGGTCGGATCGCTGCTGTTCGTCACCGACCCCGCCGTCATCAACCGGCTGCAACGCGTGGCGGTCGAGGAGACGCGGCTGAAGGTGCCGTTGATCTTCGGGTATCACGTCATCCACGGGTTCCGCACGATCTTTCCGGTACCGATCGCCAATGCCGCATCATGGGACCCGGCCGGCGTCGAGCGGGCGCAGGCGGTTGCCGCTGCCGAGGCGCGCGCGGTCGGCATTCACTGGGCTTTCGCGCCGATGGTCGATATCGCCCGCGATCCCCGTTGGGGCCGCATCGTCGAGGGGGCGGGGGAGGACCCGTTCCTCGGTTCGGCGATGGCACGCGCGCAGGTGAAGGGATTTCAGGGTCCGGCGATCGGTGCGCCCGGTCACATCGTCTCTGGCCCCAAGCATTTCGCGGGCTATGCCGCGGCGGAAGGCGGACGCGATTACGACAGCGTCTATATCTCTGAACCGCAGCTCTACAACGTCATCCTGCCGCCCTTTGCCGCGGCGGTGCAGGCCGGCGCAGGCAATGTCATGAGCGCCTACATGGACCTCAACGACGTGCCGGCGGTCGGCAACAAATGGCTGCTGACCGATGTGCTGCGCGATCAGATGGGCTTCGACGGCTGGGTCGTGTCCGACGCCAACGGCACCAAGAACCAGGTGATCCAGCATTTCGCCCGCGACGAAGCCGATGCGGCGGTGCGCAGCATCGATGCCGGCAACGACATGGAAATGTCGTTCGGCCCCGCCGCTTCCGCCGAGACGCTGGCGGCGTCGGTGCGAGCGGGCAAGCTGAAGGAGGCGGTGCTCGACCGTGCGGTGCGTCGCATCCTGATCGGCAAGTTCCGCATGGGACTGTTCGAAAACCCCTATGTCGACGAAGCGCAAGCCAAAAAGACTCTGGCCGATCCCGCCCATCGCGCCGAGGCGCAGGCCGCGGCCGAGCGTTCGTTCGTGCTGCTGAAGAACGAGGGCGGTGCCCTGCCGCTGGTGGCGGGCGCACACAAGCGGGTCGCGGTGATCGGGGCGATGGCCAATTCGAAGCGTGACATGCTCGGACCTTGGGCGTTCCAGTACGACCTGCCCGAAACAGTGACGGTGTTCGAGGGCGTCCGCGATCGGCTAGGGTCGGCCGCGACCGTCGAGACTGCGCCAGGCGTGCAACTCAAGCGCGACGTGCCGTCGATGTTCGAAGCGATCACCATCCCCGGCGCGGCGAAGCCCGAACCGCGTTGGGACGCGGCCCGCGCGGCAAGCGAGTTCGATCGCGCGGTGGCGCTCGCCAGGCGTTCCGATCTGATCATCCTGACGCTCGGCGAGGCGGAGGATATGAGCGGCGAGGGGGCCTCACGCTCCGACCTGAAGCTGCCGGGCGACCAGTTGCGCCTGTTCGAAGCGATGCTGGCGACCGGCAAGCCGGTGCGGGTCGTGACGATGAGCGGCCGTCCGCTCGAACTGGGGGCGGTGATCGAGCGCGCGCCGGCGATCCTTCACGCCTGGTATGGTGGCACGCGCGGCGGCACCGCGATCGCGCGCACGCTGTTCGGCGACGTTAATCCCGGCGGCAAGCTGCCGGTAACATGGCCACGCAGCGTCGGGCAGGTGCCGATCTATTACGCGCACAACACGACCCATGCGCCCAAGGATCAGGGCAAGCGCTATTGGGATATTCCCTCCACGCCGCAATTTCCCTTCGGTTACGGGCTCAGCTACACGACCTTCGAGATCGGTGCGCCGGTGCTCGATACTGCTACCATGGGTGCCGGCGGACGCGTCGTCGTGTCGGTGCCGGTGGCCAATCGCGGCACCCGCGCCGGGGACGAAGTGGTGCAGCTCTATGTTCATCAGCGATCGGGCCGAGCGTCGCGTCCGGTCCGCGAGTTGAAGGGGTTCGAACGCGTATCGCTGCGCGCAGGCGAGCAGCGGACGGCGCGCTTCGAACTCGACGAACGCAGCCTCCAATACTGGAGCAGTGCCGCGAAGGGCTGGGTGATCGATCCCGGCACGTTCGATCTCTACGTCGGCGCAAGTTCGAGTGCTGAAGCGTACGCGACCTTTTCGGTTGCCGGTCTTCCCCGGCCCGGGGTTAGTTGGAGTGGTAGAAAAAAATGAACGAAAGGCCGATTTTCGGGCTGCGGTAAATCTGTTTGAACGGCGGGTTCTGGGTCTCAGCATCGGACATGCTGTTTGGAAACAGCCCGATTTGTCGATCCGACGAACTCCGCGAGATGCTGTCCCGACAGCCAGGCAGCTTCGATCCGCGGTCCGAGAAGCCAGTCGCCGCAGGCGCCTAGCCGGATATCAGCGTTCCAGATCGCGCCGTGGTTCAACGCTTCGACCCTCGCATACCGCCAGCGATGAACGCTGGTCGCGATGACGGCAGGCAATTCGGCGCCGATATTATCCGCGAACGCCGCGAGAAGCGCGCGTTGTACCGTGTCCGGTTCGTCTTCGAGATGCGCGCGCGACCAATCGGCACTGGCCTGAAGGACCCAGGCCTCCGGTCCAGTCCGAGTTGGCTTGGCCGAGTTGCGGACAGCGGATCCGATGATGCCGAGATCCGTAAGCCGATCGTGATCGATAGGTACAAGACCGTCGAATGCTGCCATGACGGTCCAGCACGGATCGGACAATGCAGAACGGGCTGCATCGGCCAATGCGACATCGTGGGCGGTGACTAAGGGCGCGACCTGTTCGGCCGGCACCGCGACGATCGCCGCGTCGAACCGCTCGTTACCGATCCACCATTCGCCATCATAGGTCAGGGTGTCGATGGCAGTGTTCCAGCGGACGTCGCCGCCGTTCGCCATCGCACGGATCGGTGCGCTCATCGCCGGCGTCCCGACCCACGCATCCGGGCCAGCGGGCGACCAGCGAGCGACATGGCCGTCTTGCGCCCAGCGCTCGACCTGCGCGACGAACGCGGGATCGCGTGCCGTCAGATATTGCGCGCCGTGATCGAATGCGGCCTCCCCCACCGGGGTGTCGATGCGGCGGGTCGACATGCGGCCACCCGGCCCGCGCCCCTTGTCAAACACGATGACGTTGTGACCCTGATGACGAAGCGTCTGCGCACACGAAAGGCCCGCCATTCCCGCCCCGATGATTCCGATCCGCATGACTATCCCCGTGCCGGCGTTCGGCAAACGAACTTGCTGTAGACCGGACGGTTTCAAACGCGGAGTTTGTCGATTGGAGCCGACCACGCGCAGATTTCGTCTTGGGCGATCGGCTCCAGGATGACGGTTCAACTTCGAATGTCTCCGCCGCCGAAGACGACCTGATTGCGCATGGCGGGGGCGAACAGGCCGTATAGAAACGACAGGTTGCCACCGCTCACCGCATCGAGCGCCGCACGGTGATCGGATGACAGGGTAAGGCCGAGGGCGGCGACATTGTCGGTTACCTGCTCCGCCCGGCTCACACCCATCAGCGTGGATGTGACGCTAGGCTGCCCGACCACCCAGGACAGCGCGACGCGCGCCGGCGTCTCGTCAATCTCCGCGGCGACGCGTTTCAGTTCGTCGAGGATTTGCCAGTTGCGCTCGGTGAACAGCGTGTCGCCGAACGGATTGTCGCCATCGAGCCGCTTGTCGTTGGCGGGCCGCGCTGCGTCTTCCTGCCCGGCTTGGTTGGGGACGCCGCCTGCGCGCTTCGGACCCGCCTCGACGGTCGTGCGGTCGTATTTGCCGGTGAGCAGGCCATAGGCGAGGGGGCTCCAGGGCACGAGACCCATGCCCGCCGATCGCGCGAGCGGCAGGTGCTCCGCTTCGACGCCGCGTTCGACCAGCGAATAGAAATATTGCAGGCCGATCGGCGCCGGATCGCCATGGATCCGCGCCAGCGTCGCGAGTTCGGCGACGTACCAGGCCGGGGTGTTGGATATACCCCAGTAGCGGATCTTGCCCGCTGCGACGAGCGCGGTCATCGTCCGCAGCAGTTCCTCGGGCGGGGTTATGCCGTCCCAGACATGTACCCAGTACAGGTCGATGAAGTCCGTCCGGAGTCGGCGGAGCGATCCTTCGACGGACGCCAGGATGTGGCGCGCGCCGTTGCCGCCTGCATGATAGCCGCGGCCGGTTGCAAACCCCGATTTCGTCGCGATCACCAGCTGATCGCGCGACGATTGCGCGGCGACGAAACTACCGACCATCTCCTCCGATCGCCCGCCTGCGTAGACGTCGGCGGTGTCGATAAAATTGCCACCAAGATCGGTGTAGCTATCGAACACCGCGCGGCTTCCGCTCTCGTCCAGCCCCCATCGTGGCGTGCCAAAGGTCATCGTACCGAGTGCCAGCGGGCTGACGAGAAGGCCGGAGCGGCCGAGCGGGCGATAGGTGTCGAGATTCATGATCGCATCCTGCAGTGTGTGGTCTCCAGATGGACGCCGGACGGCGTGAGGATTAGATCATTTGCGGCGCATGGGTTGCTGAAGGATGTTCAGGAATGGATCGCGATCTTTGGTCCGGTCTCGCGGTGTTCGAGACGATCGTCGAGGCTGGCAGCTTCGCGCGAGCGGCGACGCGTCTTGGATTGTCCGCCTCGGCTTTGAGCCATGCGATGCGGTCGCTCGAAACGAAACTGGGCGTCCGGCTGCTCGACCGTACTACCCGGTCGCTGGCGCCGACGCTTGCCGGCGAGGAACTGCTGGCGCGGTTGAGGCCGGCGATCGCTTCGGTCGCGGAAGCGCTGTCCGACCTGAATAACGCCCGCGAACGACCGGCGGGGCGGATCCGGGTCAGTGCGCACCGGGTCGCGGCGCTCTACGTCATCCTGCCGCGACTGGCTGACTTTGCGCGGGCCTATCCCGACATCGCGGTTGAACTGGTGGTCGACGACGGGTTCGTCGACATCGTCGCGGACCGTTTCGACTGCGGGGTCCGGCACGCGCAGACCCTGCAGGCCGACATGATATCGGTACGGATCAGCGCAACGGTGCCACTCGTCTTCGTTGCCGCCCCGGTCTACCTCGCCGACCATCCCGCACCCGCCGATCCCGACGATCTCGTCGCGCATCGGTGCCTGTGTTATCGGTACACGTCGTCTGGCGTCGTACATCGATGGGAATTCGAGCGGGACGGCCGGACGGTGGAACGGTCGGTCCGCGGCGACTTCATCACCAACGATATCGACGTGATGCGCGACGCCGCGGTGGCAGGGCTGGGCGTGACTTGCCTGCCGCTACCGCACGCCGCGCAAGCACTGGCCGACGGTACGCTGGTTGAAGTGCTCACTGGCTGGGCACCCATATTGGCGCCGAACCACCTCTATTATCCGAGCCGCCGCCAACCGACTGCCGCTTTCCAGGCCTTTGTCGCGGCGATGCGCGTCTGATCGCAAGCGTGCTTTGATAAGATCAATGGCATTTGATGGTCAGGACCACGGGGCGCTTCGTTGGGGAACGTCGCCGTCAGCTTCGAAGTCCCGAGGGCATGAATGAGTGTCTGGAGTTGGGAAACGGGAAGGCTGGCCCGAACGTTTGGAAGTGGGTCCTCGTGGCCGCAAGTCTGCCGGGCAGCATTTCCTCGTTCAGCTCGCTCCCAGCTGCCTCAAGGCGGACTTTTCAGCGAGCGACAGGTTGAGCGCGAGCCGCGACTAAGAAGGCGAGGTCCCAAACGATCACACCACCCGCAGCGCGATGCTCTTCCTCTATCCGCTCCGCCAGCGTGTCCGGGTCAATCTGCTCCACGGTCGCGATACCTCGCTCGACTATTCGCGGCAGCATCGCCTGCGTGAGTGTTGGCAGGAAGGAGGGCTGGTTAGGGTTGATCAGGATGGCCTCGCCGCGCGCCTCCTCAACCGAAAGCCCCAATTGCTGCATCAGTTCGGCGAGCCGTAGCGCCAACCGCACATCCCCTCATTCTGCTGCAACTGTGCTCCAGTTCCAGTTATAAAGCTGGCGGTGCAACGCGAGGTGCCCAAGTCCTGCGGGAAGGGCGGTGCGTGCATGTTCCTGAAATGCCAAGACGGCATTAGGATTGGCCATCGTCGCTAGTCGCTCCAGTGCCTTGGCGGCATCGGGTAGGTACATCAGAACGCGACGGCCGACGATCGCGTCAAAACGGCCGAGATCGGGCAAGTCACCCGAAAGATCGACCGCCCGGTACTGGATGTGCGCGACACCCAAGTCCGTGTCGGTCGCTTGCGCTACCGCCAGCGCCTGTTCGCTCCGGTCGATCGCCACGACTTCGCCGCCTGGCCCGGCAAGCCCAGCCACAAACCGACTGAGGTCACCATTGCCGCAACCGACATCGAGTACCCGCGCACCGGGAGTTATGCCGATGTCGGCGAAGAAGCGTGCGCTGGGAACATTGGCTGGATTGAGCGGGGAGTGCAGAGGTGAGTGAGACATTGTCTCACGATACAGATCGTGGGGCGCGTGCCAAGTGCAGCTGTCCAGCGGGTTCAGACAATCGCGGACACGACGCGGGACGGCAGACCCAATTTTTATGCGATGAACGAGTGTCCGAACTTGGTTAGTGCGAAAGGGGCCATGAATGACCGAATTTGGGTCAGATTCCCAATCTGATTACTCGAATTTCTTGCTACCGCCGGAAAATATGTCTCCAGCGGTAGCATATCGACACGCTTAGATCAGCCAGTCGCTTGATCCATAAATGACGTACGCCGCGCCGCTGTCGTTACCGTTCGCATCGTTGCCGGTTGCTCCGACGATCAGGTCGACGAGCCCGTCGCCGTTGACGTCGCCGGCGTTCGATACCGAGATGCCGGCAAAGTCGGCTCCCGCCTGCCCAGCGATCTTGAACCCGCCGGTGCCGTTGGCAACCGCGTTCAGATCGATTGTGGTACCGTCCTTCTTGCCGAACACGACGTACGCCGCGCCGCTGTCGTTACCGTTCGCACCGTCGTAGGCTCCAACGATCAAGTCGGTCAGTCCGTCGCCGTTGACGTCACCGGCGTGCGATACCGAGACGCCGGCGTAGTCGAATGCCGCCTGCCCAACGATCTTGAACCCGCCGATGCCGTTGGCAACCGTGTTTAGATCAACCATGGTACCGTCGGTCTTGCCGAACACGACGTACGCCGCACCGCTATTCTGATCATTCGCATCGTTGTAGAACGCGCCGACGATCAAGTCGGTGAGGCCGTCGCCGTTGACGTCGCCTGCGGTCGATACCGAGTTGCTGGCAAAGTCGCCTTCTGCCTGTCCGCTAATCTTGAACCCGGCGGTGCCGTTGGCGACCGCGTTCAGATCGATCGTACCGCCGTCCTTCTTGCCGAACACCACGTATGTCGCTCCGCTATTGCGACCGTTCGTATCGTTGCTGTACGCTCCGACGATCAGGTCGGCGCGCCCGTCGCCGTTGACGTCGCCAGCGTTCGATACCGAGATGCCGGCTAAGTCGGTTGCCGTCTGCCCAGCGATCTTGAACCCACCGGTGCCGTTGGCAACCGCGTTCAGATCGATCGCACCGCCATCGGTCTTGCCGAACACCACGTACGCCGCGCCGCTGTCGCTACCGTTCGCATCGTTGAGGTACGCCCCGACGATGAGGTCGGTGAACCCGTCGCCGTTGACGTCGCCGGCGGTCGATACCGAGACGCCAGCGTAGTCGAATGCTGCCTGCCCAGCGATCTTGAACCCGCCGGTGCCGTTCGCAACCGCGTTCAGGTCGATCGTGGTACCGTCGGTCTTGCCGAACACGACGTACGCCGCACCGCTGTTCTGACCGTTCGCATCGTTGCTGTCCGATCCAACGATCAGATCGGCAAGCCCGTCACCGTTGACGTCGCCTGCATTCGATACCGAGCTGCCGGCGTTGTCCAATGCCGCCTGGCCAGCGATCTTGAACCCGCCGGTACCGTTGGCAACCGCGTTCAGGTCGACCGTAACGCTGTCCGTCTTGCCGAACACGACGTACGCTGTACCGCTGTTCTGACCGTTCGCATCGTTGCCCAGCGCCCCAATGATCAGGTCGGCGAGCCCGTCACCGTTGATGTCACCGGCGTCCGATACCGAGCTGCCGGCGTTGTCGAACGTCGTCTGTCCAATGATCTTGAACCCGCCCTTGCCGGCGGCGATGTCGTTCAAGTCGATGTTGGCGATCCGGTCCTGCACCGGTGTGATCGTGAGGTCGACACGCTGTTCGGTCGTGCCGCCCTGGCCGTCGCTGATGACGATCGTAAAGGCGTCCGCGCCGTTGCGGTCGGCGTTGGGGGTATAGACGAAGGTACCGGCCCGCTGGTCGAAGGCGACACTTCCCTTGGCAGGGGTACTGCCCACCTTGATCGAATAGGTCAGCGTGTCGCCATCGATATCGGTCGCACCGATCCGGGTGGCAGCGGTTGCGGTGTCTTCACTGGTCGTCACCGCAACGCTGGCCGCTGCCGTCGGCGCGTCGTTCACCGGCGTGACGGTGGTCGTTACCCGCTGCTGGGTGGTGCCGCCCTTCCCGTCGCTGATCGTGATGGTGAAGCTATCCTCGCCGGCAAAGTCGGGGTTGGGCGTATAGTCGAAGCTGCCGGCCTGGCTGCCCGCGACAAGCGTTCCATGGCGTGGCTGATCGCCCGCCGCCACCGTGTAGCTCAGCGTATCGCCATCGGGGTCGCTGGCACCGATGACGCTGTACGTCGTGCGGCCATCCTCCTGCACGCTCAGCGTCGCCGTCGCCGGTGCGGTCGGCGCACGATTGACCGGGGGTAGGGGCGTGTTCGGGGGCGAACCGTAGCTGTAGTAGGTGACGCCGTTCACGCTCATGGTCGACAGCAGGTACAATGCCGAGACGCCGACGATATCGATCTGTCCGCCATTGGCGACGCCGTCGTCACCACGCATGCTGACGCTCGTTCCCGAAAGGTCGAACACGCCGTTCGCACCCGTCCCGATCGTGCCGTTGGCGTTGCCGCCGTCGAAGAACTTCGTCGTCGTGACGATGCGGTCATCGGCACCGAAGTTGCGGATCGTGTCCCCGCCGAGGTTCAGCCCGAGCGCGGTATCGTAGAGGAAGCTGTACGCCTTGCCGCCCTTGGCAGCATCGAAGCTGTCGTTGTTGACCGTGCCTTCGGTCAAGCCCGTCAGGCGAACGCTGGCATCGGCATAGACCGAATAGCCCTGCTTGTCGCCGAGGTAGCGCAGCGCCCCGCCGCCCAAGCCCTCGAGCTTGATCTGGTCGGGGCCGGCACGCTTGGGACCGGCGCGATCGATGTCGAGCAGACCGTTCGAGCCCAGATCGATCAAGTTGTCGGCATTGCCGTCATAGATCGAGCGGTAGTTCAGCAGCACGTCGTTCTTGCCGAACTGGCGGATTGTGTCGTCGCCGGACAGGCCGCCGTTCAGATCGGTGAAGCTGAAGGCTTCCGCCGCATCGGTACCGATAATGATGTCGGCCTGATTGTTATTGACGATCTCGCGCAACGCACTGTTCGTGCGCAGCGTGCCGTTATTGCCCAAAGCCATGACCTGTGCCCCCTGTGGACTGATGTTGGCCTCAGCCTTACCTTCGGGGTAACCATGCGTCGCTTGGCCATTCGTCCAGAACACCAGGCATTTCGTCCATTCGTCCCGGATCGGTAATCGCGTCGGCAGTATTCGGACGAAATGCCTATAGTTGTGGACAAAATGCCTCATGCGCTACTCGCGCACGACGCTATGGTCCGGCCGCGATGGAGCCGACCGAACCCGACCGTTACCGCCCGTGGCGCGCCAAGCATTTCGAGGCGGCGGAGATCGATAGCCTGAAGGCACCGCCGGGCGTCGAGGACTATCTGGAGAACGCGTTCCTGTATCGTCGCATCCCGCCGGTCAGTTTTAACGGCGAACCGGTCGATACGACGATGCGCTGGTTCGCCGGATCGAGCGCCGCCTTCCTGCACGCGATCTCACGCAACCCCGGCATGACCGGGCGGCGCAAGGAGGACGATGCTGCCGACAGCATGGACGGATTGCTGGTCTGCTTCATCAGCCATGGCCGGGTCGAGGTCGAAACCGATGGTCAGTTTCTGAACGTCGAGGAGGGTGCCGTCTTCACCCTCGATACCTCGGTGCCGCACGTCATGCGCAACTATCCGGGGCATGTCGTCGCGATCTTTCTGGCGCGCTCGAGGGTAACGGCGGCTGTAGATACGGCGCGGCTCGCCGGCATTGCCGGGCGGGTGTTCACAGGCGGCGAACTGGCCGATCTCTTCGCCCTTCATGTTCGCTATATGGTCGACGCGCTCGGCAACGTGTCGCCAGCCACGTTCGACATCGCCTTGACGACCGCCGCGGACGTTGCCGTCGCGATGATCCGGCAGGCCGAGGCCAGCCCTGCCGAGGAACGCAGCCATCTGGTCGCCCGGGCCAAGACGATCATCGCCACCGCCAGTGCGGACCCTGAACTGAACACCGCGAAGATCGCAGCGATGCTCAACGTATCGCGCACCAGCCTTTACGATGCCTTTGCGGACCAGGGTTTGAAGATCGCCACCTATCTGCGCGACCACCGCCTGCGCGCGTTCCTCCAGCTGCTACGCAGTTCACCGACCGCGCCGATCCAGGATCTGGCACGAGCTGCCGGATTTGGCAGCAGCGCCTCGGACTTCACCAAGCTGTTCCGTCGCGTCTACGGTACCTCTCCGTCCGATATGCGCGCTACCTTGCTCGCGGAAAAGACTACGCAACCGGATTGAGCCAAAATCACTGCCAATCCCATTGGCGATCCCCCAAGGCGTTGGTGGAAACCCTGGATCCCACTCCTGGCAGCACGACCCTGAGAGATGAAACGCACAGCAGCGAGCGAACGTATCAGGTCCATGAACAAGCGTCCGCTTTTGGTCACCGCTAATGGCGACCCGAACGTCTGCAACTGGGTCTCCGCAGCCGCTGAGCGGCCGACCGCCGCATGACCAATCTTGCCCGCTCCCCCGATGCCAGTGGCTTTCCCGAAACCCATCGCCTTGGGAGGCTCCTAGCTTCCCGGTTCTCTGTCTCCAGGTGTCAGTTCCGAGAAAGTGCAACTCGCAGGCGTCCGTCAGCGCGACAGGCGCAGCCGGTTTCATTTCACAAGTTCCCAAACGAGAAGCGTCCACGTGTCAGGTCAACGGGATGCCATAAGCGTAAAATTTGTTGTCGCGTGTCCACCCGGCCTTTTCATAAAGGAATTGGGCGGTCGTGTTGGTGGCAGCGGTAGAGAGCGAAAGCCGCGCTGCGCCGACGTTCCGACCATACTCACATGCCCCATCCAGCAAGGCGCGTGCAGCGCCCATGCCGCGCGCGTCAGGCGAGACGAACAGGTCATTGAGGATGAACGTGCGCGCGAGCCTGGCTGACGAGAATGACGGAAATAGCTGTGCGAAACCGACAGCCCCGCTTTCCTCGCAAGCCAGCAGGATGATCGACTGCTGATGTTCGAAGCGATCGAACAGGAAAGATCGAGCGCCGATCAGGTCGGACGGTTGCTCATAAAACTGGCGGTAGGCGTCGAACAACGGCACCAGCGTGTCCAGATCAGCAATGGTGGCTTGGCGAACAATCAACGACGGCGACTCCACAACGGTTTATCCGTCCGACGACGACCGGAACGGCGACGGCACGATAGTCGATAATCCGTGTTGGGAATTGAAGCCAGCATTCCCGAAACTCGCTTCCAATGGGGGGGGGGCGTCCGACCCCTTAGGGTCAGGACTCGTTGATCACAGCCAGAAGATGACGGTGGCAGCGAGGGCGATTGCGGAGAAGAAGGCGGTGGGGCAGCGGTCGTAGCGGGTGGCGACCCGGCGCCAGTCCTTGAGGCGGCCGAACATGATCTCGATGCGGCTGCGACGCCGATAGCGGCGCTTGTCGTACCGGACCGGTTCGTTGCGCGACCTGCGGCCTGGGATGCAGGGCTGGATGCCTTTGGCCTGGAGGGCGTCCCTGAACCAGTCGGCGTCGTAGCCGCGATCACCAAGCAGCCACTGCGCCTTCGGCATGTCATCGAGCAGCGCTGCCGCGCCGGTGTAGTCGCTGACCTGGCCCGCGGTCATGAAGAAGCTCAAGGGGCGCCCGTTCGCATCGGCGATGGCGTGAAGCTTGGTGTTCATGCCGCCTTTGGTGCGGCCGATCAGGCGGCCGAGATCCCCTTTTTAACCCGCAGGCTCGATGCCGTGCGGTGAGCCTTCAGGTAGGTTGCGTCGATCATGACCGTCTGCGGCTCGGCGCCAGCTGCAGCCAGACCTTCCATCATTCGCGTGAACACACCGGCCTCGCCCCAACGCTTCCACCGATTGTACAGCGTCTTGTGCGGGCCGTACTCGCCGGGCGCATCTCGCTAGCGCAGCCCATTGCGATTGACGAATACGATGCCACTCAGCACCCGCCGATCGTCTACCCTCGACCTCCCGTGGCTCTTGGGAAAGAACGGCCGCAGCCGCTCCATCTGCTCGTCCGTCAGCCAAAACAGGTCACTCATCCCGGTCTCCTTGCGGAGCCTGAATCAGATCGCGACGCTCACATCAATGGGTCTTGACCCCAAGGCGATCAACCTTGAACGTCGTTTTAAACGTGTCCAGTCCAACTTGCCCGGTCGCAGACCATCACGACTGGTCCAGCACGACTGTTACCACAAGCACGCCAGCAACTGTCGTTGAAAGCACGAAGCTATGCTGTTTCAGGGATATCTGCAAAATCCCCATCTAAAATATACTTCATTTTCAATGCCTTGCTTATACCAATTTGGACGTCAACACCCAAGATTCGTGCTTTCGACGACAGTGGTCGCCCCGCCCAATTTTCGGGTATAAAAGCAAGCTTTCTCAAGTAGTTCCATTATCGTAGCACACTGGACGATGAGCGCGTTGCCGGGCAATGCGAGTTGCCCTAAGCTATGACCCAAACTCATTATATTTTACATAATAAGTCTTATCGGATTTGGCTCCAGCCTCGGTCAGCGGTTCAACCGACCGAATTGCAAGGCGGCGCATCTGCTGCTTTGTCCTTTGCCGCCTGCGGATTTTGTCATAGCATTCGCGGATGATTGATCGGCGCACCGTCCTCGGCTCTTCCCTCGCGCTCGGTGCCACGGCGGCGATGCCCGCGCCGTCGGTCAGCGCCGGCCGGCTCAAACAGTCGGTAAGCCGCTGGTGTTACCAGGATATTCCGCTCGACCGGCTGTGCGCGGCGGCGGCGGGCATGGGCCTGCAGGGCATCGACCTGTTGCAGCCCGCCGAATATGACGTGCCGCGCCGCTACGGGCTGCGCTGCACGATGGGCTATGCCGCCGACGTGATGACGATCGCGAACGGCCTCAACCGCCGCGAGAACCATGCGGCGATCGAGCAGGCGTTCCGCGTCGGCATCCCGCAGGCGGCGAAGGCGGGCGTGCCCAACGTCATCGCCTTTTCGGGCAATCGCCGCGGCCTGTCGGACGAGGAAGGTGCGGCGAACGCCGTCATCGGCCTGAACCGCGTCAAGCGGATCGCCGAGGATCACGGCGTGACGATCTGCATCGAACTGCTCAACAGCAAGGTCGACCATGCCGACTATATGGCCGACCACACCGCATGGGGGGTGCGCGTCGCCAGCGAGGTCAATTCGCCGCGCGTAAAGCTGCTCTACGACATCTATCATATGCAGATCATGGAAGGCGACCTGATCCGTACCATCCGCGACAACATCCGCTGGCTGGGCCATTTCCATACCGGCGGCGTGCCGGGGCGTCACAATCTGGACGCGACGCAGGAAGTGAACTGGCAGGCGGTCGCCCGCAGCATCGCCGATCTGCAATTCGACGGTTATTTCGCGCATGAATTCGTGCCCGTCGGCGATCCGTTGACCGCGCTGGCTCAGGCGGTGCGTACCTGCACGGTGTGAGCGGCGGGATGGTTTCGTTCCCGTTTCCTTGACGTCACGCCGGACGTGATCCGCCGTGCCGATGCACGATCGATGCCGCGACGTTTTCGAACGCGTCCTATCGCGGCGGTTCCTGCGCGCCACCTCCCGCACAAGCCGTCCGAAACGGCAGACGCGTCCGGCGGCAGGGCGACATACAAAAAATTGTTTTCACAATCCCTTGGGTCCTTAAAGCGTTGGTAACGACCCCGGCAATAACGGGTCCACCGTGTCGTGACGAACGACGCATGGGGACAGGCGGTACATCCGTCGCGTTATTTGAGGGAAATTCTCGGTGCATCTGTTCAACTCGGTATCCGCCACCTTGCGTTGCGGGATCTCGACCGCTGCCTTACTGACCGCGACGGCTTTTCCGGTGCATGCGCAGCAAGCGGTGCCGGCACCGGTCGCTACCACCGCCGATCCCGCAGCGGTGCCGCAGGTCGATGGCGCGGCAGAAGCGCCCGTCGATGCCGGGCCGCCCGCGACCATCGTCGTCACCGGTACGCTGTTCCGCGATTCGAACGCGAGCTCGATCTCGCCGGTGACCGTGCTGACGTCGGAGACGCTCGAACGCGCCAACATCACGACGGTACAGGACGCGATCCGTTCGGTTTCCGCTGACAGCGCCGGTTCGATCTCGACCGGGTTCCGCAACGGCTTTTCGGCCGGCGGTGCCGCCGTGTCGCTGCGCGGCCTCGGCGTTTCATCGACCGTCGTGCTGATCGACGGGCTTCGTTCGGCGAACTTTCCGCTGAACGATGACGGGCACAATGCCTATGTCGACCTGAACTCGATCCCGTTCAGCGTCGTCGACCGGGTCGAGGTGCTGAAGGACGGCGCGTCGTCGACCTATGGCGCGGACGCGATCGGCGGCGTCGTGAACCTCATCAGCAAGAAGCAGTTCCAGGGCGTCGAAGGCTCGATGCAGGGCGGCACGACCGAAAAGGGGGACGGCTCGCGCTACCGCGCCACGATGACCGCCGGCTATGGCGATTATCGCGAACAGGGCTTCAACTTCTACCTGAACGGTGAATACACCTACGACGCGTACATCACCAACAACTCGCGCGGCTATCCCTTCAACACGCTCGACCTGCGGCGAAGCGGCCTGTCCGACCGCAACCTCAACGACGAATCGCTGGTCGCGCAGAACCCGCAGGCGGTCGTGGTCCGGGTCAGCCAGAGCGATCTGAACAACCCGTTGTCGGGCAAGGTCGGTGCCCCGCTGTCCAACCAGTATCAGCTGCTCAATCCCGGTTCCTGCCCGTTCGGCACCTATACGGTGAACACGGCGGCGGCGCAGGGAACGGGCTGCGCCCACAACCTGCCCGACGAATATTCGATCATCCAGCCGCAGCAGCAACGCTATTCGACCACCGGTCGCCTGAGCATCCGCCTGAGCGACAGTTTCGAAGCGTTCGCCAGCGGCAGCTATTCGCATTCCGAAGTCGACATCAAGGGCGCGCCGACCGGCATCCGCCAGACGCAGCCGTTCGGCGGGTCGGCGGCGCTCGCCTCCAGCAGCCCGGGCATCGTCCTGCCGGTCTATGTCTGCTCGGCCGGCGTCAATTGCGCGACCGCGGCCGACCGACGCCTGAACCCCAACAACCCCTATGCCGCCGCCTTTGCCAACAATCCCGGTCAGGGGGCGGCGCGCATCTATTATTCGTTCGGCGACATCCCGGCGAACAGCCACCGCTATGTCGACGTGTTCCGCACGACGGCCGGCATCTCGGGCGATCTGGGCGGCGGTTTCAAGTTCCGTCTGAACGGCGTCTATGCCCGCGACAATTTCAGCGTCACGCAGCGCGGGTTCCTGAATATCCAGGGCCTGCTGAACGCGGTGAACACCGGCAGCTATAATTTCGTCAACCCGCAGCAGAACACCGCCGAGGTGCGCGCTCAGATTTCGCCCGACCGCACCACGCCGTCCTATTCGACGGTCGCGACGATCGGCGGTTCGCTGCTGAAGTCGGTGATGGTGCTGCCCGGCGGCGACCTGAACGCCGGTGTCGGTTTCCAGGTCCGTCGCGAGACGCTGATGAACCGCAACCAGAACCGCGACCTCAGCTATTACGGGCTGAACACGTCGTCGGCGCAGGGCCGTCAGACGGTGACCGCCGGCTTCTTCGAAATCGACGCGCCGTTCTTCCGCGAATTCGACCTGAACGTGTCGGGCCGCTACGACAGCTATTCGCAGGGCTATAACCGCTTCTCGCCAAAGGTCGGCATGAAGTTCATGCCGATCGACCAGTTCTCGCTGCGCGCGACCTATTCGAAGGGATTCCGCGCGCCGACTTTTGCCGAAAACAACCCGGCCAGCAGCTATTCGGGCTTCTCGTCGTTCACGCCGCCGGCCAGCTTCATCGCGGCGCATCCCGGCAACACGGCCTATACCGCCACCTATAACATCGGCGGCGGTTCGACCGGCAATCCCGACATCCTGCCCGAAGTCTCGCGCAGCTTTTCGGCCGGTGCCATCTTCAAGCCGGTGCGCTGGTTCAACCTGACCGTCGACTATTACAACATCAAGAAGTCGGACCTCATCATCAGCGGCCCGCTGCGCGCCAATGCGATCAAGGCCTATTACGAGCAGACCAACGCGACTGCCGGCTGTGCCGCGCTCGCGGCGGTGGGCGACGGCTATCGGTGCAACGTCATCGACGCGCCCGATCCCAACAACCCCAACGCCCTGCCCCGCCTGCTCGTGTTCAACGTGCCCTATGTCAACGCGAACTATCAGGTCAGCTCGGGCGTCGACATGCAGGCGAACCTGAACCTTCCGCTGTCGGACCGGGTACGCCTGATCAGCCGGCTGGACATCACGCAGGTCATCAATCTCAACCTCGTGACCCCGGCGGGCGTGGTACAGAAATATGCCGGTACGCTGGGGCCGTACCAGCTGTCGTCGGGCGGCGGTACGCCGCGCACCCGAGGCAATTGGCAGAACTCGGTCGAAATCGGCAATTTCGCGCTGACATCGACGACCTATTATGTCGGCCGGATCAAGCAGGTTGCCGCCGACCAGATCCCCGACGTCAACGGGGTGATCGACCTGTCGTGCAGCAAGGCGCTGACCGCGCAATGCTATATCCGGCCGTTCATCTATGCCGACCTGAACGCGGCGGTGGCGGTGAACGACAAGTTCCGCTTCTTCGTCAACGTCCAGAACGTGACCAACAACCGGGCACCGCTCGCATCGGGGGCCTATACCAGCAATCCGAACTATCTGAGCAGCTGGCATTATGCCGGTCTGGTCGGCCGGGCGTTCAGCGCAGGGGCGAACTTCAGCTTCTGAGCGTAAACGTCGATGCGTCCAGCGTCAGTCGGGGCCGATCGCAGCGATGCGGTCGGTCCCGACATCGTCGAAGTGGAGCGTCACGCGGAAACCTGGTCGGGTATTGCGAAACTCGATCCGGCCGCCCAGGCGCTGGGTGGCGGAGCGAACGATCGCGAGGCCCAGGCCGCTGCCTTCGCGCCCCGCGCTCGTCGCTAGCCGCACGAAGCGTTGTCCGACCCGGTCGAGATCGTCGTCGGGCAGGCCGGGCCCGTTATCGGCGACGCTCAGCGTCACGCTGCCGCCAGCCTCGGCGATGCCGATCGTGACCATGCCGCCATCGCCGGTATAGCGGATCGCGTTGTCGAGCAGGTTCGACAGGATTTGGAACAACAGCGTGCGGTGGCCGGCGATCGCCACGTCGGCTTCCGGCGCATCGAGATGGATGTCGACCCCCGCCTCGATCGCCTGACCGATCCGACGATTGAGGACGGCCACCACCACCTCGCGCACATCGACCCGTTCGCGGGGGGGCGATGCGCCGGCTTCCTCGGCGCGGGCAAGGGCCAGAAGTTGCGTGACGAGGCGTTCGAGCCGGTCGGCTGCATCGACGATCTCGCCAAGGGCCGCCGGATCGCCGCGCCGCGCCAGCGCGACCTGTACCTTCAGCACGGCGAGCGGCGTGCGCATCTGATGCGAGGCATCGGCGGTAAAACGGCGGATGCCGGCCGTTGCGGTGTCGAGGCGGGCTAGCAGGTGGTCGAAGGCCTCGGCAAGCGGGCGTAGTTCCACCGGGAGCGGACCGGTATCGAGGGGCGACAGGTCGGGCGTCGCCCGCGTGTCGCGCGCCGCCACCGTGCCGCGCAGTCGGGCGAGCGGACGCAGGCTCCAGCCCAGCGCCGGGCGGATCAGCAGCATTGCCACGCCGACCAGCAACACCTCGCCCAGCAGCAGCGCGACCAGCAGCCGGCGTTGCAGCGCGTGGCGTCCGTCGAGCGTCTCGGCGACCTGCACGATCACCGGCCCGTCGATGCGCGGCAGGTCGCGACGCACCTCGGCGATGCGGATCGGCTGATCGCGATAACTGGCATAGCGGAAGCGCGGCGTATCGATCGCCAGATCGGCGATGCGCGGGGCCGACAGGCCGGCATAGCCGGTCAGCAGCCGGTCACCGACCGCGATCCGGTAATAGACATTGTCGCGTTCGCTGTTTTCCAGCATCCCGAACGCGGCGGCGGGCAGGTCCATCGTCACCTCGCCGCGTTCGACCTGCACCGTTTCGGCGACCGCGCCCAGCGCGCCGCCCAGCACCCGGTCGTTGGTCCGCCGCACCACATCGGCGATCAGCGTCGCCCCGGTGAGCCCCAGCAGCACCGCGATGCCGAGCAGGGGTGCCAGCATTGCCGCGAGCAGCCGGGTGCGCAGTGCCAGTGCCCGGCCGCGGTGGTGTTCGGTGCCGGCAGGACGCTCAGCCGGCATCGAGCAGATACCCGACGCCGCGCACGGTGCGGATCGCCGGCCCATCGGGGGCGAGCTTTCCGCGCAGCCGGGTGATGTTCACCTCGATCGCGTTGGGACCGACCGGATCGTCATAGCCGAACACTTCGGATTGCAGCGTTTCGCGTGGCACGATCTGTCCGGCACGCGCCGCCAGCGCGTCGAGCACCGCCCATTCGCGCCGCCGCAGGTCGAGCACGCGATCGCCGATCTGCGCCTGTCCCGTCGACCGGTTGAGCACCAGCGATCCAATCACCAGTTCCGGCGTCGGATCACCGCCGCGCCGGCGGCCGAGCGCGCGGATACGTGCCTCCAGTTCCTCGGGCGCGAAGGGTTTGCGCAGATAGTCGTCGGCACCCAGATCCAGCCCGCGCACCCGGTCGTCGAGCGCATCGCGCGCGGTCAGCATCAGCACCGGCACCTTGTCGCCGCGCCGGCGCAGCGCCTGCAACACCGCGAACCCGTCGATATCGGGCAGCCCGACGTCGAGGATGACCAGCGCATACGGCTCGTCGGCCAAGGCGATCAGCGCGTCCTCGCCGCGCGCGACCGGATCGACCGCGTGGCCGGCGCTGCGCAGCAACGCGGCGATGCTGCGCGCCAGCGGGGCATCGTCCTCGACGATCAATATTCGCACCGGAAACCAATGCGGTGAAAGGTGGCTGACAGGTTCGATGCGTACGACATGCCCCAGTGCTTACCCGAACCGAGAGACGGGAAGCGAGAGGATGTGCATGAAACGACTCCTGATCCTGTTGATGACGCTGATCGGTCTGGCCGGGCCGGCGGTGGCGCAACGCCCGGCGGGCTATCCGCAGTCGTACGACGCGCTGATCGAAGCGGCGCGGGCCGAGGGCGGCGTGCGCGTCTATGGCAATGCCGATGCGGCGGCGATGGCGGCGCTGATCGCCGCGTTCCGCCGCACCTATCCCGGCGTCGCCGTGCGCTACGAGGTGCTCGAGTCACGCGACATCTATCGCCGCGTCGTCACCGAAGCGCAGCACCGCGTGGCCGGGGCCGACCTGATCTGGTCGTCGGGTATGGATCTGCAGGCCAAGCTGATCAACGACGGCTATGCGCAGGCCTATCACAGCCCCGAAAAGCCCGCTTTGCCCGCCGATGCGGTGTGGAAGAACATGGGATATGGCGTCACCGCCGAGCCGGTCGCCTTCGTCTACAATCGCCGGCTGATCCCGCCGGGGCGGGTGCCGCGGACCCATCAGGCGTTCGAGGCATTGTTGCGCGCCGGCCGCGTGCCGCTGACCGGCAAGGTCGCGACCTATAATCCGGCGCGATCGAACGTCGGCTATCTGTATCTGGCCGAGGATTATGCCATCACCCGCGACACCCGTTCGCTGGTACAGGCGATGGCGGCGACGCGGCCATGGCTGTCGCCGCAGACCGAACCGATGCTCGCGGCGGTTGCGGATGGCCGCATCGCCATCGCGTACAACGTCGTCGGCCCCTATGCGCTGGCCGCCGCGCAGCGCGACCGCCGCATCGGCGTGGTGTTTCCGCGCGACTATACGCTGATCGCCTCGCGCGTCGCCTTCATCGCCCGCGATGCGCGGCGTCCGGCGTCGGCGAAGCTGTTCCTCGATTTCCTGCTGTCGCGCACCGGGCAGACGCTGCTGGCCCGGCAATGGCTGTTGCCGGTGCGCAGCGACGTGCGCGCGCCGCGCCTGTCGGCCGGACAGCAGCGCCCGATCCGCGTCGGGCCCGAACTTCTCGTCAATCTCGATACGATCAAGCGCCGCCGCTTCCTGGCCGACTGGCGCGCGATCCTCACCGAAGGAAGCAAATGATGAAGCTTTTCCGAAGCGGTTGCGCGCTCGTCGCGCTGGTCGCCGCCACCCCGGCGCTGGCACAGACGCCGAGCGCCGCCGAACTGGCCGAACTGGTGCGCGCACAGGCCACCGAGATCGCGACGCTGCGCGCCCGGCTCGACCGGTTGGAGAGCGCAAGCGCCGTTGCCGCCCCGGCCACGCCCGCCACGCCCGCCGCCGTCGCACCACCGCCGGCACAGCTTGCGCAGGTGCCGTCGCAGTCGGGCGGCAACGTCACCAGCCCGTTCGCGCCGCAGTTGGTTCCCCCCGGCCCGGCCGAACGCGACGTCGCGCAGGCGCGGCAGGCCAATGCCGCCGGCGTTACCACCGAATGGGGCGCGGGCCTGCCCGTGTTCCATTCGGCCGACGGCATCTATACCTTCAAGCCGCGCGGCCGCATCCTGACCGATGTCAGCTCGACCTTCGGGTCGGACTATACCGCGCGCAACATCACCACCACCGGCATGCGTGCGCTGCGCCTCGGCCTCGAAGGCGGGGTCGGCACGCACTTCTTCTACCAGTTCGAAAGCGACTTTTCGGAGAACGAGGTCGACATCGTCACCGCGTTCATCGGGTGGCGCAACCGGATCGCGCCGGGCATCGATTACGACGTCCGCGCCGGCCACCTGTTCAACGATCGCGGGTTCGAAGGATCGACGGGTTCGGATTCGACGCCGTTCATGGAACGCACCGTCGTGTCGACCGCGATCATCCCGCAGCGTGGCTTCTATGGCATCGGCATCATGCCGCGCCTGTTCTGGAAGACCGGCCACGCGTCGCTGACGCTCACCGGCGACCGGATCGACGGTAACCAGTCGGGCAACGACAGCCGCACCGTGCTGGCCCGCGCCCATTGGAACCCGATCAAGACCGGCAACAGCGTCCTGCATCTGGGCGCATGGGGGTTCGACGAAGGGCTGGCCGCGGGCGCGACCACGCTGACCCGCAACACCGTGATCGGCGGCCGGTTCAACGGTGCGCTGCGCGTATCGTCGGGCGCGCTGACCGGCGGCACCGGCACCACCGGCTATGGCCTCGAACTCGGCGGCTATGTCGGCCCGGTGTGGCTGATGGGCGAAGCGGGGCAGCGCCATGCCCGCCTCGACGCCGGTCGCCCCGATTTTGTGAGCAAGGCGTGGAGCCTGTCGGGCGGGTGGTTCGTCACCGGCGACCTGCCGCCCTATAATCCGCGTCTCGGCAGCTTCGGACAGCCGCGCGTGCTGCGTCCGATCTTCGAAGGCGGGCCGGGCGCGATCGAGCTGACCGCGCGCTACGAGAATCTCGATTACGCCGATCTGCTGACCGGTGGACAGGGCTGGGCCGCGACGATCGGTGCCAACTGGTATCTCAACAGCTTCACCCGCTTCCAGGCCAATCTGGTCCACTGGAACACCGATAATCGCGCCGGCGCCTATGTCGGGCCGGACGACGGCCAGACCGTCATGACCCGCATCGCCGTCACCTTCTGATCCCTCGGGGAGCATTACGCATATGGATCTCGCCCTGCTCGGCTTCCTGATGGTCGCCACCTTCATGACGCTCATCATGACCAAGCGGATGACCCCGCTGGTCGCGCTGATCACCGTCCCCACCGCCTTCGCCCTGCTCGCCGGTTTCGCCGGCGGCTTGGGCGACATGATGATCGACGGGATCAAGAACCTCGCGCCGACCGGCGTGATGCTGTTGTTCGCCATCCTGTTCTTTTCGATCATGACCGATACCGGCCTGTTCGACCCGCTGGTCAACCGGTTGCTGAAGGTCGTGCATGGCGATCCGATGCTGATCCTGATCGGCACGGTCGTGTTGTGCGCGATCGTCAGCCTCGATGGCGACGGGTCGACGACCTACATCATCACCATCGCCGCGCTGCTGCCGCTGTACAAACGCTATGACATGAACCGGCTGTATCTGTGCTGCCTGCTCATGAGCACCAGCGGCGTGATGAACCTGACGCCATGGGGCGGCCCGACCGCGCGTGCCGCCAGCGCGCTGAAGATCGATCCCGCCACGCTGTTCCTGCCGCTGATCCCCGGCATGCTCGCCGGTCTCGCCTTCCTGATCGGCCTCGCCATCTGGTTCGGCCGCAAGGAACGACGCCGCATCGGCCATGTGAAGGCCAACGGACCGACCGCCTTCACCGGCATGGCGGTGTCGCAGTTCCCCGAAGCGCGCCGCTATCACCTGCGCTGGTTCAACGGTGCGCTGACGCTGGCGCTGATCGTCGGGCTGGTGGTCGGCCTGCTGCCGCTGTCGGTGCTGATGATGCTGGCGTTCGCCATCGCCATGATCGTCAACTATCCGCAGGTCGCCGAACAGAAGGAACGCATCGCGGCCCATGCCGGCAACGTCCTGTCGGTCGTGTCGCTGATCTTCGCCGCCGGCATCTTTACCGGCATCCTGTCGGGCACCGGCATGGTCGAAGCGATGAGCAAGGAAGTCGTCGGCTTCATCCCGCCGGCGCTGGGGCCGTATATGGCGCCGATCACCGCGCTGCTCAGCCTGCCCTTCACCTTCTTCATCTCCAACGACGCCTTCTATTTCGGGATGCTCCCGATCCTCGCGGAAGCCGGCGCGCATTATGGCGTGTCGCCGATCGCCATCGCTCGCGCCTCGCTGATGGGACAGCCGGTCCATCTGCTCAGCCCGCTCGTCCCCTCGACCTATCTGCTCGTCAGCCTTGCCGGTATCGACCTTGCCGATCACCAGCGGTTCACGCTGATCCCGGCGACGGCGGTCTGTGTCGTGATGACGCTGGTCGGGATGATCGTGCTCGCCTTCCCGTTCGTCAGCTGAACCGATGACTGAACTTTGGAACCATATCGTCGCGGACTTCGCCAATATCGGCAGTCCGTCTGCGCTCGCCGCCTTTACGCAGGTCGTGCTGATCGACGTGATGCTGGCCGCCGACAATGCGATCGTCGTCGGGGCGCTGGCCGCTGGCTTGCCGGCGGACATGCGGCGCAAGGTGATCCTGATCGGCGTCGGTGCGGCGCTGGTCCTGCGCGTCGCCTTCGCACTGGTCGTGACGCAGTTGTTGCAGCTTACCGGCCTCGTCTTTGCCGGCGGGCTGCTGCTGGTATGGGTCGCGTGGAAGATGTGGCGCGAACTGCGCGACCATGACGACACGCCGGGCGAGGACGGCACGCTGAAGGCCGCCGCCCCGCGCAGCTTCGCCAGCGCCGCATGGGCGGTGGCGGTCGCCGATGTCAGCATGAGCCTCGACAATGTGCTGGCGGTCGCCGGCGCGGCGCGCGAGCATCCCGGCATCCTCGCCGTNGCCGCATGGGCGGTGGCGGTCGCCGATGTCAGCATGAGCCTCGACAATGTGCTGGCGGTCGCCGGCGCGGCGCGCGAGCATCCCGGCATCCTCGCCGTCGGCCTGATCCTGTCGGTCGCGCTGATGGGCCTTGCCGCCAACGGGCTGGCGCGGGTGATCGAACGCTATCGCTGGGTCGCCTATATCGGCCTTGCCGTCATCGTCTATGTCGCCTGCCGCATGATCTACGAAGGGCTGGTCGATCCGTCGCGCGGNATCGAACGCTATCGCTGGGTCGCCTATATCGGCCTTGCCGTCATCGTCTATGTCGCCTGCCGCATGATCTACGAAGGGCTGGTCGATCCGTCGCGCGGCGTGCTGAGCCTGTTCGCTTGAAACGGGACGCGGCGAACATCGTCCTGCGCTTCGTCGCCGCGATCACGGTGGGCGGAGCCGGCGGCGCGATCTTCGCCGCGGTCGGCGCGCCGCTGCCATGGGTGCTGGGATCGATGGCCGCCTGCGCCGTCGCCAGCATCGCCGGCCTGCCGATCGCCGCCAGTGGCGCGACCCGCCGACCGATGGCGGCGGTGATCGGTCTGGTGCTCGGCAGTTCCTTCCATCCCGGCCTGATCGCGCTGGCGCGCGAATGGTGGCTACCGCTGCTGTTGCTGCCGCCGTTCCTCGCGCTGGCCGGGTTGCTGTGCGTCCTGTGGTTCCGGCGGGTCGCCGGCTTCGATCCCGCCACCGCCTATTTCGCCGGCATGCCCGGCGGCATCGCCGAAATGGTGGTGATGGGCGGCGAACGCGGTGCCGACGAACGCACCATCGGCCTGATCCATGGCGCGCGGATCTTTCTCGTCGTCTTCCTCCTGCCCTTCGTCATCCGTCATTTCCATGCGGCGGCGGCGATCGCCGCGGCACCGGTCACGTCGATCAGCCCATGGCCGTCGCCCGCGCTGTTCCTGTGGGGCGGGATCAGTCTGGCGGTGGGCCTGTTCCTCGGTCGCGCGCTGCGTCTGCCGGCATGGCATCTGATGGGGCCGCTGGCGATCAGTGCCGCGCTGCACATGACCGGCGTCACCGATTTCCGCGTACCCGGCTGGCTGCTGGCGGCGGCGCAGATCGGGCTGGGCGCGACGATCGGCTGCCGCTTCGCCGGGCTGGATCTTCGGGCGTTCGTCCGCCTGCTGGCGCTGGCCGCCGGATCGACGCTGATCCTGATGATGCTGACCTTCGTCGTCGCCATCCTGCTGGGCCGGGCCGCCGGGCTCGACATCGCGCTGCTCGCGCTCGCCTATTCGCCCGGCGGGCTGGCGGAAATGAGCATGGTCGCGATCAGCCTGTCGCTCGAACCCGGTATCGTCGTCGTCACCCATCTGGCGCGGGTCGCCATCGTCCTGCTGTTCGCCCCCCTCGCCTTTCGTTCGGAGAAGCCGTCATGACCCCAAAACCGACACCGCTCGTCCTGCTCCCGGCCATGGGATGCGACGGCCAGCTATGGGCGCGACAGGTCGTCGACCTCGGCGACATCGCCCATCCCGAACTGGGCGACCTGAGCGTCGACGACAGCCTGTCGGCGATGGCCGCCCGTGTGCTGGCCCATGCCCCGCCGCGCATCGCCGTCGCCGGGGTCAGCCTGGGCGGCTATGTCGCGCTGGAGATGATCCGCCAGGCACCCGAGCGGATCGAACGCGTCGCGCTGTTCGGGACGCGGGCGACGATGGCGATGCGCGCGCGCACCGTCGACGAACAGGGGCTGCTCGCCACCGCGCCGCATGCAGATCCGATGCTGACCCCGATCGTCAGCGGCCCGGTGCAGGCAATGGCCGAACGCGTCGGTGCCGAAGTGTTCGAACGGCAGCAGCGCGCGCTGCTCGCCCGCCCCGATCTCGACCTCGCCATCGCTGCGGTCCATGTGCCGACGCTGGTCGCGGTCGGTGATCGCGACCGCATCTGCAAGGTCGAGGATGCGCAGGCATTGGCGGATCGTATTCCCGACGCCCGCTTCCATGTCATCCGCAATTGCGGTCACCTGTCGCCGATGGAGCGATCGGGCGAGGTGACCATGTTGTTGCGCCACTGGCTGACCGACCGCTTGCGCTGACCACGGTGTCGCCTATGCAGGTCCGATGCAGCCAATCCGCAACATCGTCGTCCTGACGGGAGCGGGCGTTTCCGCGGAGTCGGGGATCGCCACGTTCCGCGGTCCCGGGGGCCTATGGGAAGGGCACCGGGTCGAGGATGTCTGCACCCCCGAAGCGTTGCGGGCCGATCCCCGGCTCGTCCACCGCTTCTACGACCTGCGGCGCGCGGCGCTGACCGACATGACGCCCAACGCCGCGCATGTGGCGTTGGCGCGGCTCGACCGGGACTGGACGGGCGAACTGCTGGTCGTGACGCAGAATGTCGACGATTTGCACGAGCGCGCGGGCGCGCGCCGACTGCTGCACATGCACGGCGCGCTGCGCTCGGCGCTGTGCGCCGCGTGCGGCACCCGCGTAGCGCATGCCGGGCCATTGCCGCCGGGCAGCGTGTGCAGTGCCTGCGGCGCGGCGGCGTTGCGGCCCGATATCGTGTTCTTCGGCGAAATTCCGTATGCGATGGACCGGATCGTCGATGCCATCGGCGCCTGCGATCTGTTCGTATCGATCGGTACGTCGGGCGCGGTCTATCCCGCCGCCGGCTTCGTCGAATGGGCCAATGATCGCGGCGCGGCGACGCTCGAACTCAATCTCGAACGTTCGGCCGGATCGGACCGTTTCGACGAAAGCCGCCTCGGCCCGGCAAGCGAACTGGTGCCGGCATGGGTCGCGCAGGTGCTGGCCGGGCAATGACGGCGGCGGCCAGGCGACGCGTCGCCACGGTTTGGTGACCGCGCCAACCGACCGGATACCGCCGATTTTCCCCGGCGGCGCACTCGCATCGCCGACCCGCATGCCTTATGTGGACCGCATGTTGTTCTGGTCCTTCCCGCCCGTCGCGCGTCGCAATGGTGTCCCGCAATGACCTGGCTAGAGAAAATCGCGATCGTCGCCTTCATGGTCCTGTTCATGGAGTGCTTCGCATGGGCGGCGCATAAATACGTCATGCATGGCTGGGGTTGGGGCTGGCACAAGTCGCATCACGAGGACCATGCCGGGTGGTTCGAGAAGAACGACCTCTATGCGGTGGTCTTCGCGATCGTGCCGATCGCCCTGTTCGTCGTCGGTCTGTGGTGGGAGCCGCTATGGTGGGCGGCGCTGGGCATCACCGTCTATGGCGGGATCTATGCCTTCGTCCATGACATGCTCGTCCATCAACGCGGTGGATTCCGGTGGGTGCCCAAGCACGGCTATTTCAAGCGGCTGCTGCAGGCGCATCGGCTGCACCATGCCGTCGAGGGCAAGCATGGTACGGTCAGCCACGGGTTTCTGTTCGCCCGCAAACCGGCGGTGCTGAAGGCGCAGTTGCGCGCCCACGCCGACCAGCGCCAGCGCGTTCCGCAGCGCGACCGACAGGATGATCTTTTGCCGTCCGACGCTGAGCGGTGAGGTCGATCGCGTCCGGATCGAAGGCCATGCGTCAGACGCTGATCGGCGTATCGCTGTCGGTTGCGATCGTCGTCACCTGGCTGGCGATCCATATCACCGGCATATTCTTCTGGCAGTGGAGCGTCGGCACGCTGCCGATCGCCATCGCGCTGATCCTGGTGCAGACATGGCTCAGCACCGGGCTGTTCATCATCGCGCACGACGCGATGCATGGCGCGCTGGCGCCGACCCATCCCGTCCTGAATCGGACGGTCGGTACGCTGTGCCTGTCGCTCTATGCGTGCCTGTCCTACGCCGCGCTGCTGCCGCAGCATCATCTGCACCACAAGCATGCGGGCCGGCACGGCGATCCCGATTTCCATGGCGGCGATCCCCGTCTGGCCGCGTGGTTCCTGCAATTCTTCCGGACCTATTACTCGCACGGACAAATCGCCCGCATCACGGTGATGGCGCTGATCTACATCTTCGGGTTCGGCGCATCGCTCGGCAACATCGTCCTGTTCTGGGCGGTGCCTGCGTTGGGGGCGGTCGGGCAATTGTTCGTGTTCGGAACATGGTTGCCGCACCGCGAACGCGAAGCGCCGTTCGTGGACGCGCATCGCACGCATAGTCTGAAGGTCGGTCCGGTACTGTCGCTCCTGACCTGTTTCCATTTCGGCGGCTATCATCACGAACATCATCTATCGCCTGGTACGCCGTGGTGGGGACTGCCCGCCCGACGGCGGTCGATCGCGGGCCGGACCGACCAGCGCTGACCCCTGATCCTCGCTATCCGTCAGGCCACGCGCAGGGTCGATTGCATCAGCACGTCGTCGGGCGTCCGGCGGTGATCGATCCACCATTTCGCATCGACCTGCGCGGCGAGTCCGGCGAGGCAGGCGGGGTGCGAGCGAACCAGTTTCGCCAGCCGTTCCGCCCGGATCGTGTCGGCCCACGCCACCTGTCGCGCACTGCCGGTCAGCGGCGGCAGCGCATGTCCGGCGATGGCGGCGCGATCGGCGGCGGCCTGTTCGGCCCGGGCCGTCGCCATGCAATCGGTGCAACGCTGTCGTTCCAGCCGCAATTCGGTGCGGGTCTGGTCGGCGGCGGTGAAGGCGAAGATGTCATGGTGCTGCGTATGGCCGCAGCGATGCCGGATCGTTCGTTTCATGCGCGCGACGATGAGTCGGCGATTCGGGCCGATCCACCGGCTTGAGTCGAGCCGAGTCGCCCGCGCGGCGAACCGAATCAGGCGATGGCGAACAGCCGCAGGAAATAGCCGGCGAAGCGCCGCGCCTCCGCGTCCATCCCGTCCGCCGGCGCGGGTTCGACCCCCCACAGGCGACGATTTTGCTGCGCGCCGGTCATGCCGATCAGCATCCGCGCCATGTCGGTCGGCCCTTCGTCGCGCAGCCGGCCCGCCGCGATCTGTTCGGCGATATAGGTGGCGAGCGCGCGTTCGATATGGCCCGCCGCCTGTTCGTAGAAGATCGCCCCCACTTCGGGGAAACGGCCGCTTTCGCCGACGACCAGACGCCATGCCGCCACCGCGTCGGGATGCGCAGTCTTGTTCATGAACACCCGGCAGAAATTGACGAGCGTCGCCGGCATGTCGCCGGGCGTCAGCAACTCGTCGGTCACCCGCTGGCGAAAGGCGGCGGTGACGTCGGCAATCACCGCCGCGAACAATTCCTCCTTCGACCGGAAATAGCTCCACAGGGTCGCCTTCGACCCGCCGAGGGTCTTGAGCAGGCCCGACATCGATGTCGCGGCATAGCCGTCGTCGAGGAACGAGCGACGCGCGGCGGCGACGATCGCGTCGCGGCGATCCTGTTTGCGCGCTTCGCGTTTGCCGGGCGCGGTTTCTTCGATGGTACTCATAAACTGTACCGTTGGGTACAGATAATCGTTGACAGGCGCAAGCCGCAGGATCATGGCACGCGGCGTACCCACTAGTACGGTTTTCGCATGACAACTGAGATTCCCCGGAACGCCCGTTCGCTGGTGCCGCTTGCGGTCCTGTTCCTGTCCGGCTGCGCGACCGTACCCCGTCTGGCGGATGCGCCGGTGCCGCGGACGTCGACCAGCTTCGCCGCCGACCGCAGCGTTGCGGCAACGGGCGATGCCGCTTGGCCGGCGCAGAACTGGTGGCAAGGCTATGGCGACCCCCAGCTCGATACGCTGATCGCCGAGGCGCTGGCCGGATCGCCCGATCTGGCGGCCGCCACCGCCCGCGTCGCGCAGGCCGAGGGCTATGCGCAGCAGGCTGGGGCGGCGCGGCTGCCGACGCTGGGCGTCACCGGCAATGCCGGCCTGACCAAGCAAAGCTACAACAACGGCATCCCCGCCGATTTCGTGCCGAAGGGCTGGAACGATACCGGCCGGGTGCAGGGCGAACTCGGCTTCGATCTCGACCTGTGGGGACGCAACCGTGCGGCCTTTGCGGCGGCGCGGTCGGATGCGGCGGCGGCGCGGCTCGATCTGGCGCAGGCGCAGCTGACGCTGTCGACCAACATCGCCGATGCCTATGCCGATCTGGCGCGGCTGTTCGCCGAACGCGTGGTGGCGCTGGCGGCGCTCGACGTGCGGCGGCAGACCGCGAAGCTGACCGCCGACCGGGTGACCGGCGGGCTGGATACGCGCGCCGAGCAGAAGCAGGCGGACTCGGCGGTGCCGGCGGCGCGCGCCGATGTGGCGGCAACCGACGAAGCCATCGCGCTGACCCGCAACCGCATCGCCGCGCTGCTGGGCAAGGGGCCGGACCGGGGGCTGGCGATCACCCCGCCCGCCGCGACCATCGCCGCGCGCGGGCTGCCGATCGGCGTCACCACCGACCTGATCGCGCGGCGTCCCGATATCGTCGCGGCACGCACCCGGGTCGAGGCGGAAGCGAGCCGGATCAAGGTCGCGCGCGCCGATTTCTATCCGGCGTTCAATCTGTCGGCGGTGTTCGGTCTGCAATCGCTGGGCCTGAGCAACCTGATAAAAGGCGGATCGACCGCAGGCAGCATCGGTCCGGCGTTCAGCCTGCCGATCTTTCGCGGCGGCGAGTTGCAGGGCCGCTACCGCGTGGCGCGGGGCAGCTATGACGCGGCGGTCGCCGATTACGACCGGACCGTGACCGACGCCTATCGCGCGGTCGCCGATGCGGTGGTCAGCCAGCGCGCACTGACCACGCGGCTGACCGAATCGCAACAATCGCTGACCGATGCGCAGGCCGGGTATGATGTCGCGCGGCTACGCTTCGAAGGCGGGCTGTCGCGCTTCACCGACGTGCTGGTCGCGCAGGACCGGGTGTTGCAGGCGCGGCGGATCGTCGCCGACCTGCAGGCACGTGCCTTTACCCTCGATATAGCGCTCGTCCGTGCCCTGGGCGGCGGTTTTACCGCGCCGGCCACCGCACAGCAGAACAAGGACCTGACCCATGGCTGATGCCGATCCCGCCGACCGCAGCTTCGCCGAGGCCAAGGCCGCATCCGACACCCCTGCCCCGTCCAAGCGCAAGAAGCTGTTGACCGGCATCGCCGCGATCGTCCTGTTGGGCGGCGCGGGCTATGGCACCTGGTATGCGCTTGTCGGCAGCAACTATGTCGAGACCGACAACGCCTATGTCGGGGCCGAAACCGCGCAGATCACGCCGATGGTCGCCGGACAGGTGATCGCGATCGGCGCGTCGGAAACGCAGGCGGTGAAGCGCGGCGACGTGCTGGTCCGGCTCGACGACAGCGACGCGCGGATCGCGCTGGCGAGTGCGCAGGCCGATCTGGCCAAGGCGCGTCGCGAGTTCGGACAGACGTCGGCGACCAGCGGCGCACTGTCGGCGCAGGTTGAGGCCAAGGGGGCCGAGGTGACCAGTGCCCGCGCGCAACTGGCATCGGCGCAGGCGTCGTTCGACAAGGCGCAGGTCGATTTCAACCGTCGGCAGCGGCTCGCCCCCAATGGCGCGGTATCGGGCGACGAACTGACCGCCGCGACCAATGCGCTAGCGTCCGCCCGTGCCGCGCTCGAACAGGCGCGCGCGGCAGTGGCCGAGGCCGGGTCGCAGCGGGTCGCGGCGGCGGGCAATCTCGCCGCCAATCAGGCACTGATCCAGGGGGCGACGGCCAACAGCGCGCCCGACGTGCTGGCGGCGGAGGCACGCGTGCGGCAGGCGCGGCTCGACCTCGACCGCACCATCGTCCGCGCCCCGATCGACGGCGTGGTCGCCAACCGCACCATCCAGGTCGGACAGCGCGTCGCGGCGGGCACGACGATGATGCGGATCGTCCCGGTCAACAGCGCCTATGTCGACGCGAACTTCAAGGAAGGCCAGCTGACCAAGGTCAAGCCGGGCCAATCGGTCAAGCTCACCTCCGACCTGTATGGCGACGATGTCGAATATCATGGTCGCGTCGTCGGCTTCTCGGGCGGCACCGGCTCCGCCTTCGCGCTGATCCCGGCGCAGAACGCGACGGGCAACTGGATCAAGGTCGTGCAGCGCCTGCCGGTGCGCGTCGCGCTCGACCCGAAGGAACTGGCGGCGCACCCGCTGCGCGTCGGGCTGTCGATGACGGCAGAGGTGGATGTTTCGGGGCGGTAGTCGGCACGATTTCCCCTCCCTGACAAGGGAGGGGTCGGGGGTGGGTCGGCCCGCGAGGGAGCGTACCGCCAGCCCCAAACCTACCCACCCCCAGCCCCTCCCTTGTCAGGAAGGGGAGCATTGCGGGCATCGACGAACGGTTCGGGTCGAAGAAAACCCATAAGGGAGCAAGGCGGCATGGCCGGCCAGGATGATTTCAAACCCTTTACCGGCCCCAAGCTGCTGTTCGCCGGGCTGGTGCTGGCGCTGACCAATTTCATGGTCGTGCTCGACACCACGATCGCCAACGTGTCGGTCGGGCATATCGCCGGGTCGCTGGGCATCTCGACTAGTCAGGGGACGTGGATCATTACCTCCTATGCGGTGGCAGAGGCGATCTGCGTGCCGCTGACCGGGTGGCTGGCCGGGCGGTTCGGGGCGGTGCGGACCTTTGTTATCGGGATGATCGGCTTCGGCATCTTTTCGATCTTGTGCGGGCTGTCGACCAGTCTGGCGATGATCGTGGTCGCGCGGATCGGTCAGGGGCTGTGCGGCGGGCCGTTGATGCCGCTGACCCAGACGATGTTGCTGCGGATCTTTCCGCGCGAACAACATGGGCAGGCGATGGGGATGTGGGCGATGACCACGGTCACCGCGCCGATCCTCGGCCCGATCCTTGGGGGCACGATTTCCGACAGCTGGTCGTGGCACTGGATCTTCTTCATCAACATTCCGGTCGCGATCTTCTGCGTGTTCGGTGCGCTGCGCCTGCTGAAACCCGCCGAGACGAAGCGCGAGAAGCTGAAGGTCGACAAGATCGGCCTCGCGCTGCTGATCCTGTGGATCGGCGCGTTGCAGATCATGCTGGATATCGGCCGCGAACATGACTGGTTCAGCGATCCGACGATCGTCATCCTCGCGATCGTGGCGGCGGTGGGCGCGGCGGTGTTCATCGTATGGGAACTGACCGAGCGACAGCCGATCGTCGACCTGCGCGTGTTCCGGCACCGGGGGTTCACGGTCGCGGTCGCCGCGCTGGCCTTTGCGTTCGGGACCTTCTTCGCCTCGGTCGTGCTGATCCCGCAATGGTTGCAGGCGAGCCTTGGCTACACCTCGACCTATGCTGGCTATGCCACCGCGTTCAACGGCGTGGGGGCGGTCATCATGTCGCCGTTCGTGGCGAGGATGCTCAAGAAGCGCGATCCCCGCGCGCTGGTGTGTTTCGGCATCTTCTGGATCGCGGCGGTCAATCTGCTGCGGGTGGAGTGGACGACTGGCTCCGATTTCTGGACGCTGGCGTTTCCGCAGATGTTGCAGGGGTTCGGCATGCCGTTCTTCTTCATCCCGCTGACCACGATTGCGCTGGGCGCAGTCGATCCGAAGGAGACGGCATCGGCGGCGGGCGTTATGAGCTTCCTGCGGACGATGGCCGGGGCGATCGGGACGTCGGTGTCGATGACGCTCTATGCCGACAACATGACCGTCGCGCGCAGCGAGATGGTGTCGCGGCTGAACACCGGCGCGACCGAACAGGCGCTGACCGCACAGGGATTTTCGATCGATCAGGTGCGCGGCGCGGTGGAGATGACGGTGGCGCAGGAGAGCAGCACGCTGGCGATCAACCATATGTTCCTGTTGTCGGCGATCATCTTTGCCGGCGCGGCGCTCATCATTTGGCTGGCACCGCGGCCACAACGGGTGGCGGGACCGGGCGCGGCGCACTGACGGTAGGGTAACCGCCCGGCCGGATCACCACCCCATGCTGCCCGGCACGCCCTTATACGGTCCGGCGAGGTCGGGGGTGATCCAGCCCCCGTAGAAGCCGCCCGGTTGCGGCACGACGCGTCGGCCGTCGATGCTGCACCGGTCGAGCGGCCCGGCGTAGAAGGCGACATGATCGCGCAGCATCGCGAAGGCCGGTGTCGGATCGGGATAGCTCCACGCCACATCCCGCAGTATCTCGCCGCCGATGGCGAGGTGCCAATAGACCGCCTGCCCCTTCCATTCGCACAGCGATCGGCGGGGCGAGCGTTGCAGCACGCCCGCCGCAATGTCGCCGGGCGGGATATACCAGCTGGGCGGATGGCTGGTTTCGAGCGTGCGGATCGCGGCGCGGGTATCGGCGACCACGACGCCGCGATGCTCGATGCGGACATGGCAGTCGCTCGGCGCGGCGATGGCGGGGCGCGGATAGTCCCACACGCTTTCCTGCCCCGGCCCGACCGGATCGGGTTGTGGCCACAGGCTCATCGCTTGTTCTCCTGCCAGATGCGGGTGGCGAGCAGCGTGGCAAAACCCAGCCACGCGACGAACGGCACGCCCAGCGCCGCCGCCGGGCGATCAACCTTCGCCGCCGTCACGACATAGGCGGTCCCGGTCGCGATCATCGCCCCCGATGCCGCCGCGCTCGCCCCGAGTTTTCGTTCGCGGAAGAAGAGCTGCGTCCAACCGCCGACCATCGCGCTGTTGACCAGCCACGCCCCAACTGCCGCGTTGCGCATCGGCCCGGCCGGTTCGCGCAACAACCGATAGCCGCCGACCGCAAGACCCGTTTCGAGCACCGGCCACACGGCGCCGAACGCGGCGTCGGGCGGGGTGAAGTCGGGCTTGTCGAGCCGGCGATACCAGCGGCGGATGCCCGGATGCGAACGATCGGGGGCGTTGCGCCGCCCGACCACCGCACTGACGCCCAGCACCGCGCCGACGATGCCGAGCGCCAGCAACGGCGACAGCCCGGTCTGTTCGGGTGCTTCCGCCGGTCGTTCGCTCTCGGGCAGATAGCGCGACAGATCGGGTTCGGGCGTGTCGCCGCCGAACATCTTGCCCGACAGCTTGCGCACCGCCGGACGGCTCGCAAGATCGAGCGCCCCGTGCAGCAGGCGGATGCCGAGCCGGCTGTGCGGGTTCATCAGCCGCGGCGCGATCTTCGGCACGCCCTGCGCATCCTCGACCATCGGCCGCATCTGCTGTTCGTACGCGGCAAAGGCGGCGGGGACATCGGGCTGTCGGATCAGTTCCTGTGCCAGCACGTATGCGCCGGTCACCGCCAGCGTCGTACCATAGCCCGCGATCGGGGTCGCGCACCATGCGGCATCGCCGGTCAGCGCCACCTCGCCGTCCGACCAGCGCGGCATCCGTACTTGTCGCAGCACGTCGAAATAGAAATCATCGGTGTCGGCCATGCCTTCCAGCACCCGCTGCGCCTGCCATCCGGCATCGGCGAAGCGTTCGCGCAGCCATGCTTTCTGCCGCGCGACGTCCCAATCCTGTTCGCCGCCGGGCGGCTGTTGCACCGACAGCATCGCGCGGGTCGTGCCGTGCCGATCGGGGCGGAGCGACACGCTGCGCCCGCCCGGCGCATTGTACCAGCGCCACAGCCGGTCGTCGTCGGCGGTGCGCGGGATGGTGAAATAGGCGATGGTCAGGTCCATCCAACGCGGATCGTTCTTGTCCGCAAACACCCTCTCACGCGTCGTCGATCCGACCCCTTCGGCGACGATCACCGCGTCATAGCGTTCGGTCGTGCCGCCGGCGAAGCCGACCGTCACGCCATCGCCATCCTGGTCGACCGTCGCGATATGGTCGCCGAAGCGATAGGTCGCGCGTTCGCTGGCCGGTTCGTAAAGCAGCCGCGCCAGATCGCCGCGCAATATCTCCATCTCGGCGGTCGGGCCGTCCTCCTCCTGATCGGCGGTCAGGAACTGCGCATCGACCTTGCCATCGGCATCGACCCAGGCGGTTCCCTCCTCGCCGGTGCCTTGTTCCAGCGCGATCCGCTCCAACCCCATGCGCCGCAACACTTCGCGGCCGGGTCCGCGCACGTCGATATTCTGCCCGCCATCGCGAAATTCGCTCGCACGTTCGACGACGGTGACGTCGAACCCGGCCCGGCCGAGCCACCACGCGACGATATTGCCGGCGACGCTGGCACCGGTAATCAGGACGGAACGGGACATGGACGACACTCCTTCGCCGCGCATAACGGTCGAAGGACGTTCGGGTCCCCTGCCCTTATTTCGGAAAGACCAGCGCGTCGGCAAAGAACGGGATCACCACCGTCTGCATCTGCGTCGCGACGCCGCTGGTGTGGTCGCCGACATAGACCTGATAGCGATGTTTGATGCCGTAGCGGTCCATCGCCGCGTGCAGCTGTTCGGCCCCTTCCTTCAATCCGTCGCGGTCACCGACGTCGAGGCCGATTGCGCGGTAACGGCGCAGGTCGGCGGCATGCTGATCGAACATTGCAATCGGCGTGTTGGCGGTCCAGCGCGCCAGCACGTCAGGCTGCGGCACGCCGTCCTTGATCGGCAGGTCGAGATAGAGCGGTGGCGCCTTCGGATTGGGCGACCATGCGGCGGCCGTCGCCAGTTGCGCCCGCTGTCCCCAGTTCAGCTTTTCGCTGTCGGCGGGCGACGTCATCGCCCGAAATATCTTCTCCTGCGCGGCATCGGTGACGCCCAGCGCGCGGGTCATCAGGCAGCACGGGCTCATAATGTAGAGCGCGCCGAACGTGTCGGGGTGCAGCATGCCGATGCGGATCGTGCCATAGCCGCCCATCGAATGACCGGCGAGACCGCGGCTCCGGCGGTCGGCGACGGTGCGGTAATGGCTGTCGACATAGCCGACCAGATCGCGGGCGATGAAGTTCTCGAAATCGCCGACCGTCGCTGATCGCGAATAGAAGCTGCCGTTATGCATCGTCTTGGTATCGGGCATCACCACGATCATCTCGCGCGCTCCCTTGGCAAAAGCAGCCTCGATCGTTTGCGGGACATGAATTTCGCTCGCCCATTGGTCGGCCCCGATCGAATAGCCGTGGAGCGCATAGACCACCGGATAGCGGCGGTTGGGCGATGTCCGGTAGCTCGGCGGAAGCAGGACCAGCACCGGCCGGTCGGCGCTGTTGCCTTCCAGATTGCCTTCGACGGCGGGCGAATGGACGGTGATGCGTTCGATCGTGATCGGTTTGGCCCCGGCGACCGTGGCAGGGGCCGGGGTTGCGACCTGCGCGGCGGCGAGGGCAGGCGACAGCAGCGCGAGGGCGGCGAGAATCGTTTTCATGGCGGCTCCGGGGTTCAGGCGACGATCAGCCGCTCGCCGCGCAGGCGGACGGTGCGGCCGGGGATCAGGTCGATATCGATCTTCGTATCGTTCAGGCGAACCTGCCGCCGGCCGGCGACGCCGGCGCGCAGCACCGCTTCGTCGAGCCGCCCGCCCCGCCAGCGCAGATCGACGCCCAGCCCGCCGCGGGCGCGCAGGCCAGTGATCGATCCCTGACCCCAGGCGCGCGGCAAAGCCGGCAACAGCAGCAGTTCGTCGTCGCGGCTCTGCAGCAGCATCTCCGCCATCGCGCGCGTGCCGCCGAAATTGCCGTCGATCTGGAAGGGCGGATGCGAATCGAACAGGTTGGGATAGGTTCGCGCCGGCCCCAGCAGATAGGCGAGGATGCGGTGCGCATGGTCGCCGTCCTTCAGCCGTGCCCATAGATTCGCGCGCCACGCCGTTGCCCAACCGGTCGATTCGTCGCCGCGCAGTTCCAGCGACCGGCGCGCGGCGGCGGCGAGGCCGGGGGTCCGGTCGGGGCTGATCTGGTCGCTCGGGAACAGGGCATAGAGATGCGAGACGTGGCGATGTTTCGGCTCGGGCGCGGCCATGTCCCAATCCTCACGCCATTCCTGCAACTGGCCCGCCGTACCGATCCTGTCGGGGGCGAGACGCGCGCGGGCGGCGGCGATCTCGGCGGCGAAGGTGGCGTCGGTGTCCAGCAGCTTGGCGGCGCGGCCGACCTGATCGAGCAGGTCGCGCAGGATCTGGTTGTCCATCGCCGGCCCGGCACAGATCGACGCGCCCCAGGGATGGATATTCTCGGGCGACAGCGACGGGCTGGTCAGCAACCCACCGGTCGCCGGATCGACCTGCAACGTATCGAGGAAGAACAGCGCCGCCCCGCGCAGGATCGGATAGACCGATCGCAGGAAATCGAGGTCGCGGCGATAGTCGTAATGGTCCCATAAATGGGTGCACAGCCATGCCCCACCGGTCGGCCAGAGCCCCCATTGCGCGCCGTCGACCGGTGCGGTCGCGCGCCAGAGGTCGGTATTGTGGTGGCATACCCATCCGCGCGCGCCGTACATGGTCCGCGCGGTCCGCTCGCCGGTGATCGCCAGCTCGCGCATCATCGCCACGAAGGGGGCCATGCATTCGGGCAAGGCGGTGACCTCGGCCGGCCAGTAATTCATCTCGGTATTGATATTGACGGTATATTTCGACTGCCATGGCGGATCGACCTTGTCGTTCCAGATGCCTTGCAGGTTCGCCGGCTGCCCGCCTTGCCGCGACGATGCGATCAACAGGTAGCGGCCATAGTTGAAATACAGCGCGGCCAGCGCCGGGTCGTCGGCCATCCGGTCGATCGCGACGCGTTCGTCGGTTGGCCGCAGGGCGGCGGGGGTCTCGCCGAGATCCAGCCTGACCCGATCGAACAGCGCGCGGTGCGCCCGCAACGCCTGTTGCCGGATCCGCGGCTCTCCCTTCGCCCGGGCGCGCTCGAACATGGCGTGCGTGCTCGCCTCGGGATCAGCGCCGACATCGTCGAACCGGCGGAAACTGGTCGCCATGGTCAGCAGGATCGTTACGCTGCGGGCATTGCGAACCTCGATCCGATCGCCTGCAGCGGTCACCTGCCCCCGCACCGCCGAAACATGCGCCCGCGCGGCGAAGCGGAGCGCGCCCGCTATTCCCGTCCGCACGCCGTTGCGACCGGTCATCGTCAGAACACCGTCGCTCGCCGAAATGCCGATGTCCGATTGCGGCGACGTCATCCCGACCGACAGCCCGAACGCTTTATCACCCTGCAACCGGACCACGATCACATCGTCGTCGGGCGCGACATAGACTTCGCGCCGGAACCGCGTGCCGCCGATACCGAACTGCGTTTCCGCCGTCGCGGTTTCCAGATCGAGCGAGCGGCGATACTCGCTCGCCTCCCCTGCCCCGACCAGTTCGAGGACCAGGTCGCCGAGCGGCTGATACGCCATCTGCGTCAACGGCGTCGCCATCACCCGAGCATTCGCCAGCTTTTCCGCATCGGCATAGCGTCCCGCCGCGATCAGGGCACGGACCTCGGGCAAGGTCGCACGCGCCGACGGGTTGACCGGGTCATAGGGGCCGCCGCTCCACAGGGTCGCTTCGTTGAGCTGCAATCGCTCCCGCGCGACCCCGCCAAAGACCATCGCCCCCAGTCGCCCGTTCCCGATCGGCAGCGCCTCGGTCCACAGCGCCGCGGGTTGCCGGTACCATAGGGTGGTGGCGGTCGATCGTGGCACAGCCGCTACCGCTGGAGAAAGGGTGGCGGTCGCAACGCCGACGGCCGCTCCTTTCAGAATGGTCCGGCGGTTCGTATGGGGAAGCTCAGTCATGTCGCGGAGACTAGGCGGTAAATCAGGGCGCACAAGCGCCGTGGAGGGCCCGCCAGACGTCGCCGAGACTACATTGCGAAGATTTTGTTCCGGCGAATCGAAGAAAGCTGTTGACCTCCCAATCGCCTCCCCCTAGATGGGTGTCACCGCAGCGGTGGCCGACACGGTCGCTTCTGCATCCTCCGGGACCTGGTGCTGACCGAATGGTTGGTGCCATGTGTTCCGGTCTCTCTATCGCCGGCTTGCTGGCGCTTCGACCTTAGGGGTTTGGAGCAGGGAGTGCTATTTGACATTGTTGATG
>NZ_LMJZ01000005.1:0-135833 GCF_001421155.1 Sphingomonas sp. Leaf5 | reverse complement strand
GAATATTTTCAATTTATCGATGGTGTGTTCGTAACGGATGCGGACAGTGCGGGTGCGCAGGTGATGCGGTTGTACGACACGATTCTGGATCGTGCGCCGGATGCGGTTGGTCTGGAATTCTACGTTGATCTGATCGAGGATCGCGGTGTGGCACTGGCGGCGATTGCCAGTGAGATTGCGGGATCGGCCGAGTTTCAGGCGGCGACGGGTGGCCTCAACAATGGGCAGTTCGTCGATTACGTCTACAGCCAAGCGCTGGGACGTGCTGCAGATGCAAGCGGCAAGGCGTTTTACACCCGGTTGCTGGATACGGGTCTGAGCCGCGGCGTGTTCGTGGCCGATCTGTCGGAGTCCGCAGAGCATCGCGGTCTCACGTCGGAAATGGTAGCGAAAGGATATTTCAGCGTCGACGACAGTTATCAGGCGGTAACGTTGTTCTATGACAGCTTCCTGGGCCGTCGTCCGGATGCGGGCGGTCTGCAATATTATGCCGATCGCGTGAAGTCGGGGACGATATCGCTGTCGCAGGTAGCGGATGATTTCGCCGGCTCGAGCGAGTTCAAGACAGCTATCCAGGGCAAGAGCAACGCCGAACTGGTAGACTATGTCTATCGTAACACGCTCGACCGCGCACCGGATGCGGGTGGCGCTGCCTATTATACCGACCTGTTGAACAAGGGTTTTGCCCCGGCTGCGTTCGTGGCGGAAGTCAGTTTGAGCCAGGAACATTATAACCTGATGAGTGGTGCCATCATCAACGGTATCGATCGCGCGCGCGTGTCGCGCGGCTAATCGCGTGAAGTCGGGGACGATATCGCTGTCGCAGGTAGCGGATGATTTCGCCGGCTCGAGCGAGTTCAAGACAGCTATCCAGGGCAAGAGCAACGCCGAACTGGTAGATTATGTCTATCGTAACACGCTCGACCGCGCACCGGATGCGGGTGGCGCTGCCTATTATACCGACCTGTTGAACAAGGGTTTTGCCCCGGCTGCGTTCGTGGCGGAAGTCAGTTTGAGCCAGGAACATTATAACCTGATGAGTGGTGCCATCATCAACGGTATCGACGTGTTCTAGGCTGTAGTGACGAATTAATTATTTCAGCCATAGCATGATGCTTGCGAGCTTGATGAAGCTGAGGAAGTTGGCGGCGAGCTTGTCGTAACGTGTTGCGATGCGTCGCCATCGTTTTAGGCGTACGAAGAAGCCTTCGATGCCCCAGCGTTGCTTGTAGGCGATGCGATCGTGTCGATGCTGATAGGTGCGGTGTCGGCGGGGCGGGATGACCGGCTCGCCGCCCTGTTCATAGATCAGGTCGTGAAGGCTGTCGGCATCGTAGGCGCGGTCGGCGAGGACCTGACCGGCGGGCAGGCCCCGGATCAGGTCACAGGCCGGGGCCATGTCGTTCTGCTGTCCGGGGCCGAGCACGAAGCGGATCGGCAAGCCGAGAGCATCGACTACGGCATGGACCTTGGTACCGAAGCCGCCTCGCGAGCGGCCGAGAGCCCGGGTCGCAGATCCCCCCTTTTGACCCGGGCACTTGCCGCCTGGGCCTGTGATCTTCCCTCGGTTTGACGGACACCGATGATAGGCTCTGCCGGAGCCAGGAGGTGTATGATGGCGAGTACGACGATGCATGGGTTCACGGAGGAGTTCAAGCGCGAGGCGGTACCGCTTTGGGAGACGAGCGGTCGCATGCAGACCGAGGTGGCGGCGGAATTAGGAATTATGCCGACGATGCTGCGCCGCTGGTAGCGCAGGTTGCAGGAGAGTAGCGCCTCGTCGGCAAGCCCGGCGGCGAAGCCGCCAATATCGAGAATGGCATCGCCAGCGGATCAGGCATCTTAAGATCGCGCGGTTGCGACGTGAACTGGACCGGGCACGGGTGAAGCGCGACATCCTAAAAAAAGCCGTCGGCATCTTTGCGGAGATGCCGCGGTGAAGTTCGCCTTTATCGAGCAGCATGCGTCCACCTGGCCGGTGAACGTCATGTGCCGCATGCTCGGCGTGTTGCGCAGCGGCTATTACGATTGGCGTGGTCGCGCACCGAGTGCTCGAACGACAGCGAACTTGGCCCTGCTGCACGATGTCCGCCGCCTTCAGGTGCGCCATCAGGGACGATACGGATCGCCCAGGATGCATGCCGCCCTACGGGCGGAGGGCCATCGATGCAGCCGTGGCCGCGTCGAACGGCTGATGCGCCGCCATCGCATCCGCGCGCTGGCCGGTCGCCGGTTCCGGCCCTCCACTACCGACAGCCGCCACTATCTGCCGATTGCGCCGAACCTGCTGGCGCAACGCTTCGTAGCAAATGCGCCGAACCGGATCTGACTTGCTGACATTACCTACATCGCGACCGGTGAAGGCTGGCTGTACCTGGTCGCAGTGCTCGACCTGGCGACCCGCAAGATCGTCGGATAGGCAATGCGCGCTCGACCTGGCGGAACTACTCCATCGTCAGGCCGCCTGGAACAGATTGAGGCGGACGATGCCGGGCATGGCGCCGATTTCCGCCTCGATCGCATCGACCTTTCCATGCGGTCACTCAGCCAGTCGCGCGAGACGCTGACGCCGCCTGCATCGGTCTCGATCTCGATGAGGCGAGTCTGCGGCAGCAGGTCGCCAGACTGCAGACAGGCCGGCAGGTCGGGTGTAACGTGCCGGGTTCCCGGGCCGACATTCAGGAGCTGCCAGGAACGCAAAGCGGAGTCCGTCATCTCATCCTCCGATACGAGTTCGCACGAACCGGACCCGTTCGGGGACCGGGGCGAGTGGAAGCGGCACCAGCCCGTAACCGAGGCTGGCATAGATATCTGTCATCGCGGCGTGCGTCGCCTTTGCCTCCGCGAAGTCCTGTCGGCGTTCGGTATCGCCGGTAGATATCCCGCGCCAGGGCGGCGCGACGAACACGCGAGGGGCATAGCGGACCGGTCGACGGCTTTCAGTGCATGACCGGGCACCGGCAAGCCGCACAGACGCAGGTAGTCGATCACATCGGGCAGGCCGCGGTCGAACAATACCGGTCCGGACAGCGCGCCGGCCTCGTGCCAGGATCGCAACTCCGGGCCAGCATCAGGTCCGCGAAAGCGGCACGGTCGGCCCAGGGCAGGGCGGAGCCCCCGATCGCAACCTGATCGCGGATGATCGCCCGCCCGGCTTCGGGCATGTGCCGTATGCCTTCCGCTGCCAGCGCATCGATTAGGGTCGTCTTGCCCGAGCCGGGGCCGCCCGTGATGATGTGAAAGGCGGATCCATCGGTCATGCGTCGGTTGTTTTCCGGCGGATCAGCCGGTCGCTGTCGCCAGTGGCCTTGCGATGATATCCCGGCGTCAGGAACCCGGCCGCGCCGAGCAGGAAACCGCAGAACAGGGTCTGAAGCTGGAGCGACAGGAACCCGAAGGGCAGGCCAAGCCCGTACAGCACATGACTGTTGATCGCGATATCGCTGACGATGATGGCGGTGCCAAGTGCCAGCCCGATGGAACGCCGCCAGAGCAGCAGCACCGCGGCGAGGGGATCGAGCGCGGTCAGTGCGGTCCAGTAGACGTTCATCCAGACCGGGGCGTCATCGAACACGATCCACCCGACAGTGACGAGGTGGAGGGTGTGCGTGATCGTACCGATCGCGAAGCCGGCGACCAGCACACTCACGACCGTCCTCTCGATCACATGCCGGTTCATGCCGTTATAGCCGTCCGGCTGTTTCGATCGCGATGCGCAGTGCCTGCGCTTCCACGTCTACCAGCATGGCGGTCGGAAAGCCGCGGTCGAGAAACACGGGGAGACTGCCGGACTCCCGATCACCGAACAAGACGCGCCCAGTCTCGCGGTCCACCATGTCGCGCGCAAACGCCAGCGCGCCAATCAGTGCGCCCAGCGGATCGACGCCGGGCATCGTCGCGATCGGGGGATGTCGATCCGCACGGCGGCTACCCATCCGTCATTGTCGAGCTGGACGGGCAGCCGGAGTTGGAGTTCGCATTCGTGTGTCTCGCTGCCGTCCTCCCGGATCATGCGTCGGCGAAAGGGGTGGCGTCGATATCGATCCGATCGAGGACAGGATGGGGGTCAGGCTGCATCGCTGTTTCTCTTCGCCTGCGCATCGTTGAAGAGTACGACATCGGACGCTCCGGTCATCGATCCCTGGCGGCGTTCTGGTGAAATACTCCTGCACCGGCTCGCCGTGCGGCAACGACCGGCCATATGCGAGCATGGCTTCAAGATGCTCGTCGCTCGACAGGTCGCCGGCGATATAGCGGCGGTTCAACGCGTCGATTTCGGGCGACAGTCCGCCCCCGGACAGTTCGACGCTGCCACGCGCGAAATCGACCGCTTTCTGGCGCGCCGTGCGTTCCTCTTCGGACAGTTCAGGCATCGGTCCTGCTCCCTTCCGTTTCGCTATCGAAGGCGCGCCGCCCCCGTCGTTTCCAGAGTGCCAGCACATCGTCTGCCGCCCCGCTCCGCGCCTTGCCGACCAGTTCCAGCAGCGCGCCGTAGATCGTCGCGCGATCGTCACCGGCGAGGTCGACCAGCCCGGCTTTCTGTACGAGCCCGCCCAGCTCGATCAGGTGGCGCGTGCGCTCGCGGCGGGCCACGACCCAGTCCCGCGTATCAGTCCGGCGTCGCGCCGCTTCCAGACGCCGGATCAGCGCCCGGTTGCGGGTTTGCGCGAACGCCGTCGCTGCCAGCAGTCCGGCTGCCTTTTCGCCCGCGCCGCTGAAAGAAGGCGGCGCCTTTCCCGCGCCACGCCTCCTTCACATCGGCATCGGTCGAGGCGACCGCATCGAGCAGCACGCCGGCGAGCGTTTCCATGTCGAGCGCATCGGCGCCGGTGGTGGTGACGAGGGCGCCGAGCTGCTCGACACGCCGGGCCTTCAGGGCGCGGGCCTTGTCCTCCAGCGCCTTCAGTTCGGCATCGTAATCGCGAACCTTCCGCATCGATCCTCCGGAGCGAATGTCAGGATCATGATGTCAGTGGACAGGTCAGGCAGCAATCCCGTCACAACAAGGTGTTGGTACGGCACTGTTTTACAAGCACGGTCCATGAAGATCGTGCCTTTGTAATTGGCGAATCACTCCCGTCCACCGGACGCTGACCTATCGATACCGGGACTTGTGTTGTGTGATGCGGGTCATCACGGATCAATCGTGAAGGCGTGTGCAAAATCGGAGAACGCCAAACATGGAGTGAAAACACTCCAAACGTATTGCTGCCGATATCATGTTGATTTGATTGTGTTAGACTGAGCAAAGATCAGTAGATTGCCATAGGTCAGTCAGGAGGTGCGCAGCAGATCGTGAGTGCGCGCTTATACGTCGTTGCCGACGTGCGCTCAGAAGTGCAGAATGACGGACGCGATGGCGATCTACCATTTCAGCGCCAAGATCATCAGCCGTGCCAACGGCTCCAGCGCGGTCGCGTCGGCTGCCTATCGCTCGGGATCGACGCTGTTCGACGCGCGGCTGGACCGGCATCACGACTTCTCGAACAAGGCGGACGTGATCCACTCCGAAGTGCTGCTGCCGAAGGGTGCGCCGCAGCGGCTGTCCGATCGCGCGACGCTCTGGAACGAGGTCGAGGCGGGAGAGAAGCGCAAGGACGCGCAACTGGCGCGCGAGGTCGAGTTCGCGATCCCGCGCGAGATGAGCCGCACGGAGGGCATCCGGCTCGCGCGCGACTTCGTCCAGGCGCAGTTCGTCGACCGCGGCATGGTTGCGGATCTCAACGTGCACTGGGACCGCGCCGAGGACGGCAGTCCGAAACCACACGCGCATGTCATGCTGGCGATGCGCGGGGTGGGGCCTGACGGGTTCGGCGCGAAGGAGCGGGGCTGGAACGACACGGCGCTGTTGCAGCACTGGCGCGAGGCGTGGAGCGCGCATGTCAACGAACGGCTGACGGAGCTTGGGATCGATGCGCGGATCGATCATCGCTCCTATGCCGAACAGGGCATCGCGCTGGAGCCGCAGCACAAGATCGGACCGGCCGCATCGCGGCGACCGGGGCAGGGACTGGAGGCGGAGCGGATCGAGGATCATGCCCGCATCGCGCGGGAGAACGGCGACAGGATCATCGCCGATCCGGATGTCGCGCTCGACGCGATCACGCGGACCCAGGCGACCTTCACGACGCGGGATCTGGCGATGTTCGCGTTCCGCCACTCGGATGGCAGGGAGCAGTATGACCGGGTGATGGGCGCGGTGCGCGCCAGCCCCGAACTGGTCGCGCTGGGTAGGGACGGGCGCGGCGATACGCGGTTCACGAGCCGGGAGATGATCGCGACTGAGGCGCGGCTGGAGCGGGCGGCCGACCGGCTCGCCGGCACGCGGGATCACTTCACGGGCGCCGGGCATGTCGTCCGCGCGCTGGAGGCCGCGGAGGGGCGCGGGCTGGTCCTGTCGGAGGAGCAGCGTGATGCGCTCGGGCGGATCACCGCCCGCGACGGGCTGGCGTCCGTCATCGGCTATGCCGGCACCGGCAAGTCGGCGATGCTGGGGGTCGCGCGCGAGGCATGGGAGGATGCCGGTTACACGGTGCGGGGTGCCGCACTCTCCGGGATCGCGGCCGAGAATCTGGAGGCTGGCTCCGGCATCGCCTCGCGTACTATCGCCAGCCTCGAACATGCGTGGGCGCGGGGCTGCGAGGAGCTGGGTCCGCGCGACGTGCTGGTGGTCGACGAGGCGGGGATGATCGGTACGCGGCAGATGGAGCGGGTGCTGTCGGCCGCGGACCGGGCCGGGGCCAAGGTGGTGCTGGTGGGCGACCCCGAGCAGTTGCAGGCGATCGAGGCGGGTGCGGCGTTCCGGGCGCTGTCCGAGCGGCATGGGGCGGCGGAGATCACCGAGATCCGCCGGCAGCGGACCGACTGGCAGCGCGATGCGACGCGCTGGCTGGCGACGGGACGTACGGACGAGGCGGTCGAAGCCTATCGTGACCGGGGGATGGTGGTGCCCGCCGATACGCGCGAGGCGGCGCGGACGGGGCTGGTCGAGGGCTGGGACCGGCAGCGCCAGGCCGAACCGGGGGCGACGCGGATGATCCTCACCCATACCAATGCCGAGGTGCGGTCGCTCAACGAGGAGGCGCGGGGGCGGCTGCGGGCGTCGGGTGACCTCGGGCAGGACGTGGCCGTGCAGGCGGAGCGCGGCGACCGGCAGTTCGCGTCGGGCGACCGGATCATGTTCCTGCGCAACGAGCGGTCGATGGGGGTCAAGAACGGGACGCTGGGCACGGTCGAACAGGTATCGGCTGACCGGATGGGGGTGCGGCTCGATGACGGGCGGCAGGTCGGGTTCGACGTGAAGGACTATGCCGCGGTCGATCATGGCTATGCCGCCACGATCCACAAGTCGCAGGGCGTGACCGTCGACCGGACGCATGTGCTGGCGACGCCGGGGATGGACCGGCACGCCGCCTATGTCGCACTGTCGCGGCATCGCGACGGGGTGCAGCTTCATTACGGGCGGGACGACTTCGCCTCCGATGCGAAGCTCGCCGCGGTGCTGTCGCGCGACCGCGCCAAGGATATGGCGGCTGACTACGTGGCCGGGCCCGACGAGACCGCTCGTGCTTTCGCGGACAGACGCGAGATCCGCTTGTCCGAGCGGGTGCGGGAGATCGTGCGGACGGTGGAAACGAAAGCCAGGCGCATGTTCGCCGGGTTCCGGCCCAAGGTGCCGGAAGCGGAGCCGCCCGTTTTCCCGCGCGAAAGCACGAACCGTCCGGATCAGGACGTGGCGATCCGGCGCTATGCGCGCGCCGCGGTCGATGCGGCGGAGATGCAGCGCAAGGGGTTGCCGGTCCTGCCGCACCAGATGACCGCGATGGATCGCGCGGCCGAGGCACTCGACAGGGTACGCGACCAGGGCACCCGCGATCTCGTCTCCGCGTTCCAGCGTGATCCGACGCTGGTGCGCGACGCCGCGGCGGGCAATACCCGCGGTGCCGTCCGGGCGATGGCCGAAGAGGCGCGGGTCCGCGCCGACCCGGACCTGCGTGCCGGGCGGTTCATGGAACGCTGGCGGGCGCTGGAGGCCGAAGGCGGACCCGGCAGCGCCCGGGTCACCGCCGGCAGGGCGGAGATGATCGACGGGCTGCGGCATGATCCGCTTTTGCGCGCCGAACTCGAACGCAGCGCGCCCGAGCTGGGGCTGGACCGCGACCGGCAACGTCAGATCGAGGTGCAGCGTGCGCGCGACCGCGAGCAGGATCGCGGGATGGGACGATAGGGAGAGCTGGATGGCGGACGAAGGCGACGAGGCGGCACGGGCGTTCGAGGATCTTCGCGGCGAGGTCGCGCTGTTGCGGCGGGCGGTCGAGCGGCTGCTGGCCGGGGGCAGCGGGGAGGGCGATGCCCCGGACTATTCCGAGACGCTGGGCGTCATCGCCAACAACATCACCGCGACCGCACAGCGCGTCGATGCGCTGGTGAACAGTCCGGCGCTGGCGCTCACGCCTGAAGAACTGAACCGCCAGATCGTCGAGGCCGGCACCGCCGGGCGGCACGAGGATCGCCGGGCCATCGCCGCTGCCCGGCAGGTGATCGAGGAGGTCGCGACGAAGCTCGGTCGCCAGCTGGACTCACACGTCATGGCGGACGATCAGCGGCGCCGGCTGTGGCGGGTCGGGCTCGCCTGCATCGTCGCGGGCATGGTGCTGTGGGCGATCGTCGCCGGGCCGATCGCGCGCAGCATGCCGGCGAGCTGGCTGTTGCCGGAGCGGATGGCGGCTCGATCTTTACGAATGCCGATGTGGGAAGGCGGGCAGCGGCTGATGCGGGCCGGCGATGCGCGGGCGTTCGCCGGTGTGCTGGCAGGCAACCGGTTGGTGTTTGCCAACCGTGAGACGCTTGACGGCTGCCGCAAACAGGCTGCGCGGGTGAAGAAGGCGGTACGCTGCACGATCGAGATGCAGGCGACCGGACAGTGAGCATGTCAGACCCGCTGCATCAATGTACGCCGACGCAGGCTTCCGCTAGTCACCTGAATCCGAAGTTCGTCTCATTGTTTTCTGGCAGAAGCGTCTGACCGAGGCGAGGATGTCGTCGGCGGACTTGACCCATTTGTAGGGCTTGGGTTTTTCGTTGTGGGGTGGCGATGAAGGCGGCGATATCGGCTTCGAGTTCCGCGGTTGATCGGTGGACGCCTCGCTGCAATTGCTTGCGCGTCAGCTCGGCGAACCAGCGTTCGACCTGATTGATCCACGATGCCGACGTCGGCGTGAAGTGCACGTGCCAATGCGGACGCCGGGCGAGCCACGCCTTGATCCGGGGCGTCTTGTGGGTAGCATAATTGTCCATCACGAGGTGCACGTCGGGTCCCGCTGGCATTGCCGCATCGATCTGCTTGAGAAAGTCGAGGAACTCGGTCGCGCGATGCCGCCTGTAGCATTTTCCGATGACCGCGCCGGTGGCGATATCGAGCGCCGCGAACAGCGATGTCGTGCCGTTGCGGATGTAGGTGTGGGTGCGCCGCTCGGGTACGCCCGGTGCCATGGGCAGGACCGGCTGTTCGCGATCAAGCGCCTGGATCTGCGATTTCTCGTCCACGCACAGCACCACGGCGCGGGTCGGAGGCGACAGGTAAAGACCGACAATGTCCTGCACCTTGTCGACGAACAGCGGATCGGTCGACAGCTTGAACGTCTCCGAGCGATGCGGCTGCAAGCCGAACGCGCTCCAGATCCGGCGGATCGTGGTGTGCGAAAGGCCCACCTCTGCCGCCATCGAGCGGATCGACCAATGGGTCGCATCCCGGGGCGTGGTGTTCAGCGTACGCTCGATCACTTGCGCGACTTGTGCATCGCTCACCGTGCGCGGCCGGCCCGCCCGATACTCGTCGGTCAGCCCTTCGACGCTGGCCTGGGCAAAGCGACGCCGCCACTTGCCGACCGTATGCTCGTGAACCCCGAGCCGCTCGGCGACCTCCTTGCTCTGCAGCCCATCCGCACACAGCAAAACCATCCGGCAGCGGTCCGATAGCGAACGCGGTGCCTTGTGACGCCGCACCTGCGATTCCAGGAACGCGCGATCAGTGGCACTCAATACCAGCACGTCCGCCTGACGACCAACCATCCATGCCTCCCGCCTGCGCCAGAAAGCATACAATGCAGCTTACTTTAGTTCCAGGTGACTAGCACTACTTTGGCAGGTTGAAGGAACCGACGGGAATCATCATTGATTCGGATGTGTCAGTGTAGGCTGACGGATTCTTTGCGATGTCGGTGGACGAGAGCTGGCGGATCGATCTGGAGCGATGGCTTGAACCGTTCCTGGTCGGGCTGTCGCATCCAGCGCGGCGCAGGATGTGCCCGCTGTATATTGCTGGTCTGATTGGTCCAGGTGACCGCAAGAGCGTGCAGCCTATGGCGGCTCGCGCCGGCGAGGTCGACTACGACCAGCTTCATCATTTTGTCGCGGCGGGCGTCTGGGACAGCGCGCCTTTGGAGAGGGCTCTCCTGACGGAAGCGGATCGCCTGGTCGGCGGCGACGACGCTTTCCTGGTTATCGACGACACGGCGCTGCCGAAGAAGGGGCGCCACTCGGTGGGCGTCGCACCACAATATGCGTCGTCGCTCGGCAAGACCGCGAACAGCCAGTCGCTGGTGTCGGTGACACTGGCATCGGGCGAGGTACCGGTGATGGTCAGCCTTCGACTGTTCCTGCCGGACATCTGGACGCGCGATCCGGAGCGGATGGCCCGCGCTCGCATCCCAGCGGACCGACAGGTCGTCTTGTCGAAGCCCGAGATTGCGATCGAGGAGATCGACCGCGTCATCGCGTCCGGTGTCCGATTTGGCTGCGTACTTGCGGATGCGGGCTACGGGGCGAGCGCGCCGTTCCGCCATGCGCTGAGCGAGCGTGGCCTTGTGTGGGCAGTCGGCATGTCCCGCCGACAAACGGTTTATCCCACCGATGTCGCCATGATCTTCCCAACAGAGAAGGCTCGCAAACCGCGCAAGCACCACATCCCGAATATGCCGCCGGTCTGCGCAGAAGAGGTGCTGGCCGGCGAGAAAGATAAGCTGGCGACGCGGTACGAAGGGCGCGCTCACGTGCCATTTCGCTGCATGCCGTGTCCGCATCGCAGACGGTCCAAAGCACCGCATTTTCGACAAAGGCGTCTCCAGAATGCCCGGCGACGAAGTTTGGATTATCGGCGAACGCCGCGCGACCGGTGAGCGCAAATATTACATCTCGAACATGCCCGCGCACACGACCCTCAAAACTCTCGCAGCTGCGGTCAAAGCCCGGTGGATATGTGAACAGGCCCACCAGCAGCTCAAAGAGGAACTTGGCCTCGACCACTTCGAAGGCCGGTCATGGACAGGACTACACCGACACAGCTTGATGACGATGATTGCCTACGCCTTCCTCCAGTCCCGCCGCCTCCAGGCCGCGGGACGGAAAAAAAAGAGTCTCGGGACCGCCGCCGCAACCGAGCATGCCGGCCGTTAGGCAGGCCATCCTCAACCTCTTCGCACGACCGCCACCCTCCCGATGCCCGCACTGTCGGCGCCCACTTGGCACGCCGGTCGAACCTAGGTGTTTAGTCCCGGCATCTGGTGGATCGGGTCGACGATGAACCGGTCTGGCTCTGACGTCCAGATCTTGGCGATGTATTCGTAGGGCGTGAGACCGCTCAGCGTCTTGAGCCGTCGGGCGAAATTGTAGGCGGCCATGAAGTCGGCGAGGTGCGTGCGCAGCTGGTCGTGACTCTCATAGTGGAAGCGTTTGACGGTCGCCTCTTTGATGGTGCGGTTCATGCGCTCGACCTGACCGTTGGTCCACGGGTGGTTCGGTTTCGTGAGCCTGTGCTCGATATCGTTCGCCTCGCAGATCATGTCGAAGCGCATCTGGCGCGACCAGGCGGTGTTGCGATTACGCGGCTGCTCGGCGAACTGGATTCCATTGTCGGTGAGGATCGTGTGGATGCGGTAAGGCACAGCTTTCAGCAGGTGTTCCAGGAACTCCCACGCTGTCCGTGATCTGGCCCCCGTTTTACCGGACGGAATTAGGCGGTTGCAGAAACCAGTGCGCGATGCTCGCGCGGCGAACGCATTTTGAGCCCTGAGTGGGGGTGGTTGTCGTTGTAGTCCTCGATCCATCCGGCCAGCGATGTCAACGCGGTGAGTGCATCGGGGAGCGGGGAGACACGAACGTAATCTCGTTTGAGGGTATGCACGAAGGCCTCGGAGATGCCGTTGGACTGCGGGCTGCGGACAGGGGTGAAGCAGGGTTTGAGGCCCAGCTGCCGGGCAAAGGTCCGTGTTTCGCGGGCGGTATAGGCCGAGCCGTTATCGGACAGCATCTCGACCGGCGTGGTCGCGCGCATGCCGCCGAAGCGGGTTTCCACGGCTTCCAGCATGATGTCGCGCACGTCCGAGCCGCTGATGCCGGCATTGGCGACCGCGCTCCACGCGATGATCTCGCGGTCATGGGCATCGATGATGAAGGCGCCGCGCACGACCTCGCCGTTCCAGCAGGTGAATTCGAAGCCGTCCGAGCACCAGCGCAGGTTGGAGCGGATCGTCACCACGACGCCGTCATGGCCATAGTCGGCACGCTCGGTATAGCGCCGCGCCAGCAGCAGGCGGTCCGCCGCCATGATGCGATAGACGCGCTTGTGGTTGACCGGCGCCAGCCCTTCGGCGCGCTGCTGTCGATTGAGGACCGCCGCGATGCGGCGGTAGCCGTATGTTGGCCGCTGTGCGGCGATCTGGCGAATGCGGGGCAGCAAATCCGCATCCTCGGCCTTGGTGTACGGCCCGCGAGCCTTGGTGCTGCCGGCCAGGCGGTCGTACACCGTCGAGCGCCCGACCCCGAGCGTGCTGGCGACCAGGCTCACCGGATAATCTCCGGCAGCGGCGAGTGCATGAGCAAGCTCGCTTTTTTTGGGCGTGAACGCTCCAGCGCTTCCTTCAGGATCTAGACCTCCAGCGTCTTGCGGCCGAGCTGGCGCTCCAGTTCGCGGATGCGATTGTCCATCTCGCGGACCTGGCGGTTGCTGGTCACGTCATCGTCGCCGGCGACCGCTACGCTTCCGCCTTCCAGCATCAGCCGCCGCCAGCGGTACAGCAGGTTCGGCGCCACGCCGTTGCGGCGCGCCACCACCGAGATGCTCTCGCGACCGTCGAGCGTCTCCTCGACGATCCTCAGCTTCTCAGGCGTGCTCCAGTGACGGCGACGACCGCCGTCGGTAATGATCTCGGACACGGACATAAGCCTATGCTCAGGGGATAGCCCCAAGCCTCCTTCTTAGGCTTAATTCCGTCCGGTCAAAACAGGGGCCAGTTCAGTCCGCCTGTCAGCCTTCTCAACCAGTTGGGTGACCGCGAACTTGCTGGTGCGGTCGATGCCGACGAATAGGTACAGTTTGCCTTCGGCGGTCTGCACCTCGGCAATATCGATGTGGAAGAAGCCGATCGGGTAGCGCTTGAAGCGCTGCCGCTTTGGCTTGTCGCCTTCGATGTCCGGCAGGCGGGAGATGCCGTGCCGCTGGAGACAACGATGCAGCGCTGACCGGGTTAGCTGCGGTATCGACGGCTGCAACGCATAAAGGCAGTCGTCCAACGGCAACAGTGTATGCCGGCGGAACGCCACAACCACTGCCTCCTCCGCTTCGGACAGGGTCGTTGAATGAGGGGCCTTCGGCCCGGTCTTCAGATCCTCGACCGTCGCCCGCTTCCGCCATTTCGCGACTGTCTTCGGGTTGATCCCCAGCTCACGGCTCAGCGTCGCGAGCGAAGCTTGCGATCGCTGTATTGCTGCTCGGATAGCGTGCGTGGTCGTGGCGCTCCCATGACGAACTTGTCCCATGCGGCTTCCTTCCATTCCAACGAAAGGATCGCACCATCAAACCGTGGGATCAAACACCTAAAGTGCCAAAGTAGTGCTAGGAGGAAGGATGCATAACGATCTCGATCATCTCCCGGATCGAAAGCGGCGCGACCTTGAGCGTGTCGTGCATGTACTCTTCGCCGGGTTCGAGCAGGCGACGTCGCTGTCCACGCAGAACTGGCGGCGGCAGGGCCGCATCCTCAAAGTTATCCTGTACGGGTCCTATGCGCGTGGCCGCGTGACACTAGGTTTGCGCAGCGGTGCTTCGAGTTGCTGCGCCAAGCCTATGTCAACGGGCGCTACTCACCACACTACAAGATCACGTCCACCGAGCTGGAGTGGCTGACCGAACGCGTCGAACTGCTTCAGCATCCGGTGAAGGAGGCCTGTGAGATCCGCCTCGCGCAACCTTCTCGCGCAACCTTGATGTGATTGTCCGCCTTATGTGGCGTCTTCGACAAATAGCATTGCGGGTGTCAGAACCGCTCGAGACTGTTGAAAAAGGGACCGCTTAGGCAACCATAAGGTGTGGCAAGGGGACGATTGCCTTCGTAAATAACCGTATGCGTCCAATCTCTCGTATGAACTGCGTTGCGCTATCGATCCTCGCGCTTCCGGTTACCGCAGGAGCGGCGGCCAAGGAGGATGCGGTGGTCATGGGCTACGGCTGCGCAGACGTCGTTGCTCTTGGCCGCGTTGAAACCACGAGCTACGAAGACCTTACGACCGCCGATGACATTCTGGGTCGTGGCCGCTTTTTGTTGCGCGTGACCATCAAGCGAGTTCTTCGTGGGCGCGAAGATCGAAAGATCGTATCTGCTTCTCGGATCGCGCATGGTCAACTCGTGAGCAATCGCGACTTTCTGATGGTATTATCACCGATAGCGAACAGCGGTTATAGCCTCACACGATCGGCACTTTGGGGCTCCCGACCGCGACCTCTACTTGCCGAACAATGCGGGGATGATCGCTGAAAGGACGCAAGTCACCTTGCCGATACCAGCGTCGGATCGGGACATGGCCAACAGAGAACTTACACTTGCGACAGTCTTACTTGCGTGATTCTATGATGTCGGACTGCATGGGAGCGCGGACGATGATGGGTCGGCAGGTGGCGCAAGGCTCGCTGTTCTACGGCTTTCGCTTGGACGGCCATGTGGCGGGTGACCACCTGCTCCGACGTATCGATGGCCTGCTCGACTTCGGCTTTGTTCGCGAGGCGCTGGCAGCGAGCTACAGCGGGATCGGGCGGCTCTCGGTTGACCCCGAGCTGATGCTAAGGATGCTCTTGGTCGGCCACAGCCAGATACTGGCTCAAATTTGTCCACGCCGCCTAACAGGCTGTTGTCTGAATGAATCGTCCTGTAATTGATGAAACGTTAGAAATAAAAGGGCGTGGCGATAGTACGAAGCATCGTTCGCGGGCCAACCCCTCTGGTTGCGATGAGGTCAGCACTGTGACCGCGGTTACCGGTAGCGTCGCCTCTTATTGAGTGGCTATCGACCCTGCCGCATTTTCTTTGCGCACCGCCGCATTTTTTGACCCGACCTTAATCTTTCTTCGCGAAAACGGCCCCGTCCGGAGCAGGCATCGGGGCGGCCATGGTCGCAGCGGGGGTCCAGTTCCGGACATTCGTATCGCGATCGTCGCACGCGCACCGATCCAGTCGAACCGGCCCTGGCCGTCCCTTTCGGGCGACCCGCGATGCGCCGCGACCGGCCGGAGCGGGCGTAGAGGGGGAATATCAAGTGAAGTCTTCGGCTATCCGGTTGCCGCGTCGGCGATTTTTGAAGCTCAAGGGTAACATGGTCGAGCTGGCGGTCGGCCTGCTCGTTGCCGTTATGATCGAAACCCAGTCTGCGCATGCCGAGACGCTCCCGGCCGATACCGGTGCCGGCGATGCCGGTCCCGTGCCTACCGACGCGCTGCCCGAGGCGATCGCCGCGATCGATCCGGAAGCGATCCGCACCCTGTCGATCGACGAACTCAAGCAACTGCTCGATGCCAAGGCACTGGCCTCGCTCGGTCTCGACAGCGATTTCATCCAGCTTCTGGACGTTGATGCCTCGGCGGCGATCCGTCGCCTCGAAACGGCGTTCCGCGAAAAGATCAAGGTCGCGGCCAAGGGCGAGGCGAAGATCGCCGCATCCGGCGACGCGCATGGCGATGTCGCCCATGCCGAGCGCGCCAGCGCCGATACGCATCATGACTCGGCACTCGACGGCGGGTTTTCGCCGCTGTGGCTGCTGGCCGGGCTGGCGGTGGTCGGCGGCGGTGTCGCGCTGGCCGGCGGTGGCGGCGGCGACAAGGACGGTCCCGCGGCCAACGTCGTGCCGAGCGCGAGCGCCGACAGCTTCACCACGGCCGAGGACACCGCCGTCACCCTCGACGTGCGGACCAACGACAGCGACCGCGATGGCGGCACGCTGAGCGTCACGCAGATCAACGGCACCGCGATCACCACGACCGCTCCGGTCACGATCACCGGCGGCGTCGTCAGCCTGAATGCCGATGGCCGGTTGACCTTCACGCCCGCCGCCAATTTCAATGGCAGCCCGAGCTTCACCTACACCGTGTCCGACGGACAGGGCGGCACGGCGACGGCGACCGTCACCGGCACCGTCACGGCGGTCAACGACGCGCCGGTCGCGACCAACGACAGCTTCACCACCACCGAGGACACCGCCGTCACCGTCGCGGTGCGCGCCAATGACCGCGACGTTGATAGCGATACGCTGAGCGTCACGCAGATCAACGGCACCGCGATCACCGCGACCGCGCCGGTCACGGTCACCGGCGGCGTCGTCAGCCTGAATGCCGGCGGCGATCTGGTCTTCACCCCGACCGCTAATTTCAACGGCAGCCCGACCTTCACCTATACCGTATCGGACGGGAAGGGCGGCACGGCCACTGCAACGGTCAACGGCACCGTCACCCCGGTGAACGACGCCCCGGTCAACGCGCTGCCCGCCAGCGTCGCACCGGTGGCGCAGGGCAGCGCCGTCGCGATCAACGGCCTGTCGATTGCCGATGTCGATGGCGGCAACGCCAGCTTCACCACCACGCTGAGCGTCGCGCACGGTGTGCTGGTCGCCGGCACCGTCGACGGCGGCGCCACGATCAGCGGTGCCGGTACCGGCGCGCTGGTGCTGACCGGCACGCTGGCACAGGTCAACGCGACGCTCGCTACGATCGGCTATACCAGCGCTTCGGGCTATGTCGGCGCGGAAACGCTGACCATGGTCACCAGCGACGGTCAGGCGACCGACACCGACACGCTGAACCTGACCGTGGCGCAGGTCACGCAGGGCGTGGTCATCGACGGCTATGTGGCCGGCGCGCGCATCTTCTTCGACGCGAACGGCAACGGCGCGTATGACGATGGCGAAGTGGTCACCATTACCGATGCGCAGGGCCGCTTCACGTTGGTCGGCGAACCGGTCGGCACGATGATCGCACTGGGCGGCGTCAACACCGACACCGGCCTGCCCAACACCATTGCGCTGAAGGCCCCGGCGGGGTCGACGGCGGTGACGCCGCTGACCACGCTGGTCGCCGAACTGACCCAGACCGGCGTCGACGTGGCGGCCGCGCAGGCACAGGTCGCCCGCGCCTTCGGCCTGCCCGAAGGCATCGATCTCGGCAGTTTCGACTTCCTCGCGCCCACCGCCGATCCGGCGATCGGTTTCGCGATCCAGAAGGTCGCGACCCAGATCGCGACGGTGATGATCCAGGCGCAGGCGGCGGGCGTCAGCGCCACCGCGGTCAGCGCCCAGATCGCCCAGATGACGAAGACCGGCGCGGTCGATCTCGGCAATCCGACGCAGCTGGCGAACGTGTTGATCGCGGCCGGTGGCGATGCGGGCGTGGCGACCGCCACGGCGCAGAAGGCGGCAGCGATCAACCAGGCGGTGGCGAGTGCGACCTCGCCCGGCGCGCTGGTCGACACCGTCCGCGATCTCAACCAGCCCGATGCCAACCTGCCGCCGGTGACGCTGGCGGATACGGCCAAGTTCGGCCTGAACATGTCGGTGCAGATCGGCGTGCTGGCCAATGACAGCGATCCGAACGGTGGCCCGCTCAGCGTCGTTGCGGTCGAAGGCCGCGCGATCGCGATCGGCCAGTCGGTCGACGTGACGAACGGCACGGTGACGTTGGGTGAAAACGGCACGCTGACCTTCACCCCGGCGGACGATTTCTTCGGTAGCCAGAGCTTCAGCTACACCGTGGCGGACAGCGCCGGCGCAACCGCGATCGGCACCGCCACCGCCAGCCTCGACGTACCGCTGCTCACGGTATCGGCCGAGCAGCTCGACTTCGCGATCACCCGCGCCGCCGATCTGGCCGCGGCGGGCGTGGAGACGATCGTCGTCGACACCGCGACCATCGACGATGCGCAGGCGAACACGCTGGTCACCGCCGGCATCGATTTCGCCGAAGCGGGCGATGTGACGCTGCAGGTCGAGGGGACCCACCTCAACACCACGCTGAAGTCGCTGCAGACGCTGCATATCGATGCGATCGCGGTCGGTGCGGGCATCACCGCGCTGTCGCTGGAGGCAGGCGGATCGCTGGACTCGCTCAGCGTCGGCAGCCTGCCGCAGTTCGACGTGGCGCAATCGGATGCCGCGCTCGACGTGACGCTGAACGTCGATCCGGGCACGCTGGGTGTCGGGGTCGACCTGACCCAGCTGGCCGCCGGACTGCGCGACAGCGGCATCGATCATCTGGGCGTGGCGGGCAACGGCGCGCTGGCACTCGACCTGGGTCAGGCGCAGGCGCTGGCGGGCGCAGGGCTCGACTTCGCGACCACCGCCGACATCACGCTCGACGTGGATGCGGCACAGCTCGCGGGGATCGCCAGCGATCCGGCGCTGCTGGCACAGCTCCATGTCGATCATCTCGACGTCGCCGGTGCCGCCACCATCACCGAGGCGCAGGCCGCCGGGCTGATCGGGGCGGGCGTCGACTTCGTCGAGAGCGACGATGTGACGCTGGCGGTCGAGGGCACGCACATGTCGACCACGCTGAAGGGGCTTCAGGGGCTGCATGTCGATGCGGTCGCGGTTGGCGCGGGCGTCACCGTCCTGTCGCTGGAGGCGGGCGGTTCGCTCGACGGCATCACGACCGGCGATCTGCCGTCGTTCGTCATCGACCAGGGCGACGCCGCGCTCGACGTAACGCTGACCGTCGATGCCGGGATGCTGGGTCGCGACTTCGACATGTTCCAGCTGGCACCGGCGCTGGCCGATGCGGGTATCGACCATATCGGCGTCGCCGGGTCGGGCACGCTGGGGCTGTCGCTCCAGCAGGCCTGGGGCGTGTCGGTCAACGGCATGGACTTCACCCCTGCCGCCGACGTGGTCGTGCATCTGGGCGCGACCGAACTGGCGGCGGTCACCGCCCCTGGCGAGGCGGCGCTGCTTGGCCAGATCAATGTCGACACGCTCGACGTGATCGAGGATCAGGCGGTCATTTCCGACGATCAGGCGGCCAATCTGGTGGCGGCGGGCCTGCACTTCGCGGACGGCGACGCCATCACCGTCGCGGCGGAGGGCACGCAGATGTCGACGACGCTGCGCGGGCTGCACGACCTGAAGGTCGATGTGGTGGCGGGGACCATCGGCGGAAAGCTGGTGATCGATGCCGGCGACCTGACCGGGATCAGCGCCGACGACCTGCCGCAGTTCGACGTGGCGCAATCCGATGACCTGCTCGACGTCACGCTGCGGGTCGATGCGAGCCAGCTGGGCGCGATCGTCGAACTGGCACAGGGGCTGGCCGATGCGGGAATCGACCATATCGTCACCAATCAGGATATCGCCCTGCTCGATCCCGATCAGCTGGCGGTGCTGGACCAGATCACCGACCTGTTCGGCATCGACTTCGCCTATGAACCCTTCGATCCGGTGGCACAGCGTTTCCTCGATCCGGCAGAGGCTCGCGCCGAAGCCGAACTGATCCAGGAGATGCGCAGCGGCTTCGAAGGGGCCGATGACGACGGCACCGGCGGGGTGTACCGCATCACCGACGGCGCACATCATGCGCTGGCGGAATCGGGCCTGCTACGTGCCTATACCGCCGATACGCTGGTCATCGACGGCACCGGTTCGTCGGACAAGCTGCTCGCGACCCTGAAGGACATTGGTGACATGGGTGTCGACGAGGTCCGCCTCGACGATGGCCAGAATGGGCCGGTCTATGTCGACCTCGGCCTCGACGGGCTGGACGGGGATAGCGGAATGGCCGAGATCCGCGCCTTGCTTCGCTCGCTGGGCGATGGGCAGAACGGACCCGATCCGATCTTCCAGGGCAGCGACAAGGTCGCGCTGGTGATGGACGCCGACGCGGCCCATGCGCTGGCGCAGGTCGAAGGTGGCGTGGAGCAACTCAAGGCGATCGGCATCACCGAAATCGACGTGCTGACCGATGCCGACGACATGACCCCGCCGGCGTTCGGCGATGTCGGGATCGAGGTGAAGCTGATCGGGCAGGATGACGAACTGTACCGCCAGCTGCATCACGACCGGTAAGAGGCCGTTTCGAAACTCGCGGAAGAGCGAGTTTCAAGGCGGTACCGGCCCGCTCCCCCTCTTTCCCTGTCGGGGAAGGAGGGCGGCGGGCAATGATCCGGGTTCCGTGACGGTCCGGCCTCTCATGGGGGCCGGGCCGTTCCTACAACGATCGCCTAACCCCATCTTAACCATTCGCGCCGCATAGCCGACCCGAACAACGGGCAGGGCGCAGGTGAATGGCCACGGACGGACAGGGCAGCAGCGGACCGCTCCGCGCAGCGGACAAGCCGGTGGCACGACTGCTCAAGGCATGCCGCCATTCCTTCTACCTCGTCTTCTTCTTCACCGCGATCACCGAATGCCTCGCGGTCGCGCCGATGCTGTACATGATGAGCGCCTATGACCGCGTCATCAGCACGCGCAGCGGCGTCACGCTCGTCTCGCTCACGCTGTTGATCGTCGGCGTCTATCTGTTCTGGTCGGCGCTCGAATGGATGCGTACCCGGCTGCTGATCCGCATTTCGCTGCGCACCGACTGGGATCTGGCGGCGGACGTGTTCGACGCCTCGTTCCGTCGCTCGGTCGGGCGGCGGAACGTGAATGTCCAGCAGCTGATGGGCGACGTCGTGTCGTTCCGCCAGTTCATGACCGGCGAACCTATCCTCGCGCTGATGAGCGCGCCGTTCGCGATCGTGTTCATCATCGTCGGTGCGCTGTTTCACCCATGGCTGGCGGCGTTCATCGCGGTCGCGGTGGTGCTGATGCTGGTGTCGGCATGGTTCACCCAGAAGATTTCCTCGCCGATCCTGAAGGCCGCGAACGACGAGAATACGGAATCGCAGGCGGTCGCCGCCGATGGCCTGGCGCAGGCCGATGCGACGCTGGCGCTGGGCATGCTGCCGGCGGTGCGTCGGCGGTGGCATGAAAAGCATCGGCAGTTCTTGCAGATGTCCGTCAACGCATCGGAGGCAAGCGGCATCGCCGGCGGCCTGTCCAAATTCCTGAACAAGGCGCTGCCCTCGCTCCAGATCGCGCTCGGCGCATGGCTGGCGATCAATGGCGAGATCACCGGCGGCATGGTGATCGCCGCGTCGATGCTGATCTCGCGCGCGGTCTCCCCGCTCCAGCGGCTGATGGGCAACTGGCCGCAGATCGTCCAGACCCGCGCCGCCTATGACCGGCTGAACATCCTCCTGACCGAGGAAGCCCGGAGCGTCGGACGCATGGCGCTGCCCGCGCCCACCGGCCGGCTCGACGTGATCGGCGCCGCCGCCGCCCCGCCGGGCGCGACCCGCCCGGTCGTCACCGACGTCAGCTTCACGATCCGCCCGGGCGAGGCGGTGGCGATCATCGGTCCGTCGGGATCGGGCAAGACCTCGCTCACCCGGCTGCTGGTCGGCGTGTGGAAGCCCGCCGCCGGATCGGTCCGGCTCGACGGCGTCGAGCTGAACGAATGGAACCATGACGAGGTGGGGCCGCATATCGGCTTCGTGCCGCAGGAAATCCGGTTCCCCGAAGGCACCGTCGCCGAGAATATCGCGCGTCTGGGCGAGGTCGACAGCGAAAAGGTCATCGCCGCCGCCCGCCTGGTCGACATGCACGACACCATCCTCGCCTTTCCCGACGGCTATGACACGTTTCTGGGCAAGACCGGGTTCCAGCTGTCGGGCGGGCAGCGCCAGCGCCTCGCCATCGCCCGCGCCTTTTATGGCGACCCGGCGTATGTCGTGATGGACGAACCGAACGCGAACCTCGACGAAGTGGGGGAGACCGCGCTGCTCAAGGCGATCACCGTCATGAAGGCGCGCGGCACCAGCTTCGCGATCACTACCCATCGCCCGCGCCTGATGAGCGTGGTCGATAACTTGCTGGTGCTGCGCCAGGGCCGGCAGGTCGGCTTCGGCCCGGCGGCCGAGATGATCGCGGCGGTGCGCACCGTGCGCACCGGCGCGGAAGACCCGAAGCCCGCCCCCAAGCCCGTCGTGGTCGCCCCGATCACGCCGCAGGCCGCCTGAAGGAAACGGACGACATGGCAACGGTAACCGACGCGGGGGGCTTTGCCGCCCGGTTGAAGCGGAGCTGGAATCCCTATGACCCCTCGCGGCTCGCCGAGCGCGGGCTGGAGCCGGTCGCGGTCGAGGAATCGACCGTCCGCCGCCGGGGAACATGGCTGATCGTGACGGCAGTCGGCGCGTTCTTCGTCTGGTCGATCACCGCGCCGATCGATGCCGGGTCGAACATGGTCGGGACGGTGACGGTCGCGGGCTATCGCAAGGCGGTGCAGCATCCGACCGGCGGCGTCGTGCAGAAGGTGCTGGTCAGCGAAGGCGACAAGGTGCGCCAGGGGCAGGTGCTGTTGCGCATCAACCCGCTGGAGACGGAGGCGACGCTCACCAACCTGCGCCAGGAATATATCAACACGCTGGTCAGCGTCAGCCGCGCCAAGGCCGAGCTGCTGGGCCGCGGCATCGTCTGGGACCCCGAACTGGCGGCGCTGGAGCGCGAGAGCCCGAACGAGGTCGCCGAGGCCAAGATGCTGCAACAGCGCTTCTTCACCACCCGCCGCCAGCAATATGCCGAACAGGCACGCGGCCTGAGCGCGCAGATCGCCGGCCTGTCGGGCGCGGTCGCATCGCACCGGGTGCAGCTGGGCACGCTGTCGGAAGAGCTGCACAGCGTCGAGACGCTGGCCAAGGACGGTTTCGTGCCCAAGGCGCAGTATAACACCACCCTGCGCAACAAGGTCGATCAGGAAGCGGCGCTGCAGACCGCGCAGGCCGATGTCGGCAAGATCCGCGCGCAGATGGCCGAGACCCAGTCGCAGTTCCAGAGCGAGGTCGCCAAGGAGCTGACCGAGTTCCAGAAGAACCGCGAGGCACTGGCCACCAAGCTGTCGGCGGCGCGCTTCAACCAGTCGCTGAGCGAGATCCGCGCGCCCGTCGCCGGCACGATCGTCAACCTGAAGGTCTTTACCGAAGGCGGCGTCATCAACGGCGGCGAGGTACTGATGGAAGTCGTGCCGTCGGACGGCGCGCTGATCGTCGAGACCAAGGTGCCGCCCGCCTCGATCGACAAGGTCCATGTCGGCATGCCCGCCGATGTCCGCTTCACCTCGTTCAACGCCACCATCACCCCCGTCGTCCACGGTACGGTGAAGTCGGTCGGCATCGACAAGCTGAAGGCCAAGCCCGGCGAGGAAGTGCGCGAGAACGAGGATTACTATCTCGCCCAGGTCGAGATCGGGCCGGACGCGCTGAAGGAGCTGGGCGACAACCAGCTGCGCCCCGGCATGCCCGCCGACGTGATCGCCAAGCGTGGCGAGCGCACCTTCATGTCGTGGCTGCTCAAGCCGCTGGCCGACAAGTTCGCGCGCGCTTTCAAGGACTGATTTCCATGTCATCGCATCGCCTGCCGGCGACCGCCCTCGCAGCGGCCCTCGCATTAACCATGAATCCGGCCGGAGCCGCCCCCCGTGCCCAGACCGGCGGGGTCAGCGTGCCGCCGGTGCCGATGAGCAGCGCCGCCGGACAGGGCAGCACCGCGACGTCGGGCGGCACCGTGCCGCCGCCGGTGACGATCGATCGGGTCCCCTCCAGCCCTGCGCTGCCGCAACCGGCACTGGGCGGGCGCGTCACCAGCTTTCCGCTGCCCCCCGCCACGTCGTTTTCGCCTGACGTGCCCGCCGTGCCGCAGCGTCCGGTATCGGGGCCGCAGGCACCGCTCGGCAACACGCCGGAGGCGGTCGGACCGGTCGATCCGCAGGTACAGGGGCCGCCGGCCCCCGGCGAACGGCGGGTGCGGGTGCCCGGCGAGATCGACCTCGTCTCCGCCTACACGCTCGGCCGCGAGAACGATCCAACCTTTCAGGCGGCGATCGCCGAGCGCGACGTGAACCGCGAAACGGCGGGCCAGACCATCACCGCCTATCTCCCGCAGGCCAGCTACACCTATAACAACATCCCGACCGAAGGCGGCGCGCGGCACGTCGCGACGGTGACGCAGCCGATCGTCAGCATGTCGGGCCTCGCCACGCTGAAGCAGCGCCGCCCGCGCCGCGCCTATGCCGACGCCACGCTGGAGGTGCGCGCACAGGATCTGGCGACGCGCACGATGACCGCCGTCGCCGACATCATCAAGGCGACCGAGGCGATCGCGCTCAACGATGCGCGCATCGCCGCGTTCAGCTCCCAGTCGCAGCGGGCGAGCCGGCTGTACAAGGCGGGTCAGGGCACCGTCACCGATGCCCGCGACATCGAGGTGCGCTACGAACAGGCGCTGGCCAACCGCATCCTGTTGAAAAGCGATCTGATCGCGGCGTCGACGCGGTTGCGTTCGATCACCGGACAACCGGTGCCGCCCGGCGCGTTCCGCCTGCCCGAACGCTTTGGTCCGGTCGTGCTCAACCCGGTCGATGCCTATCTCGGCACGCAGGAATCCGCCAATCCGCAGATCGAGGCGGCGCGCCAGACCGAACGGATCAACCAGCTCGAAGCGCGCCGGGTGCGCGGATCGATCTTTCCGGTGCTGGGCGCCAGCGCGACCTATACCCGGCGCAACGGACTGGCCGACAGCTATGTCGGCCTGTCGCTGTCGGCACCGCTCAACGCCGCATCGATCTTTCAGGTGGGGGCGGCCAATGCGACGGTCCGTCGCTCCTACGAGGAACGGCGGCAGGTCGAGGAACGCGCCCGCACCGAACTCGAACGGCTCCACGCGCTGGTCGATGGCGGGCGGCAGGCGCTGACGATCAATGCCAAGGCGATCCAGGCCGCCGAACTGTCGGTCGAAGCGAACAGCCGCAGCTATGAAGGCGGCGTGCGCACCAATGTCGATGTCGTCAACGCGATCCAGACGGTGTTCGAGGTGAAGAACGCCTATGTTCAGGCGGCGACGACGCTCTCGATCAATTATCTGAACCTCCAGCTGCTGGCCGGCGTCGCCCCCGAGGATGCGATGGCGACGACCCAAGCCTTTCTGCTGGGGAACTGACCATTGCCGGCGGTCGCGGTCGCGGGCAGGACGGGGGCGATGGACCCGATCGACACGTTGCTGACCGATGCGCAGGCACGCCGCGATGCGGGCGACTGGCCGGCGGCGGCGGCGCTGTTCGCACGCGCCGCCGAGGCGCGTCCGGCCCAAGCCGCGATCTGGCAGAATCTCGCGCTGGCGCGGTATGCCGCAGGCGAACGACGCAGGGCGACCGAGGCCGCCGCGCGCGCGGTCGCGATCCAGCCCGCCTTGTGGCAGGCGCGGGCCCTGCTCGCCCGCGTCGCGCGCGACGGCGGACAACCGGTCGAGGCCGAACGGCAGTGGCAGGCGGTGCTGGCGCACGATCCGGCGAGCGCCCCGGCGCTGATGGGGCTGGCCGACCTGCACCTCAACGTCTTCGGCGATGCCGCGCAGGCGGCGGCGCTGGCCGGTCGGGTCGCGCAGGACCCCGACTGGGCGAGCGATGCCGAACTGACGCGGTTGATGGCGGCGCTCTATACCGGCGCACTCGCGCCGGTGGCGTTGAGCGAAGGACTGCGGACCTTCGCGCGCACCCATCTGCAACGCCCGGCGGCTCCCGTCCGGGTGTTGCGCAGCGGGCGGCGGCGGGTCGGGCTGATCTCGCCGTTGCTGTCCGCCTCACCGGTCTATTTCCTGACCTTTTCGACCTGGGCCGCGCTGGCCGCGACGCATGATCTAGTGATCTTTCAACGGGGGACGCGCGACGATGCCGCGACCGCGCAATTCCGTGCCCTTGCCGGCGAATGGCACGACGTCGCCCATCTGCCGCCCGAGGCGCTGACCGACCGTCTGGTCGCCGCCGAGCTGGACGTGGTGTTCGACTTAAGCGGGTGGAGCGACGTCGGCGCGCTGTCGGCGCTGTCGGCGCGGCCGGCGGCGCGGGCCTTCACCTGGATCGGCGGCCAGTCGGCCACCACCGGGCTGGATGCGTTCGACGGGTGGATCGGCGACAAATGGCAATCGCCCGCGACGTCGCGCGCGCTCTATGCCGAACCGCTGGTCGAGATCGATCGCGGCTATTGCGACTATACCCCGCCCGCCGCGATCGCGCGGCTGCGCGACCTGCCCAAACAGGGCGTCGCGCTGGTCGGCAATCCGGTGAAGGTGACCGACGCGCTGCGCGCGCTCTGGCCCGAAGATGTGCGGGAGGTGACGCTGATCGACCGCCGCTATGCTTATGGTGCCACGCTGGAGCGGGTGCGCCGCGTTCTGGAGCCGATCGGGGTATCGATCGCGGCGGTCGTCACGCCCGATGGCCATGACGCCTATCTGGCGGCGGTCGCGCGGCACCGGGCGATCGTCAACACTGCCCCCTATGCCGCCGGACTGACCGCCGTGGAGGCCTATCATCTGGGCGTGCGCGTGATCGGGCCGCCATCGGGCGGGCCGTTGTTCGCGCAGCGCCATGTGCTGTCCCATGCGCGCACCCGGGGCCGCAATCCGACGCTCGCGCGTCAGATCGCGGCGCTGATCGCGCAACCCGCCTCGTCCCTCTCGCTCGGCGCATCCGGATGACCCCGCTTCAACGCAAGTTCCACCGCCTGATCCGCGCCACGCGCACCTTCGACGCCGCCTTCTACGCCCGGAACAATCCCGATCTGGCCGGCGAAGAGGATTTGCTGGCGCAGTACATCGTGCGGGGCGAGGCGGAGAACCGCGCGCCGTCGCCTTATTTCGATCCCCTCTGGTATCGCGGGCAGCTGCGCCGCGTGCCCGATGGGCATTGCCTGCTGGCGCATTACCTGACGGTCGGCGACGGCGATGGCTATCAGCCAATGATCGGCCTTGACCCCGCTTTCGTCCGGGCGCGGGCCGGTCGCCGCGACGAACCCGCGCTGGTCGGCTATGTGCGCGCGGTCGAGGCCGGGCGTCCGGTCGATCCCAACCGTTTTTTCGCGGCGGCATGGTATGGCGAACAGAATCCGGATGTGGTCGCGGCCGGGATCGATCCCTATTGGCACTGGGTCCATGTCGGTGCCGATGAAGGGCGGCTGCCCTCGCCCGATTTCAACTGGTTCGCGCTGCGCGAACGCTATCATCTGTCGGGCAGCAATGCGGAGGCGTTTCGCGCGCTGATGGCACGCTGGCGGCTGCTGGGCGGCGGCGGCGACGATTCCGGCACCGACCGCACCTCGGCGGCCGAGCGGATGCAGGAGGAGGTGCGCGCCAATCACCGGCCCTCGCCGCTCTACGAACATCACGCCGCGCCCCCGGTCGCGGACACGCGGCGGGCGTGCGACGTCTATGCCTTCTACCTGACCCAATATCACCGCGTCGCCGAAAACGATGCGTGGTGGGGGGAGGGGTTCACCGAATGGCACAATGTCGTGCGCGGCACGCCGCGCTTTTCGGGCCATTATCAGCCGCGTGTCCCCTCGGCGCTGGGGTTCTACGATCTGGAGGACCCGCGCATCATGCCGCGGCAGGTGGCGCTGGCGCGGCAGGCCGGGCTCGCCGGGTTCGCCTTTTATTACTATCATTTCGGCGACCAGCGACTGCTCGAGCGACCGCTCGATCGCTTCGTTGCCGATCCGTCGCTCGATGCCGGTTTCTTCCTGATCTGGGCGAACGAGACCTGGTCGCGCCGCTGGGACGGGTCGGAGGCGGAGATCCTGCTCGAACAGCGTTACCCGGATACGCTGCCAGGCGAAGTCGCCGCCGATCTGGTGCGCTATGCCGCCGATCCGCGCTATCGCCGGATCGGGGGGCGGCCGCTGTTCGTGATCTACCGCGTCGGGCATCTGCCCGATCCGATGGGCTGGATCGCGCGGTTCCGTGACGCCTGCCGGTCGCTCGGCGAAGATCCGGTGATCTGGATGGCGCAGACCTTCGAGGATCTCGACCCGCGCGTTTACGACCTCGACGGGGCGATGGAGTTTCCGCCGCACAAGCATAGCCGCGAACTGCCGCTGGCGATGCCGCAGCGCCCGTTCGGCAGCAATCCGGCGCTGAAGGTGTGGGATTACGACCGCTTCGTCGCGGCGGCGCTGGCCGATCTGGCCGAACCGACCCCCTATCCGCTGGTGCGTGCCTGTTTTCCGTCATGGGACAATGACAGCCGTCGACAGGGTGCGTCCTCGGTCATCCACGGATCGACGCCCGCTCTGTTCCGCCAGTGGCTCGAACCGCTGGTCGCGGCGGCGGAGGCGGACAGCGACGATCCGATCGTCTGCATCAACGCATGGAACGAATGGGGCGAGGGTGCCTATCTCGAACCCGATCGCCATTTCGGCTATGCCTATCTCAACACCGTACAGGCGGTGATGCACCCGCAGGAGGACGCCGGCGGGCTGAAGATCGTGCTGGTCGGGCATGATGCCTTTCCCGCCGGGGCGCAGCGGCTGTTGCTGCATCTCGGCCGTACGCTGACCGCCGATCTGGGGGCGAGCGTCCGCTTCGTCCTGCTGCGCGGCGATGCCGGCTATGACGGGCTGCTGTCCGACTATCAGGCGGTCGCGCCGACCATCGTTTGCAACGCGCACCGCCCGGTCGATCGGGTCGCGGCGGAACTGGTGCGCGACGGGTTCGGCGCGGCGATCGTCAATAGCGGTGCGTCGGCTCCGGCCCTCGTGCCGCTGGCCGATGCGGGGCTCAAGGTCCTGTCGCTGATCCACGAACTGCCCGCCATGGCCGACACGCTGGGCTTCGCGCCCGATCTGCGCGCGGCGGCGGGAGCGGTACGCGGCTTCGTCGCCTCCACCCGATCGGTCGCGCGGGTGATCGGGGATGCGGGCGTGCCCGCCGATGCGATCACCCTGTTGCCGCAGGGCAAGTATCGCCGGGTCGCGCGCGTCGATCGCGATGCCGCACGCCGCGCACTACTGGGGCCGGACGACGACCGTGCGGTCGTCGTCGCGCTGGGCTATGGTGATCGGCGCAAGGGGATCGACCTGTTCGTCGCCGCCGCCGAAGCCGCTTGCGCCGCGGATGATGCTATGCTGTTCGTGTGGCAGGGCGACTGGGACCCCGCCACGGCGCAGGCACTGGCCGACCGGGTCGAGCCGCTGGTCGCGGCGGGATGGCTGCTGCACCTGCCCGACCGTCCCGAGATCGAGACGTTGATGGCGGCGGCCGACCTGTTCCTGCTGTCGTCGCGCGAGGACCCGCTGCCCTCCGCAGCGATCGAGGCTTGGTCGTGCGGCCTGCCGGTGGTGGCGCTGGCCGATGCCGGCGGGATCAGCGACCTGATCGCCGGGGATGCCGATCTGGGCGTGCTGACCGATGGCGAGGACGTCGCATCGCTGGCAGCGGCGGTGCAGGCCGGGCTGGTGCTGGGCCGGTCGGAGGCGCGTGCGGCGTGGGCGGCGGAACGGTTCGACTGGCCGGGCTATGTCCGCGCCCTGTTGGGACTAGTACTCGCTCCCCCGGCCGTGGAGGTCGCGATCATCGGCCACAACCATGGCCGCTTCGTCGCCTCGCGCTGCGCCAGCATCGCGCAGCAGACGCTGCCGCCCGTGCGTGTCACCTATCACGACATCGCCTCTACCGACGGCAGCGCCGCCGCCGCGCGCCACGAAGCCGCGCGACTCGGCTTCGGCTTCCGCGCCGATCCGGCCAATGGTGGCCATCTGCCGACCAGTTGGCGACAGATCGTCGCCGGCAGCGATGCCGAATTCCTCCATCTGGCCGAAGGCGACGACTGGATCGCGCCCGACATGCTCGACCGCTGCGTCGCCGCGTTGCAGGATGCGCCCGACGCCGCCTATGCCTTTACCGCGGTCGAATGGATCGATGGCGACGATCAGGTGATCGCCGACCATTCGGGCTATCCGGCATCGGTGATCGGTACGGCCGTTCAGGACGGCGCGATCGATGCGGCGGTGCTGCGCGCGTCGGGGATGCGGATACGCAATCCGGTGCTGTCAGTCAGTTCGGTGGTCTGGCGGCGCGCGGTCCTTGTCGAGCTGCTGGAGCGTGAGCGTACGGCGCTGGAAACGCTGGACTTCGCGTTCGACTGGCTGCTGTACCTGCGCGCGGCGGCGGCGGGATATGGCGCGGTGTTCGTGCCCGAACCGCTGTGCCGCCACCGCCAGCACGCCGCGTCCTTCGCCGAACGCAGCGATGCCGGACGCCACCAGACGGAGATCGCCCGCGTCCATGCGCTTGACCCCGATCCCGACCGGGCGACGGAACGGGCGGCCTATCTGGCGTCGATCGTGCAGTAAGCGGGGTTAATCGGCCGATCCGCTTGCTACCGCCCCAGCAGCCGCGCCACCCAGCTCCGCCGGGGCGATGGCGCGGCCTCGGGCGCGGGTTGCGCAACCACCGGCGGCGCGACCGGTTCGGGGGGCGATGGTGCGTCGACCCGTACCCGGCCGCTGGCGACCGCCAGCGCGATCTCGTCAAGCGACAATTCGTCCAGTTCGGCCAGCGACGGCATTGCCGGGCGCTGACGTGGCGGAAGTTCGGTCACGACCGCGCTCGCCGATGGGGTCGGCGGGGCGGTCACCGGCGCGGGGGCTGGGTTAGCCACCGGGGTAATGGCTTGCCCCTCGATGGTCAGTGGGCTGCCGGGCATTGCCGAACCGTCGGGCAGGGCGATCGTCACCCGGTTCGCACCCGGCATCAGCCGGTCTTCGAGGAACAGGTGCCAGCCCCCGGCACCGCGCGACATGCCCTTGGCCGCCAAGTCGGCGCGCGTTCCTTCCGACAATATGGTCACCGGATCGCCATCGCCGACCGTGATCGTCACTTCGCACGCGTCGCCGGTGGCGGTCAGTGCCCAGCCCGACAACAGCCGGGCGTTGGCGCTGTCGATCGCGCCCAGATGGCGCGGCGCAGGCGCAGCGGCGGGGGCCGGCGTCCATGCCACCATGCGCGGGCTGCCCGACAGGGGCGTGCCGTCGGGCAGGGTGATATCGATACGATTTTCACCCGGCTCCAGCGCGTCGGCCAACTCGATCCGCCATCCGCCGGCGCCGCGCGACTGGCCCTTGGCGGCGAGATCGGGGCGCGGCAAGTCGGATGCGGCGGTGAAGCTGCGGCCGTTGACGGTGGCCGTGACCACGCATGGATCGCCCTGTCGCGTGATCGCCCAACCGCTCAGCCGTCCCTGCCGGTCGTCGTCGACCGCGCCCAGATAGCCGATCGTCGGCGTTGGTGACGGTTTGTCAATCAGTTCCATGGTTAACGTCCCTCGACCGGGCAGGTGGTCTGCATATCGCCGCACCCTACCGTCCGGAGGTCACGAGGTGGTTAACGATGCCGGAGGTTCGCGATCAGGGGATGCAGGGGGAGCCGCCGCGCATCTTTCAGATCCATTATGAGGATTGGCATCGCAGCGTGTGCGACCCGCGCTTCATCCCACTCGACAATCGCGGGCCGGCGACCGAATATCTCGAATTCGACCTGTTTGAACGGCTGTCGATCTCGCCGCATGTGCAGGGGGCGGCTTTATGGGGTGCCCTGTCGTGGCGCTTTACCGAAAAGACCGGGCTGGACGGGTCGGAGCTGTTCGACCTGATCGCCACCCATCCGGGTCACGACGTCTATTTCTGCAACCCGCATCCGCAGCATGAGGGTATCTACCATAATCTGTGGGTGCAGGGCGAAACCGCGCATCCCCGGTTCGTGGAGCTGTCGCGTGCCTTTCTGGTCGCGGCCGGGCTACCGGGGGAGGCGGTCGACACGATCGATCCGTCCAGCCAGTATTCCACCGCCAATTATTTCGTGGGCACGCCGGCCTTCTGGTCGGCCTATCTGCCGTTCGTGCGCGGCGCGATCCGGCGTGCCGACGCCAATCTGTCGGCGGCGGACAAGGCCGCGTTGCACAGCACCGCCGCCGACGACCGCATGGTGCACAAGGGCTGCACCTATATGCCGTTCATCGTCGAACGGCTGTTCCCGCTGTTCCTGCGCACCGTCGGCGCGCACCTATCCGGGTTCAAGCTGCCGCTGCCGATCCCCGAGGACGAATTGAACGTCCACCAGAAGCTGCTGCGCGAGATGAAGGACCATGCCTGTCGCGACCGGTCGTCATGGCTGGCGGCATGCTGGGTCAATTATCGCAGCCTCTATCTCCAGCAGCAGCACGGCCGGCAATGGGCGCAACGCTATCTGCGGCAGGTGACGCCGGGCGAGATCCGTTTTGCCTGACATGCCCGTTCCTGCGGCCGAGGTCGTGTTCGCCAGTGCCGAGGCGTTGCCGGCGCGGATCGGTCGAGACGACCGGCCGCTGGTGGTGATGCCGTATATCGACGTGGCGGCGGCGAAGCGGTCGGCGGTGCAGCTGGCCCGCCGCGCGGGTACGCCGGTCAGCGTGGCGTGTATCGCCGACGATCGGCGGCGCGGCTTCATCGCGGTCGCCAACGCGGCCTTTCGCCGCACGGATGCGCCGTACGTCGCCTATGTCGCGCAGGATGCGTTCGCCGGGCGCGGATGGCTAAGGCATGGGCTAAGCGCGCTGGAGGTTGGGCAGGGCGGGCTGCTGGCATTTCACGACGGCAAATGGGCGGGCGCGCTGGCGGCGTTCGGGATGGTCCGCGCCGATTGGGCGCGGGACAACTATGCCGGCGACCTGTTCCACCCCGGCTATCGCAGTCATTATGCCGATACCGAACTGACCGTGCTGGCGATGGCGGCCGGCGCGCTGCGCCAAGATCCGCAGGCGATGCTGGTCGAGGTCGACTGGGACAAGGAAGCCGGTGGCGTGTCGAGGGAGGACCGGGCGCTGTATGCGGCGCGGGCGGCGGCAGGGTTCGACGGACGGGTGGGAGATGCGCGGTTGAAAGGGCTGTTCGGGTAGCCTTCGGAGTCGTGTTGCGCGTGTTCAGTGACAATAGCTTGGATCAGGGTCGCCTTTGGTTATGAACGATGTGGTTTCAACAACGCGAGCAGTGATCGCCGATGCCGACGATGACGTGGTCCGATACCTTTGTGAACGCCATTCGATCGACCTCGACAGGAACATCATTTCATTGCTCCAATGGCACCATCAAATCATAGACAGGCGAGCCTGATATGTCTGGATCGGACACCTATTATTATCTGCTGGAGCGGCCCGAACAACGGCAGTTCGGCTTGCTGGGATATGATATCGAGCATGTTTCGGCCAGCTTCGATGCCGAAGTGTACGCGCGCGCGCGCGAAATATCATTTCAGAATGCGAGCGAAGCGTATCGTGACTGGGTTGCGGTCGGACGTCGCATTGGCCTGACGTACAACGCTGCCAGCAATACCACACTCAAGATCATCTTAAAAGTAAAGGACGAGCCCGAACTCATCGACAAGTGGGTCAATCATCACGCCGCCATCGTAGGATATGAGAATATCGTCATTCTGGATTGCGGATCGCAGGAACCGGAATATCTGGCGAAGATCGAACGATATGCTCGAAAAATGATCGTTCTGTCGTATCCGAACCATTATAATACGATCCATAACCCCCAAGCGAATGTCGATCTATACAATCTGATCTGCGCAAATGCTCGCTATATGACTATTCTCGATGCGGATGAATTCCTATTCGCTTCTCACGAAGGAAAATTATCGCCGAGCGCAGTAATTCCTTTGCTGGAGCGTTCGGACGAATCTGCTTTTGCAGGCACATGGTTGAACGTGCAGACCATCATCCCGGAAGTAGATGGGGTACTGGATTGGTCCATCAAAGCGGAACTGGCTGTCGGTCCAAAAGATATCAAGCAGGGAACTGTTGCCGGAAAGTCTGTGATCGCAACATCTGTTGTTCGGGGTCTGTCCCACTTGGGCCATAATCTCCATGTACCGAAGGTAGCTGATATAATGACCGAATCGTCATTCGGCAGAATATTCATCCTCCACGCTCGTAATCTGGATATACGGATCGTTGAAAAGCGGGCGATCAAGCATTTGCGGACGAAGGGCGTCCTGCCCGATCAGATGACCGATCGGGGTGAGATCGGGGATTTTCTGGAACAGTACAGGCATGACACCGTGACGCTATCCTCCGACGCGAAAACGTACGTCACTGCGTTCCTGAACGGGTTTCGGCCGCCTGCAGCCCAGGCTATCGAGCAAACGAACCTGTTGGCGGGTGCCAGCAGGGAGCTTCTGCCACTACTGAACGCAAATCTCGGTAAGGTCGATTTTGCCGAGCTTCTGGCAGCTTGCACTTCAAAAGTATCGCAGGGAGCGAATCGATGATCAGGGGGGCCGTCGACGGTTTCACATACTCCAGCGGACGCTACTCCATTTCTGGCTGGGCGTTCGAAACGCGTGACGGAGAAAGATTTCCGGTCGACGATTTGCAAGTGCAGGGCATCGAGGCTGTCGAAATCGTCCGCCACGTTCGTGGTGATGTACATGAGACGATCGATTTCGGGTTTCGTATCTTCTTCATGGAAGAGGCCGATGCCCTGTCCGCAGCCTTTGGAAACGCCAAAGTCGTCGCGACCGGAGTCCTTGATACGCAGAGCCTGTCTGTCTGGGATAAGCTGGTCGCGCAGGTCGTCTCCGTGGTCATCAACAATCGATCCGCTGATTTCGACGCGAACCAGCGTGCCAAGCTGATAGGCGCGCTACTCGACCCGGTCCGCAAGGTCTCACATACGGTCGATCGCGAAGTGGTCGCGCTTCCTGTCGAAGTGGGAACGCTGGCGTTCGACCATTCAACTGTGATCGGAAGAGACGCCTATCTGTTTCTAAGCGGCGGGTCGAACAATCTGGGTCGTCTGTACCAAACGAACGATTGTTCCGATCTTGGTATGGCGTGGAGCGAGCTGATCGATCGCCGGGCGGAAACGTTGCAGTCCATGGGCTGCAAATATCTCCAGTGCATCGTCCCGGAGAAGCAGTCCGTCCTTGGGCGACTGCATCCCGAAAATATATCCGGCCCGACACCGATCCTGCAGCTGATAAATAAAACGCATGCGTGGAAATCGATGTATCTCGATGTCTATCGGTTGTTTGACGACCTGTATCGGGAGAAGGGTCTATCCCCATTCCGCAAGGTCGATACACACCTCAATTTCTTCGGTGTCGAAACGTTGGCCGACGCGATCCTGCGCTGGGTGAAACCTGGAGTGGATTCGATCGGGCGGCCGGTGCTCAAACCGCAGCTTTCGCCCGGCGACCTTGGGAATAAGTTCGCGGTCGGCGAAATCGTGGAAACGCTTGAATACCCGGTCCTCGAATCATGGGAGTTTGCGCGGCGCGATGTTTCCCTGATCAGCGAGCATAGCCCAGAGGAGGGTCACACCGGCAGCATTCGGCACTGGACCAATGCAGACAGTCTGCTGAACGAGAAAATCGTGATTTTCGGAAACTCGATTTTCGAACGGGGCGGGGGGCCGCTCACTCTTTCATGGTGGATGGCGCGCATCTTCCGCGAGACCATCTTTATCTGGTCGTCTTCCATCGATTTCGGCCTGGTCGAGAAGATTAAGCCCGATGTGGTGATCTGTCAGACCGTCGAGCGTTTCATCGGCACGGTGCCGGGTCGATAGGACACGCCGGAGCAGTGGGCCCGACGATCGCCAGGACTTGCGCCCCTCTTTGAACACGAAGCTTTCCTAGGGTTGGTGGAACGGTTTCCGACCCGATCGGAAACCGTCCTACCCTATGTATAATGCGGCCACCCGGTCGACGGTGTCGCTGATCTTTGGTGCGTCCCTCAGCGTCGCTTGCATCCCCGCAAGCAGCCCCCGGTCCGCCGCCAACCGGCGTAGCAGCGCGGCAAGGCTGGCACCGCTGCCGCTTTGGAAGTGAAAACCGTCCATGCCGTCGCGGACCTTTTCGGCCATGCCGCCGATGTCGGAACACAGGACGGGCCGGCGATTGGCCAGCGCTTCCTGAATCACCAGCGGGGAATTTTCCCACCAGATCGACGGCACCACCACCGCATGGACCGACTGCATCAGCGTGTCGACGCGGCCATTGTCGTACGGCCCCATATAGCGCAGGTTGCGCGGCGCGGTGAGCAGGCGTTCGCGCACCTCGCGCTGGAAATCGTCGGGCTGCGACGAATAATCGCCATGCACCTCGATCCGGATATCGGCGTCGTCGTCGCTATCGAGCTGGGCGGCGGCGTCGAGCAGGACGTTGAATCCCTTCAGCCGCGAAATCTGCCCGAAGAAACCGAAGGTGATGCCGCGATCGAGCGTCGGATATGGAAGTTGCCCGCGCCGCCCGGGATCGGGAATGCCGTTTTCGACGACGCTGATCCGGTCGCGCGGAATGCCCCATGCGATGTAGCGCTCGGCCAGAAAGGCGCTGGGCGCGACGAACTGGTCGACGAGGCGGAAGAAGCGCTTGATGAACAACTCGCGCAGGAAAAAGTCCTGCGGGCTGATCTCCGGGAAACAGCCATGGCATTCGCGCGGGCCGGATTTCTGGCACAGCGCGAAGCTGCCGCGTTTCACCATCTGGCCGAAATGGTTGCAGATGGCGAGATATTCGTGGAGCGTCACGACGATCCGCGCCTCGGGCAGCGCCCGGCGGACGGTCAGCAGCATCTCAAGCCCGAAATTGGTGTAATGGTGCAGATGCACCACGTCGGGCCGGATTTCGTGCAGCAGCGCGGTCAGTTCGGCCACCGTCTCGCCATCCGGGTTTGAATGGAGGAAATGGTCGAACCCGCGCATCGTATAGACGAAATTGTCGGCACCGAAGGGCTGGCCGAACACCACGCCGTCGCGCCGCTCGATCTTGCCCGGCGCGCACGACAGGAAGAAGGATCGATGTCCCGGACGGCGGCACAGTTCCTCGTGCAGCTGGAACGCGGCGATCTCCGCCCCGCCCTTCGACACGCGCGGGTCCATGTGCGACATCACCAGCACGCGCGTTTCCGACGCGGCTACCGCCGGCGGGGTTGCGACCGCCACGGCGGCGGATCTTGCGGAACGGCTCATGCCAGCACCATCAGTTCGTCTTCGACCGGAATATCGGCCAGCGCGCCATCCCAGCGTTCGGCAAAGGTGCAGGCGTTGACCAGCGTCAGATTCTGCCGCCATGCCTGCGCGGCGCTGCCTTGGCTCTGCCGTTCGAGGTGATAGAGACGGACCCCGTCATGCACCGCGCAGCGCAGGCCCCGGGCGCGTACCTTCATGCACAGATCCGCATCCTCGAAATCGCCGACCACATAATCGGTGTCGAACCCGCCCAGTTCCTCGGCCAGCGTCCGCCGCATCAGCATCAGCGCGCCGGTCACCAGCGGCACGTCGCGCACGGTGTCGCCGGTGGCCGGCAGCCGTCCCTTGCCGGGATGACAGGGGAAGGGCATGTTGCCGAAGCTCGCCAGTCGCTGCACCGCCATGCCGCCATGTTGCAGCGTGCCGTCCTCGAACAGCAATTGCGCGCCGAGGATGCCGATGCCCGGATCGGCCTCCATCGCCGCTACCAACCGGTCGAGCCAATCGCCGGTGATCGGCACCACGTCCGAATTGAGGAAGCAGACATAGTCGCCGACGCCGGCGGTCATGCCGGCATTGCTGGCACCCGCGAACCCCAGATTTTCCGGCGGCAGCACCAGGCGCGCGGGCAGGGCGAAGCGGCGATGGCAGGAGCGGGCGAGGTTCAGGAACTCGGTCTTCCGCTCGGGCTGGTCGAGGACATAGACCAGCTCGTCCTCCTCCAGTCCGGCCTCCGACAGTAACGCCATCTGGTACATCATGAAATCGAGCCGGCCATAGAGCGGGACGACCACCGAACAGCGCGGTCGTGGCGACAGGGTGCCGAGCGCCATCACCACGGGCGTACCGCTGGCGGCGATGCGCTCGCGGTTCATCCCAACGACGGGCGGGCCGAGGACCTTGCCGCACATATGGCGGACATTGTCGGCGGCGACCGTCATGCCCGACAGCAGGCGGACGATGCCGCCGCGACCGGCCCGCGCCGCGACCGGCAGCGGCTTGAACGCCACCGCACCATCGCTCAGCGTGATTTCGAGATAGAGTTGCGCCGGATCGTAACCGGGGATCGCCGCATAGGCCTGGAAACCGAAGCCGGCATGGTCGATATCGAACCGGCGGCCCAGCGTGTCGCGAATGTCGGGACGATCGACCGTCAGCCAGCGCTCGCCAAGGGGCTGGGAGGCGAGCACGCCCGAACGGACGCGGATCGTCGCGATCGATTGCGTCGGATCGACCCGCCAACCGATCAGCATCACCCCGTCGGTACCCCCACGGACGATCTCGTCGACTTCGAGGAAGATCGGACGGTTCAACGGGGCCAGCGTGTCGACGCCTTCGTACACCGGGCGCGATACCGCCTCGACGAGCGCGTTGTCAGCGGCATGCGGCAGGTCGCGCACGATCGCACGCACCATGCGCACCGCTTCGAGGTCGTTCAGCCGTTGTGCGGTGTCGGATATCTTGAGCGCCAGTCGCCGTTCGTCCCCGATCCGCAGCGGGATGCGGTCGCCCGCCGCGACCGCTTCGCCCGCCCCGCCGGGTACGAAGGCGAGGATGCCCTGCCCGATCGCAGCCACGTCGGCGCGCGGATAGGTGAGCAGCAGCACTTCCCGATCCGTCTCGCCTGCGCAGTCGAGCAGCGCCCGCGTCAGCGTCGTGCCGCCCGATGCGTCGTTGCGGATCCAGCCACCGAACAGCCAACCGTATAATCCGGCGGACCAGCCATGGAAATCGATGAAACCGTCCGGCACGCCGACGGGCTGGACCGGGGGGCGGGGGGCGGGAGGCGCGGTCACGTGCAGCATCGCGTCGGCCAAGGCATCACCCCGCGCGACCAGGGTCACCGGTATGTCGCTGCCGATGCGGTAATCGGCCGTCGCTGCGGCATCCAGTGCCACCCGAAAGCCGAGGAAGCGTCCCTCGCGCGCGGCGGAAAAGGGCAGGTCGGTACGGCACCCGTCGACGGTGACCGGCAACAACCGATCGCCGACGCGCAGCTTCAGCGTCTGTGCGGCACGGCTGCCATGCCACAGCGCCGGATCATATACCCAGCCCGACACCGTCTCGCAGCCGACCTGATCGAACGATGCCATGGGGCGAAAGGTGCGGGCATTCGCGGCGTGTCGGGTACTCGACCACAATTCCTGTTCGCCCGCCAGCAACCGCACGCGCGGCAGCGTGCCGATATGCGCAACATCGACACAGAAGGCACAGGCCTCGCCCGATACGCCTTCGGCTTTCAGGTCGCTGCGCGGGAACAGGCCGGCGACGGGGTAGCGTTCGGCATCAATCTCGACCGTCAGGCCGGTATCGACCGGCTGCCCTGCGGCATCGGTCGCCCATCCGGTGACGACGATGAAACCCTCGCCCGTCTCGATCGATTCCACCCGTCCGGCGCAGCGCGCGGTTGTGGGTAGAAAGGCCGGCACGGCGGCCGACGGCGTATGGTCCGACCGGATCGTGCTGAGCCTCGTCGGCTTGCTACGTGCCACGTGTATCTTGCCCCTCCGGCGGCGATGCGATGGCAGAAGCGGTAAACGGTGATGGTAAAGATTGCTTAAAGATGTCGCGGATTATGCGTCCAGTGCCTCGCGAAAGCGCGGTTCGATCGCGAGGCGCGGCCGGCCATAGCGCGCCAGCGGCACCGACCATGGATGCGCCGGGGTCGCACCCGGCGTGGCGTCCGCCACGAACGCCCGTAACGCTTGCGCGACCGGCCCGTCGGCCTGCGCGACCCCGGCCCCGGGATCGAACGGCAGCCCGCCGAAATGGCTGACGACGCCGCGCATCCAGTCGTCGTCGTTGCGCTGGTGCCTACCCGCGGCTTCGCTGACCCATGGCATTGCCCGGGTGGTGGCGAGCCGCCGCAGCGCCTGATCGAGATCGGCGTGACGGAGATGGAACAGGTACAGATCGTCGAAGCGCGGGGCTGCATCGTGCGAATGCCAGCCCGGTGCCCAACTGACCCCGCGCCCGACCATGTTGCTCTTGCACATCGATGAGGAAAAGATCGCGCTGCCGCGCTGTCCACCGACCCCGCGTGTGGAATCCAGTGGCGGTTCGCCCGTGCCATGAACGATCTCCAGCCCGATCGAGGTGATCGCGTCGGCATTCATCCGCTCTGCATAGTCGCTGAGGTCGCGGTAGCGCGCCGGATCGGCGAGCAGCAGTTCGTCGGCATCGACATAAGCCACACGGCGATAATAGCGCAGCAACCCGCGGGTCAGATCGGCGACCAGCGCCAGTCGCTGATCATTGTCCTGCGGCGAACGCGGCAGTGCGATCCGGCTTGCGCCACCGAGCGTTTCGGTAGAGCCGTCGTCCGACCCGTGATCGATGACGTAACAATGCGCCAGCCCGACCTGACGCGCATAATGTCGCAGCCAGATCGGCAGTTTTTCCGCCTCATTATAGACCATGGTGATGATGGCGAGTGGCGGCACGAACGATTTTCCGGGAAGATGGGGGAGGGTCGTCCTAGTCGGTCTGCCTCCCTTTGTCACCGCCGGCCCCGATCCGGCGGCAGGCGGGATCTGGATTACCGCCCGTCCACCGCGTTCAGGATCGCGCGGCCATAAGCGGTCTTCTTGAACCGCTCACCCGCCGCGCGCGCCTGTTCGGCCGAGATGAAGCCCATCTCGAACGCGATTTCCTCCAGACACGCAACCTGCACGCCTTGCCGCTTCTGCAACGTCCGCACGAACTCGCCCGCCTCCAGCAGGCTGTCATGCGTACCGGTGTCGAGCCACGCATACCCCCGGCCCATCTGTTCGACGTACAGATCGCCAGCCTCCATATAGAGCCGGTTGAGATCGGTGATCTCCAGCTCGCCGCGGGGCGAGGGCTTCAGGTTGCGGGCATAGTCGACGACGCGGTTGTCGTAGAAATACAGGCCGGTGACCGCGTGGTTCGACTTCGGCGCAGCCGGCTTTTCTTCGAGGCTGATCGCGCGGCCGCCTTCGCCGAATTCGACCACGCCGTAGCGTTCGGGGTCATCGACGCGGTAGCTGAACACGGTCGCGCCGGTGGGGCGGGCGACGGCGCTGGCGAGCAGATCGGTCAGGTGCGCGCCGAAGAAGATGTTGTCGCCCAGCACCAGCGCGACGTTATCGTCGCCGATGAAGTCCGCACCGATGGTGAACGCCTGTGCGAGGCCATCGGGGCTGGGCTGTTCGGCATAGGACATGGTCAGGCCGAACGCCGATCCGTCGCCGAACAGGCGGCGGTAATTGTCGATGAATTCGGGCGACGAGATGATGAGGATGTCGCGAATGCCCGCCAGCATCAATACGCTCAGCGGGTAATAGATCATCGGCTTGTCATAGACGGGCAGCAGCTGCTTGTTCACCGCCAGCGTCGCCGGGTGAAGCCGCGTGCCCGAGCCGCCGGCGAGGATGATGCCCTTCATGCTGTATGTCCGATCAGTTCGTCGAGAATAGGCCCAAGCGCCGCCTGCCACGGACGTGGGGCGATGCCATAGGCGGCGTGGATGGCGGTGTGGCTGAGCAGCGAATTGGCCGGGCGTTTCGCCGGGGTCGGATAGTCGCTGCTCGGGATCGGTGCGACCTCGGCCGAGGCCCCGCCGCGCGCCGCCGATTGCGCAAAGATCTCGCGCGCGAAACCGGCCCAGCTGACCGCGCCGGCATTGCTGAAATGAAAGGTGCCGGTCGGCGCGTCGGCGTCCTCGGCCAGACGGACGGCGATCGTTAGCAGCGCCTGCGCCAGATCGGCGGCGCTGGTCGGCGACCCGACCTGATCGTCGACCACCGACAGGGTGTCGCGTGTTTCGGCGACGCGCAGCATCGTCTTCACGAAGTTGCTACCATGCGCCGACACGACCCACGCGGTGCGAACGATCGCATGGCGCGCGCCGCTGGTGCGGACTGCCAGTTCGCCGCCCAGTTTCGACGCGCCATAGACGCCGAGCGGCGCGACCGGATCGGTCACTTCCCATGCGCCGTCCTTGTCCCCGGCGAAGACGTAATCGGTCGATACCTGCACCAGCGGGATGCCGGCCGCGCCACAGGCCTGCGCGAAGGCGGCCGGGGCCAGCGCGTTGATGGCCCACGCCGCGACCACGTCGCTCTCGGCCTTGTCGACCGCGGTATAGGCGGCGCCGTTGATGACCGCCGCCCAGTCGCGCGAGGCGACCAGTCCCAAGATCGCCGCCGGATCGGTCAGGTCGAGCGCGGCCCGGTCGAGCGCGACGACTTCATAGCCGGTCGGGCAGGCGATGCGCGCCAGCTCGCGGCCCAATTGCCCGTTGGCGCCGGTGACGAGGATCGGCTTCATCGCGCACCCGACATGTCGACAGGTCGACGTTGCATCACGCGACCCCACGCCGTTCGGCGGCCTTGGCGGCGACCAGCGGACGCCACCAATCCTCGTTCGCCAGATACCACTCGACCGTCTTGCGGATGCCGGTCTCGAAGGTTTCAGCGGGCGTCCAGCCCAGTTCGGCACCGATGCGCGACGCGTCGATCGCATAGCGCTTGTCATGGCCGGGGCGGTCGGCCACCTCGGTCATCTGCTCGGCATAGGGCGTGCCATCGGCGCGCGGACGCAGTTCGTCGAGGATCGCGCACAGCGTCTGCACCACCTCGATATTCTGTCGTTCGTTATGGCCGCCGACATTATAGGTCCGGCCCGGCTCGCCCCGCTCGAACACCGCCTGCAGCGCGCGGACATGGTCCTCGACATACAGCCAGTCGCGGACCTGATCGCCCTTGCCATAAATGGGGAGCTTTTCGCCATCGAGCGCCTTGGCGATCATCAGCGGGATCAGCTTTTCGGGGAAATGATACGGCCCGTAATTGTTCGAACAGTTGGTGATGAGCACCGGCAGGCCGAAGGTATGGCCCCATGCGCTGACCAGATGGTCGCTGCCCGCCTTCGACGCCGAATAGGGCGAACGCGGGTCATAGGGGGTGTCTTCGGTGAACAGGCCGGTATCGCCCAATGTGCCATACACCTCGTCGGTCGAGATATGGTGGAAACGGAACGCCTTGCGCGCATCCTCGCCCAGCGACAGCCAATAGGCGCGCGCCTCGGCCAGCATCGTATAGGTGCCGACGACATTGGTCTGCACGAACGCGCCGGGGCCATCGATCGAGCGGTCGACATGGCTCTCGGCGGCCAGATGGGTGATGACGTCGGGCCGGAAGCCGGCGATCGCGGCACGGACCGCTTCCGCATCGCAGATATCGCCCTGGACGAACTGGTACCGATCGCTGTCGGCGACCCGCTCGACCGTGGTCAGCGTGCCGGCATAGGTCAGCTTGTCGAAGTTCAGGACGTTGTGGGTCGTGTTCTCGATCAGATGGCGGACCAGCGCTGAGCCGATGAAGCCGGCCCCGCCGGTGACGAAGATGCGCATTGTCGAGGTCCTTTTTAGGAAAGCGGGGCTAGCCGGCGGCCGTCATAGGCGAACGGACTGTCGAACTGAGCGAGCGTCGGCTGCACCTTGTCCTTGGCGCTGAGCTCGGGGATGGTTCCCCTAGGTATAGGCCAGTCGATGCCGACGCTGTCCCAGGCGATGCCGCCGTCGTTCGCGGGAGCATAGGTGTCCGAGCACTTATAGGTGACTTCGCAATCGGGCTCGAGCGTCACGAAGCCGTGTGCGAAACCGATCGGAATGAAGAGCTGATGCCCATTCTCGGCCGACAGCTCAGCCCCGACCCACTGGCCGTAGGTCGGCGAACCCTTACGTACATCGACCGCGACGTCGAAAATCCGGCCACGGATGCAGCGGACTAGCTTGTCTTGGCCTCTAGGTGGCGTCTGAAAGTGGAGGCCGCGCAGGGTGAAGGCGGGCACCGACAGGGAGTGATTGTCCTGCACGAAGGTGCAGGTGATCCCGAGCTTTTCAAAGGCGGGCACCGAATGGACTTCGGTGAACCAGCCACGGTCGTCACCGTGACGACGGGGCACTAAACGTTTGACTGGCGCGTCCATCATAGGGGCCTGCTAACGATCGAAGCAGAAGCCGACAACCTGCAAGATGCCTTTGCTCCGGCTACCACAGTTATTGAACTGATCGCTTCTGCTATTCGGTATAAAGCAAGAGCCTAAATTTTTAACGGGGTGAGGCTTTCCCGGTCGGTTTCATGCAGAATATGACGTGATGCTGCCTGAAAGAAATTCTATCTAAATCAGGCATTTGTTAGCTGCGCTGAGGACGTCCATCCGTACGCGCAGGCAGAGGAACGTTTACTTTTTTGTCGTCGGTCTCTAGCCACCGGCGTCAGTCACAAGGTCGTTATAGGTAGCCAATGTGATTGCGTCGACGTCGAGCGATGCAAGCGCATATAGGCTACAAAACGCAGGATTTATACATGTCCCTGTTCGATGTCAGCCGAAATAGCTCCTGGCATTCCCTAAGATTACAGATAACGGGTGGCTTGATAGCGGCTTCAGTGCCGTTTTTAATCCGTTTATCAGGAGAGGGTAGTGAGCACATCGTCATAATGACCTTTGTCGGGTGTATTATCGCGGTATGCATTGGAACGCTGACATTCCGGGGAATCAGTACGTATCCCGGGGCCGAGTACAGTGTATATATTGTTCCTTCGTTTGCATTTTCATACGGTACTTTGATACTATTTTTCGTATTAGGCAGATTTAATTATTCGATCGCTGTCTTGTTCGGTAGTTTCATATCTAGCGTATGTTGGATGTACGTTGTGTATTTCAAAATACAAAGAGCGCGTGATTTGCGCATCGGATTAGTCGGGGAGACTAATAGCGCATATGTGGAAGAGTTGAGCCAAGTTCGCTGGTTCCCTTTGGCTGACCCCTTGGCTGATGTTTCCGAGTTGGCTGCGGTTGCTGTCGACCTCCGTCAAGATTTGCCCGATGAATGGGAGCGTCGCTTGGCGGATTATGCTCTTTCTGGCTTGCCGGTATATCATATTAAGCACCTATACGAATCAATGACTGGCCGGGTGGAACTGGAACAGTTATCTGAAAGTAGTTTTGGAAGTTTATCGCCGATTTCAGCCTACATGAGCTTGAAGCATGTAATAGACTGGGTATTAGCCGCTCTTGCTATTATGGTACTTATACCCGCGTTTTTAGTAGTAACCGTGGCAATAAAGCTTAGTTCACCAGGGCCAGCGCTATTTCGCCAGCGGCGCATTGGATACCGTGGACTTCCGTTCATAGTTTATAAATTTAGAACGATGAAGCAAGCTACCGCAGCAGAAGCTGATGCGCGTAATGCTGCTATGACCCAAAGTGACGATGCTCGGATTACTAAATTGGGCAAGTGGTTGCGGATGACACGGATCGACGAATTGCCGCAACTACTGAATGTTTTACGTGGCGAGATGAGTTGGATTGGCCCTCGTCCTGAAGCCGAGGTACTTTCGCAATGGTATGAGGAAGAAATTCCGTTTTATAGATACCGCCATATCGTGCGTCCTGGAATAACCGGTTGGGCACAGGTAAACCAAGGGCATGTCGCGGAAATATCTGATGTCACAAGTAAGCTTCATTACGATTTTTATTACGTGAAACATTTTTCCCCATGGATCGATCTGCTTATTGTTGCTCGAACAGTTAGGACGATGGTTACAGGTTTTGGTGCTCGCTAAAAAGCAAGTGTCGTAGGGAGATCCGATTAAATGTCAGACGCACGTATAGAACCAGCGCCCTCTTTGGACGCTGGTGCCATGTTTGCGAGTTTCTCGGGTACGCTTCGTATTGGCGATGATGTCCTCGTTGGGCCGGGGGTTTCGGTGGTTCCTCCGGTTGGAGATGCGGATAATCAACGGGTTACGACGATCGAGAAGGGAGCGATCGTTGGGGGCAACGCGGTGATCGTTGCCGGCGTTACGATCGGTCGCCAGGCGCGTATCGAAGTGGGCGCGGTGGTCGAGACGTCGGTTCCCGACTTTGCGATCGTCAAGGGAAACCCGGCTACGATCATCGGTTACACCGACACACCGCGCACAGTGATGGCCGGTGGCGCGCAGGCCGCGCGGATCGAACCCGCAGGGATCGGTGGCGTCAGCTTTCACCGGATGATGACCGCGGTCGACATGCGCGGCAAGCTGACGGTTGGCGAGTTCGAGGGATCGGTGCCGTTCGTTCCCGAGCGGTATTTCTTGGTGTACGACGTCCCCAGCAAGGACACGCGCGGCGAGCACGCCCATCGTGAATGCCACCAGTTCCTAGTCTGCGTCCACGGCAGCGTCACCTGCATCGTGGACGACGGATCCGCGCGGCGTGAATTCGTGCTGTCCGAACCCTATCAGGGGCTGTACATGCCGCCGATGATATGGGGTACCCAGTACCAATACTCCCCCGGAGCGGTGCTGCTGGTATTCGCTTCGCACCGATATGATCCCAAGGATTATATTCGTGAATATTCCACGTTTCTGGCCGAGACAGAGCACGACAAGGGCGCGCGCATTGACTGACAACATTTCCTTTCTCGACCTTGGTGCCGTATTCGCGAGCGCGAGGGACGAGATTGCCGATGCGATGACGCGAGTGCTCGACAGCGGTTGGTACATTCTCGGCAACGAAGTCACCAACTTCGAGGCGGCCTATGCCGACTATTGCGGGGCAAAGGCATGTGTCGGCGTCGCCAACGGACTGGACGCGCTGGAGCTTGCCCTGCTGGCGATGGGCGTGGGCGAAGGCGATGAAGTGATCGTTCCGTCCAACACCTATATCGCCACGTGGCTGGCCGTCAGTCACGTCGGGGCGGTGCCGGTGCCGGTCGAGCCCGATGCGACCTACAACATCGATCCGGCACGGATCGAGGCGGCGATCACGTCCCGAAGCAAGGTCATCCTTCCCGTCCATCTGTATGGACAGGCCGCAGACATGACCGCGATCCTCGACATCGCGCGCCGGCATGGCCTGCGAGTGCTGGAGGATGGCGCGCAGGCGCATGGTGCGCGCCACGATGGTATCCGGATAGGCGGGCATGGCGATGCAGTCGCCTGGAGCTTCTATCCCGGCAAGAACCTTGGTGCGATGGGCGATGGCGGAGCCGTCACCACCAACGACCCCGAAATCGCCGACCGGCTTCGGGTGCTGCGCAACTATGGTTCGCGGGTCAAATATCACAACGAAGTCGTGGGTTTCAACAGCCGGCTCGACGAGTTGCAGGCCGCGATCCTCGCGGTTCGGCTGAGCCGGTTGGACGCCGAGAACGCCCAGCGTTCGCGGATCGCGGCCGTCTATGATCGCGGACTGAAGGACCGCGGACTGATCCTGCCGAGCGTCGCCACCGGATCGGAACCGGTCTGGCACCTGTATGTCGTGCGGACCGACGATCGCGACGGGCTGGCGGCCTTCCTGCGCGAGCGGGGCATCGCCACGATGATCCATTATCCCATTCCACCCCATCTCCAGCCTGCCTATGCCGGGCTTGGTGTCGGTGAGGGTAGCTTGCCGATCAGCGAAGCGATCCACCGTGAGGTCCTGAGCCTGCCGATAGGGCCGACCATGACCGAGGAACAGGCGCAGCGGGTGGTCGGTGCAATCCATGCCTGGGTCGAACGCCGTCCGTCCTGATCGATCGCAGTCACCATGGCGCTTTTGAAGACCAGTGTCTGGAACGGGTTGGCGGTCGGCGTGCGCATGGTCAGCGCGCTCGTCGTCAACAAGTTTCTCGCGGTTCTGGTCGGTCCGGCGGGCTATGCGCTGATCGGGCAGTTCCAGAACGGCATCACCGTGGTGATCGCGTTCGCGACGGGCGCGTTGGGAACCGGGGTCACCAAATACACCGCCGAACATGGCGATGATCTTGCCGCGCAACGGCGACTATGGCGCACCGCCGGTACGATAACCCTGCTGGCGTCGTGCGGCAGCGCGGTGGCGGTGGCGGTGGCGAGCGTCTGGCTGGCGCGGTTGCTGCTGGGGGATGCCGGCTATTACGGCGTGTTCCTGTGGCTGGCCGCCGCGCTGGTCCTGATCGGTTTCAACGCATTGTTCCTGTCGATCCTGCAAGGACGCAAGGAACTGCGGCGTTTCGTCGTGTCGGGCATCGCGGGATCGATCATCGGCCTGCTGGCGACGATCGGACTGAGCTTCTGGTTCGGTCTATATGGCGCGCTCGTCGCGCTGACTTTGAATCAGGCGCTGACGTTTTTCGTGACCCTGCATCAGACCATGTCGGCGGACTGGTTCGCCTGGCGGGACATGGTCGGCCGGATCGACCGGGTGTTCGCCGCGAAACTGGGACGCTATGTTCTGATGGCTGCGGCAACCGCCCTTGCCGGTCCCTTCAGCCTGATCGCGGTACGCCAGCATCTGGTTGTCCAGTTCGGCATGGATTATGCCGGATATTGGGATGCGATGTGGCGTATCAGCGCGTTGTATCTCACGTTCATCACGACCACCCTGTCACTCTACTATCTCCCTAAGATTTCCGAACTGAAAGATATTCGCGACGTCCATTCTGAAATCGTTCGTAGTTTCAAGGTAGTCGTGCCTGTGGTGGCACTATTGTCGTGCTGCGTGTATTTGTTGCGCGATCTCATCATCCAGATCCTGTTCGCGCCGTCGTTCCTTCCGATGCGCGACCTGTTCGCGTTGCAGATGATGGGCGACGTCGTAAAAATCGCGAGCTGGATGCTGGCGTTCGTGATGCTCGGGCGGGCGATGACGACGTTGTTCATTACCACTGAAATCGTCTTTGCCGGGTTGTTCTGGGTCATGACGGTTCTATTGACCCCGGTTCTGGGCTTCAAGGGTGTCGCCGCCGCCCATCTTGCGACCTATTCGATCTATCTGGTTACGCTGTATCTGCTGATATTTCGAAAGATCAGCCACAAGAACGATGACGCTGATATGGCATAAATCCAACAACATATGCTGATGGCTCACCATTTTCTGTCGCCGTCATACTGGAAAATTAATTGTCGGTATTATTCCGATTGATCTGATATTATAGATAGAAGAGTCTGGATGTCGGCCATTTCTACCCTCAAGCCTCTCACGTCCTTGCGCTTTTTTTGCGGCGTTGATGGTAGTGATCCATCACGTCGGCCTGCTTCCGGCAGGCCATGTGGGGGTAACTTTCTTCTTTGTGCTGTCGGGTTTTATTCTTGCGTACAATTACGACGGGCGTATCAAATCCGGGAAAGACGCCTTCGCCTTTCTGCGCAGAAGATTTTCAAGAATCTATCCGACCCATCTTCTTACGGTAATCCTGGCAATGCCGCTCGCGGTTGTGCCGATGGCCGGCTCGGCCAGTCAGGCATGGGACGGTCTGGCAGCAAATGTTCTTTTGATACAAAGCTGGTTTGTAGCGCCAAGCATTTACTTCAGCATGAATGCAGTATCGTGGAGTATTTCTGACGAGCAGTTCTTTTATGCCCTATGCCCGATATTGATCGTTGGCTTGTCGAAGATAGGGGTAAAATTATCCCTTGTCCTGGTCCTTTTCTGGACTATGTCGATCGTCATACTTGCTGCGTCGTGGGACGAAGCGGCCTTGCCGGTAACGTCCCATTGGATGTTCTACATAAAACCGCTGGTTCGGTTGGTGGAATTCGTAGTTGGAATGGCCTTGGGCCGGTCCTATGTCCAAGGGATAAGGGCAAGAAGCGGAACAATATTTGAAATACTTACTATTTCTTTCGCCATATCGTCTATCCTGTTGATAAACTATGTCAACATACCCGAGCAGTTTTCATTATCGTTGGCTTTCTTGCCGGCTGCAATTGCTCTGGTTTGGGTATTTGCACATGAAGCGGGAAAAATTTCCGAATGGATATCGCATCCGCTGGCCTTGCTAATGGGCGAAGCCAGTTTCATGTTGTATATGATCCATCAACTGGTGATGCGATATGCCACCGGTATATTCGGTAGTTACGGGATTGTTGCCCTGATCGCGGGCGGTGTTTCCGTTCTGCTTTCCGTTCCGTTGTACATGGCGTTTGAGAGGCCGGTGCAGCGCTGGCTGAACCGTCGTGGAAGGCCGGTAGCAACACAGGCGGCCGGAACGACCTGAAACGGCCATGCCGGCCGGGCAAGGAATTTCCATGCGGCCAAGGCTGCCGACAGCTTCTGCCCGGTCCCCATGGGCGGAATCCTTTGGACAAGAGGCACGCGGAGGGCGGCTCCATCCGGCGCGCATTTGCCATCGGGGGCGGGCGACGGTAGAGGCGTGACCCAGTTGCCCGCCGTGCAGTCTTCGACGGGGCAGGTTTGCAGTGGTGGCCGTTGTGAAGATCCTCATCCCGATTTTTGGTTTCGGGGCACAGGGGGGCTATCGCGTCTTGTCCCGCCTGGCCAGCGAATGGTCTGATCGTGGAATCACGGTCGATTTCCTCGTTCCCGAAGGCGTGGATCGCCCCTATTTCGAAACCAATGGCGGCATCCGTCGGGTGCGTCGCGACGGCACGCTGGCAACGGGGTCTTCAGATGCCCGACCGATGCCGGGCAAGGATCGTTTCCGTGCCCTGTTCAAGGGGCTGCGGGCGTTGCGCGACGACTATGACGTCTTCCTCGCGAACCAGGCATTCACACCCTTGTTGTTGCTGGTGGCGGGTATTCCGGCAAGAAAACGGGTCTATTATATTCAGGCATATGAACCGGACTTCTTCGATGCGATGAAGCAACCGGTCCATTGGGCGCTGGCCAAGGCGTCCTATGCCATTCCGGCGTTGCGGATCGTGAATTCGCCACTCTACCTTCGTTACAAGGGCATCCGCGCGGAACATTGGGTGCCGCCGGGTATCGACCTGTCGAATTTCAGACCAGATTCGGACCGGCGCGATCGTGACACGTTCGTCCTTGGATGCATCGGCCGGCACGAACCGGACAAGGGGACGATCTACGTCCTCAAGGCGTTCGAGAAACTGCATGCCGCCGATCCGCGCTATCGCCTTCGCGTGGCATTCGGCAATCTTCCGACGGACTGGAGCCACCCGGCCGCCGAAGTCGTGCCGTTGCAGGGAGACGCCGCGCTTGCCGGCTTCTACCGCTCGATCGACGCGATGGTGGCACCGGGGACGATCCAGCACGGCGCCGTTCATTATCCGGTGATGGAAGCGATGGCGTGCGGCACGCCTGTCGTCACGACCGGTTATCTTCCCGCGACGCCCGACAATGCATGGATCGTGGCCAATCGTGATCCCGATGCCATTGCCGCTGCGATACGGGCGATCGATCAGGGGAGCGATCGGCAGTCACGCGTCGCACACGGGTTGGAAGCGGTCGCCAAATTCGCCTGGTCCCAGGTCGCGGCAAGGATGCTGGCGTTGTTGCCCGGCAGGGTGATGCCATGACCATCGGCACGATGTTCCAGGACCGGTTTGCGGTACGGATTCCCGGTCCCGTCGAGCGCGACGCTGAAACGCAGTTAATCACCCGCATCGCTCTGGTCACGATGTGGGCGGTGCTTTCGCTAGCCGCGGGACAGCAGTGGTTCGGCGATTCTCCCGATCTTCCGAACTATCTATTTTATTACCAGACGATCGGGCCGTTCTTCGATCTTGCCAATAGCCGGTTCGAATATGGTTTCCAGATCATTTCGTGGCTTTGGAGCAATCTTGGCCTTGGATACGAGTCCCTGTTCGTAGGGATGGCCGGCGTATCGCTGGGCTGCAAATTCTATCTGTTCGAGCGATATCTTCGCTCTCCGCTCCTTGCCGCGATGAGCTACATACTGGGGTTCTATCTCCTCCACGAATATACCCAGATCCGGGCGGCGGTAGGGATCGGCTTCGCGCTGCTGGGCATCCATGCGATGCTGCAGCGACGGTGGTGGATGTTCGCGGTCTTCACCGTCGCTGGCATCCTGTTCCACTACAGCATGGTCGTGATGCCGTTGGTCGCTTTGGGTGCCCGACAGATCAAGGGGCGTGTTGTCATCATCGTGGGCGCGCTGATCCTGGTTGCCGGATCGACAGTCCTGCCCGCGCTCCAGCAGCTGATCGTCGACGTCTTCTCCCAGTTCAATCCGTTGACGACCGCCTATGTCTACAACGACCTGAATGCGGATAGTGCCAATATCCTGTCGTTCGCCAGCGTGATGACCGTCGGTATCATCGTGTGGATGGTCACGATACCCTCGACGTTCGAGAACGAATATACCCGGGTGTTCTTCGGCATGACGCTCATGTCCTATCTGTCGCTGGTATTGTTGCGGGATTCACTGGAATTGGCGCTGCGACTGCGCGACTCTTTGGCGGTCGGCATCATCTTTCTGGTCTTCAGGGAACCAATATCGATACGTCAGATCCCGCCGATCATATTGTGGTTCGCTGCGGCGGCGTATCTATACTATGGCTATACGACTACACAGGTGCTGACATGACGCCCGGATTGCAACGCGGCGACCGTCTGGCGCTGATTACCGTTACCTATAACAGTGAACCGGTTCTCGCAGATTTTCTCAACTCGCTGGATCGGCAGATCGATCGTGCCTGGGACCTGATTGTCGTCGACAATGCGTCGAGCGATGCCTCGGTCGCGATGGTCGAGGCTTGGGATGGGCCGCTGCATGTCCTGATCCGCAATTCGGAGAATGTCGGGTTCGGGGCCGCCACCAATCAGGGCATGCGGGTTGCTCTGGCAGCCGGTTACGGCGCGGTCGTCATCATCAACAACGACGTCGTGTTCGACCGGGATTTTCTGGGGCGACTGGCACATTCGCCGGCACGTGACGGGACCACGGTCCTGGCACCCGCGGTACGATATGCCACCTGGCGTGACCGGTTCTGGTATGCCGGCGGCGACTTTACCTGGTGGCGGGGGGCGTTCCAGGCACGGATGTTCGAGACGCCACCGCCCCGTGGCGATTTCTGGCCGGCGACGTTCGCTCCGGGATGCTGTCTGCTGATCGAGCGCGCGACGCTCGAGCGCATCGGTTTGTTCGACGAACAATTCTTCGTATATTGGGAAGACGTCGACTGGGCGTATCGCTGCCTGGTCGCGAAACAGCCGATCACCGTCCTCAGGGAACCTACGCTCGATCACAAGGTCAGCATTCTGACCGGCGGCGGCACGTCGCCGTTCGGCGCGCGCATGTTCCATGAGGGGCAGATTCGCTTCTTACGCAAGCATTTCCCGAAATGGCTGCGTGCAACCCAATATCCCTTGATGTTGGGCAAGGTCCTGTTGCGTCTTGCGGCGCGCCGTGACGACAAGGCGCAGGCCGCGTTTCGCGTCCGGGCCATCAATGATGCCCGCCGCCTGCCCCCGCCCAGACAGGCGCCACGGATCGCGGTCAACCTGACCGCTGTTAGTGCAATCCTCGTGGGGGGGACATCGCGATACGCGGTGTCGCTGTTTGAAGCGATGGTACGGGTGGTCGACGACGGGCGGGTCGAGGCGACCTTGCAGGGGATCGTCCAGCCAGGTGGCACCGACCATTTTTCGCCGCTGGCGCGCCGGTTCCTGTCGCCGACGCCGAGGTTGAAGAACCGGGTCGCCCGGGTCCTGTACGAACGTGCCTTACTCCCTGCCCGGCTGCGTCGGGACAAGGTTGCGGTGATCGTCAATCCGATCTTTGCCGGACCGACCAGCGGTGCGCGGCGGGTCGTCACCATCATCCACGATCTGTATTTCCGCACCGTCCCCCAACTGGTCGAGCCGCGGCGACGCCGGTATCTCGCACTGGCGGTACCCCGCGCGGCGCGTGCCAGTGACGTGGTCATCGCCATATCGGACAATACGGCGCGAGAGGTTGCCAAGGCATGGCCCGACATCGGCGATCGGATCGTGACGGTCCATTCGGCGGGGCGCGACCTGCCCGCCGCCGAACCCCTGGCAGCGCCCAGGCCTTACATCCTGTTCGTCGGTGCCGTGCTGCCGAACAAGAACATCGATTGTATAGTTGCGGCGCTCGCCGAACTCCGCGCCCAAGGCCATGCCATCGACCTGTGCCACGTCGGTGCCGATCCGCATGGATTGCGTGCGGCAGCCGTGGAGCGGCACGCCATGCAGGGAGCCGTGCGTGTTCTGGAAGCGGTCGATGACGAAGCGCTGGCAGCCGCCTATCGCGGCGCGGTCGCATTGACCATCGCATCGGTCGCCGAAGGCTTCTGCCTGCCCATATTGGAAGCACAGGGGCTGGGCGTCCCGGTGTGCAGTACGAAATGCGGTGCATTGCCCGAGATCGCCGGTGACGCCGCGCTGTATTTCGAGGCAGACCGCCCGAGCGAACTGGCGGCCCATGTCGTCACGTTGCTGGAGGATGAGGCGCGCCGCGTAGCGATCATCGCAGCGGGTTATCGCAATGCGGGCCGTTTTGACTGGGATCGGACGGCCGTTGCCGTCCTTGACCATGCGCTGGCGACGACATCCACGAGCAAGCACCATGCATGATACTGTGCATCAAAAGCGGTTCGTTCAGATCGGCAAATTTTATCCACCCGAATGGGGAGGGATCGAAACTTTTGCCAAGAATCTGGCGGACGGGGTAGCGGCCAGCGGCATATCGTCCGAAATCACCGTCTTTACCCGCGACGAGACCGTCGTGGAGCGGGTCGGTGACGTCATCGTCGACCGGTCGCATGCCGGGCGAACGGTTTCGTCGCAGCCGATCAGCTTCCCATGGCTATGGCGCACGATCCGACGCGCGCGCGACGCAGATGTCGTGCTGGTCCATTATCCCAATGTTCTGGCAATTGCGGCGGTCCCGTTCCTGCGGACCAGGCGTCTGGTGACTTACTGGCATAGCGATGTCGTCAACAAGGGCGTGCTCGGCCGCATCGTCGGGGTGGCCGAGAAATATCTGCTCTGCCGCTCCGACCTGGTGCTTGCCAGTACGCAGGCTTACGCCGATGCCTCGCCAAGATTGCGCGCGGTTCGTGACAAGACCAGGGTGCTGGCGATCGGTATCGACGATGTGAATCATCTGCCGCAGCAGACGCTGCCCGACGCGATCGCCGATTTCGTCGGAGAGACGGGCCGTATCGTCCTCGCGGTCGGACGGCTCGTCAAATACAAGGGTTTCGACGTGCTGATCCGCGCGTCCCGAGACATGCCGTCCGATACCCGTATTGTGATCGTCGGAGCAGGTCCTGAACGGGATCACCTTTCCGGGCTGATCGACCGGTTGGGGGTAGCGGATCGCGTCCTGTTGGCGGGGCGTCAGGACGATGCATCGTTGCAGGCGCTGTTTCAGGTCGCCGCGGTATATGCCATGTCGTCGGTCGAACGATCTGAAGCCTATGCGATCGTCCAACTGGAGGCAATGGCGCACGCGATACCCATCGTCGCAACCGACATTGCGGGATCGGGCGTGCCGGAAGTTTCCGGCCATGGAGAAACCGGTGCGCTGGTTCCGGCAGGCGATGCGGCGGCGCTGGGCCAGGCGTTGACCTTGATACTGGATCGCAAGGACGATCTGTTGCGGCAACGCGCCCGGCAACGATTCGAGGATCGCTTCACGATCGGGCATATGGTGAAGGACGCCATGCGACTATTGTTCCACCGGCAATGAACGATTGTGCCGGACAGGCGTACCGTGAGGTCATGACCGGAATATTCAAATGACCGATACGACAAGGCGGGCGTTGTTTTCGGCGATTCCGATCGGAGCAGTCGGAGCGGCGACGATCGGTACTCGGCAGCGTCCCGTTGCCCGAACCGATAGCGCTTCGGCGCATCTCGCACCGGTACCGCAGCAATTCGGAGCCGTGGGGGATGGACGCGCGGACGATAGCGATGCGCTTGCGGCCTGGCTGGCGGTCGGCGCGGCGGGAACCACGCTTCGCCTGCCCTCGGGACAGTATCGTACGACCCGGACCCTGGCCATTCGCATCGGCGGCAAAGGCCGCGGACTTGGGATCGTGGGAGACGGGGCGGCCAATACCATGCTCCTGATGGACGGATCGGTTGATCGCCCGGCGCTACGGATCGTCGGCAACATGCCCGAATTCGATCATCTTCGTCTGAGCGGCATCCGGATCGAGCGGCCGGACCGCGGCATGAACGGCTTCGGCAACGGGGCCGGGCTTCTGATCGAGAATGTCCGTCAGTTTGAACTCGACGATCTGCGGACCTTCCGCAACGGATATGGTGTCCACCTGATTGGCTGCCTGGTCGGCAGAATCGACAATCTCCTCAGCTATTACGACCGGCAGGGTATCCGTCTTGAACAGGGGAAATATCAGTCGACCCCCAATGTGATCGCGATCGATTCTTGTTCGATCCTTGCGTCGCTGCGGATCGGCGTGGAGATCGTTGCCGGAACCAGTGTTTCGATGCGCGGAACGACGATCGAGTCGACCGGCGTGGAAGCCCCCGGTCAACGGTCGGTCGGACTGTTTGTCGGTCAGTCGGGGTTGGCAGGCGGCGTCGCGATCGATGCCAGCGCACTATATTTCGAAGATAATCACGGCAGCGATATCGTCGTCGATCATCCCGACCGGTTGCTGACCTATGGCTTCACGCGATGCGTGTTCAATCGCTTCGCCAAAAGCGCGCTGGCACCAGCTATCGTTTTTGGTAGCCAGAACGGCCCGGGGGCGGCGCGCGCCTTTCTTGATCTGAGCGGTAGCGCGTTCCTAGGCCATGGTGGCGACTATCGCGCTGTGCGTACGCGTCCGGCAGTCCGGTTCGATTTTCCCCGTGGCTATGCCGGGGTCCGGCTGTTCGATGATTCCGCCCTGTACCAGTTCGACGAGGAACGTCCGGCAGCCGAACCCTTTCGTATCGGGTAGCGGCTGCCGGTGTCGGTATCATCCCCGCAGTTTCTTCTGCCGCCCGGAATATAGCGGACCGTCCGCCAGGATTACCTTGCTGGGTACCTTGTAGTTGGCAAGGCGCTGTGAACATTCGGTGCGAATGCGTTTCTTAAGATCGCTGATGGCTTCGGGTTTCACCGTCAATACGCGTGCAACAATCATCTTGCCAAGCAAGGCATGGTCCTCGCCGAAAACCGCGACATCGGCGACATTCGGTATCGTCAGGATAACGTCCTCGATCTCGGTCGGATAGACCTTCTGTCCGCCGACGTTGATGAGGTCGGTGACGCGGCCATGGATACGGACCCATTCGCCATCCTGTTCGACCCGGTCCTGGGTATTGAACCACCCTTCCGCATCGAACTTCGAAGGGGCGTTGAGATAGCCGACCATCGCATATTGCGACCGGACCCAGAGCACGTCGTCAACAACCTTGGTCTCAAAGCCGGAGCCGCCTAGTTTAACCCAGAGCGAACCGTCGGGGCGCGATTTCGAACGTAATACGCCGACTTCGGACAAGCCGTAGGTCTGCTGGAATTCGACGTTCGGAAAAACCTGCCGCATCCGGTCGAGCGTCGACTGCGGCATGACTTCGGTGCCGTAGGTGATCCGGGTGAGCGACGACAGATCATGATCCCGCCAGACCCCCGATGATAGCATCATGGTGAGGAACGAGGGCGTTGCCGGCAACAGCTCGACCCTGGCATCGGCGATCGCGCGACAGATCGTTCCGACCGACCGGTCGCCGACCGTCACGACGGTACCGAGACTGGAGGTGATGGCGATGATCGTGTTGATCCCGCCGAAATGGTCGATCATCAGAAAGGCGATGGCGATGGTCGCGGCACGCGGTACGCGGAATTTTTCCGCGACGGTGACCATATTGTGCAGGATCGCCTTGGGCGTGCCGGTCGATCCCGATGAGAACAAGATCAGGCCAGGATGTCCCCGCTCGCGGAACTGGTCGAGAAGCGCGTTGTCCGCGGGAAGCGCATACCGCTCGATCGTCACTTCGCGTCCGGCGGCATCGAATGTCGCCTGCCAGTCGCAGCCGCAAACCGAAAGCGCGGTCGAGCGTTCGACAACGGATTCGGTCGTCAATGGAACCTGTATCGCGCCGATCTTGGCCAGAGCCAGCATGAAACAGAATACATCGGGCGAGTAATCCGCCAGGACGCAGACGATCTCGCCCCTGGCGATCCCGACCTGTTCGAGGTGCCGGCCATGGTATGCGATCCGCTCCACGACTTCGTCGTAGCGCATCCGTTTATCACGGTGGATGAAGGCGATGCGATCGCCGCCGCTGGCCAATCGTTCGACGAACCAGTCGAGCGGGTGCGCAGACGGAGCTGTCTGCACGATATCAGTGTTTTCCATATCGGTACTCCTACCAGGTCAGGGCCGCGCCTGCCCAAGAAAGGCCCACGCCGAAGCCAAGCAGCACGATCTTCTCGCCCCGCTTGAGCGAGCCTTCTTCATGCAGGGCGGCCAAGGCGATGGGGATGGTCGAGGAAACCGTGTTTCCCGTCTCGGCGAACCGGTGAGGGAGCAACGCGGCCGGGATACGCAGCTTCTTGGCCAGCGTATCGAGCACGAACTTGTTCGCCTGATGGGCGATCACGCGGTCGATACCGTCCCGTGACCATTCCGCCTTTGCCAGAAGCGCGTCGAAACTGCTTGGTACTTCACGATTGGTAAAGGCGAGGATTGCAGGCCCGTTCATCGACAGCGTGTCTGCGCTGCGCACCACGCCGCTGGCGTCCTCACGCGAACGGGCCGTGTCTTCCGATCGTGGCAGACGGGTTCCGCCCGCTTCGAGGATGAGGTGCCGTGCGCCGCTGCCATCGGTTCCGAAGACGAACGGCCCGATGTGCGATCGGGTTTCTAAATCTCCTTCGATTAGCGAAGCGGTGGCACCGTCGCCAAAGAGGGGGCGGACCGATCGATCACCGGGGTGAATGATCTTGGAATAGGTGTCCGTCGTGATCAACAGGATGCGGCGGGCCGCTCCCGCTGCAATCAGTCCGGCGGCAAGCGACAGGCAATAGACATAGCCTGAACAGCCCAATGCCACATCCAGCGCGCCGGTTCGCTTGGAAAGCCCAATGCGGTCCTGTACGATGCAGGCTACGCCGGGGATCGCATGATCCGGGGTCTGGGTACAGACGAGCAGGAAATCGATCTGATCCCGTTCGATCGCGCCCGAGGCGAACAGCTTTTCCGCCGCGGCAACGGCCAAATCCCCCGCCGTTTCGTCGGCCCCGGCGATCCGTCGTTCGCGGATACCGAGTTTCACTTCGATCTGGTCGGCCTGCCAGATCGGGAAGTCGCGCGAGAGCGTTCCGTTATCAAGGATCGTTTCGGGCAGATGGACTGCGATCGCGGCGATGCGTGCGGCGATCTTGCCGGAGGGATCGTGCATGTCGGGACCTCAGCAGGGGGTTTCGAGGAATGTACGCAGCGCCGTATTCTGCATCACAATGACTGCACCCTCTCCGCTTGGTCCATGGCCGGGGTGGATCTGGTGCTTGACGATCATCGGCCACATGCGCTGGATGCTGGTGCGAATGCCGTCCAGATCTTCGTTGGGGCGGCGGGCAAGGCCCATTCCGCGCGAATAAAGCGTGTCGCCGGTGAACAATGCGCCGCACCAGGACAGCATCGAACTGCCCGGAGTGTGTCCAGGAGTATGATGGTAGCGTAGCGGGCTTCCTCCGACATCGAGCGTGAAGCCGTCATCCACAAGCTCGAAGTTGGGCAAGGTGATACGGTCCCGCCGCCTCATCAGCATAAGGAGGCCATTGCCGGTCTTGGCAACACGCAGGTCAAGGCGAGGAAGATAGGTCGGGATGGCGTATCGTTCGACGAAGAACCGGGCACTGCCGACATGATCGAAATGACCATGGGTACAGCATATCGCAACCGGTACCCGGTCGAGAGACGTCAGGGCGTCCTGAATCGCTTCACCATCCATTCCGGCGTCGACCAGCACGGCACGGCCGGGGCCGGCATCGAGAATATAACTGTTCGCGACGATGGCTCCGGCGCGCACGACCCAGATTCCATGACCGACCTGTTCGACCATCAGTGCAGGCCGCCGAGATAGATCGTTTGTGCCGTGATGTACCCGCTTGCGTCGGACAACAAGAAGTCCAGCACGTTCATCACGTCTGCGGGAGTTGCCGGGCGGGCGATCGGCATGGAAGCGACAATGGTGTTCAACAGATCGCGCGACAGTGTGTCGAGCATGTCGGTTTCGATCACCGATAGACCCAGCGTGTTGCAGGTGATCCCGACCGGCCCCAGTTCCTTGGCAAGGACGTGTGCCAAGGTTTCGATCGCTGCCTTGGTCGCGGCATAGATCGAACCTCCGGCCGGTTCCACGACGGCCATGATCGATCCGATGTTGACGATGCGCCCGGTGCGACGCTTCGTCATCAGCTTCGCGGCCGCCCGCGAAAGGTGGAACGTGCCGAGCAGATTGGTCGATACCATCTCACTTGCCGCTGTCGGCGGCAACATCATCGCGAACCCCGACGTCGCAACGCCGGCGTTGTTGATCAGATAGTCCAATCCCATCCGTTCGCCACGAATGTGACGAAAGACGGCATCCACCGCAGCTGCATCTGCCACGTCGGCGACATGATGCGTATATCCCGCCGCTTCGAAGCTTGCTTCGCCGCGGGCTATGCCATGAACCGTGACGCCTTGCTCCAGCAGATGTTCTGTGATCAAGCGCCCAAGACCGCGACGGCTGCCGCTGACGACGGCAACCTTGCCGGCATGCGCCTGTGTCATCGTCAGCCGCGAGTGTTCGACAGCTCGACGATATAATCGGACAGCGTGTCGGCGTTACGGAAGGGCGACGGATCGCGGTTCATGGTCGCTTCGTCGGTCAGGCTGATCGACTGGCCGGTTTCATCGTCGACCGCCTGTTCGACATCAACGATCAGCGACACCAGCGTCAGCGAGTTGATTTGCGCATCGGCACCGAACAACTGGGTATCGGGTGCTACCGTGACTTGTTCGGAAGCGTCCAGTTCCTCATTGGCACTGGCAAGCGCGGCAAGAACGATTTCAAGCGCGCGATCTTTGGTAATGGACACAGCAAATCTCCTGAAATTATTAGGGTTGAGACGTGCGACGTCCCATGGCGACCAGCCCTTGAAGCCGGCGGATCGTCACCGATCGATATTCCGGTTCCAGCAGGCCATATACCATGCCGTCGTGGAATTCGCCGTCGAGGAACAAATGGTCCCGCAGCACACCTTCGCGACGCATGCCACTGTATTCGTGGAATTTCATCATCGGCTGATTGGGGGCGGCAACTGTGCCGTACAAACGGTGCAGCCCGAGCACATCGAAAGCGTGACGATAAAGCAGCAACAACGCTTCAGCGGCGACCGGAACGCCGCGAACGGCATCCTCATCACCGATCAGAAAGCGAGCGGGCTCGGCCTTGCGTGCCACCATATCGATTTCGACCAACGACACCATGCCGACCGGCGTTTTATCCTTGAGTACGATCAGATAATTGCGCTCGCTGCTAGGACGAGTTGCGATCCAGTTGCACTGCTGTTCAACCGAGATGGCACCACGGTTCAGCAGTCTGGCACGCGTACCACCGCGCCAGCCAAACGTCACATCTGCATGATCGGGCACGAGCGGCAGCAAGTCGACAAACTCGCCTTCCAGTCGGCTGAAATCGGGTTCGTGCACCGCACCTGTCCAGTCTGCTATGAGCGTCCCCTTAGGAGCGAAGCTGCCGGATTGTAAACCGCTGCATGCACGCTCTGTGGATTTCGGAGTTAGGGTTGCTGATCGTTTGGACGATCCCTCATTTTCTCTTGGCAATCGCCATCGGTGGTTCCGTTGATCGTGCCGATCCCCTAAGCGTCGCTGCCATGCAGCCACGTCGCCGTTCTCCTGCCTTTGCCATGCCCAGCCTTTCGTTCGTGCTGCTGTGCGGATTGCTGGCCGTCCTATGGCTAGCAGGGGGCGGTTCCCGTGCCGATGTCTTGGGTCAGGTCATTGTTCGTAGCGTTGCTTGGCTGTCGCTGATCCTGGCGATCCTGCTGGCACCAAAGCCTAGCTTCGCTAACGCCAAGCCGTTGTGGCTGTTGCTGGGGGGGGCATTCTTCTGGTTGTGATACAACTGGTTCCCCTTCCCCCTGCTCTTTGGCACGCATTACCCGGCCGCATGCCATTTGCCGACGCTCTTGGAAGCGATCCGCAACAATGGCGTCCGTGGTCGCTGGTGCCAGGCGCGACGTTCAATGCGTTGCATTCCCTGATCGTGCCGCTGGTGGTGCTGGTACTGGCGAGCGGTGCCAGTGATCAGGAGCGCGCCCATCTGCCCGCGATACTGCTAGGCCTGATTTTTGCCTCGATGCTCTATGGCTTGTTCCAGTTTTCCGGCGGCGTGCTGAGCAATCCGCTTATCAACGATACGATCGGTCAGATCAGCGGAAACTTCGCCAATCGCAACCATTTCGCCCTGTTCCTAGCCTTTGGTTGTGCACTTGCTCCGGTCTGGGCACTGGGAGGTCGAGCGCATCCCGGTTGGCGAGGTCCGGTTGCGTTGGGACTGATGGTCTTGTTCGCCCTGACAATCCTTGCGACCGGTTCGCGTGCCGGCCTTGCCCTCGGACTACTAGGATTGCTTGCCGGTATAATGCTGGTCTGGCGCGACCTGAAACGCGTATTAGCGCGTGCCCCACGCTGGGTTCTTCCTACACTAATCGCTGCGTTCGTCGCGATGATCGCTATTTTCGTCCTGATGAGCGTCGCTGCTGACCGTGCAGTTGCAATCAATCGGGCGCTTGCAACCGAAGCGGCTGAGGATATGCGTAGTCGTGGGCTGCCGACTGTACTTTCAATGATCAAGACCTATTTTCCGTTCGGATCCGGGTTCGGAGATTTTGATCCTATTTTCCGGATACATGAACCGTTCCATCTACTGAAGTTCACCTATTTCAACCATGCGCATAATGATTTCCTGGAAATTATTTTAGATAGCGGTTTAGCGGGCGCTCTCATGCTGCTGGGCGCTCTCGGATGGCTGGCGTTTGCCGGGGTGCGTGCATTGCGCGCACGCCGTATCGGCGGGTCTGCCTTGCCTATGTTAGGTTCTGTTCTGCTGCTGCTCGTGGTTCTGGCCAGCGTCGTCGATTATCCTGCCCGCACATCGATGATGATGGCCGTCGTCGTCTTGGCGGGATTGTGGCTGCACGGCAATGGCAGTGTCCGGCAGTCAGCTTTACCCGGACAGGACCAACATCTATAGGCGGCCGATATCAACCCCCTTATTTGCGGAATATTCCGAGCGCATGCGTAAGATCAGTATCGCTTTCTTTATGGCAGTCGCGCTTACCGGATGCGCTAAGCGTACGCCGCTGGAATCCAGCGCGCGCTTGACCGTCGTACAGGACAGTCAGGCGCTACCACCGCCGAACCGCAACGATCTGACTGCTGCGGACCGGCCAGCGTTAATCGGTCCTCTGGACACCATCGAAGTGACCGTGTTCAGCGTTCCCGATCTCAACCGCGAAATGCAGGTCGACTCCAGCGGGCGGATCGCAATGCCACTCGCTGGAACCATAGACGCGCGCGGTAAGACTGCCGAAGAACTAGCGCTGACGATTGAGGCAGCGTTACGCGCACGCTACGTTCGCAATCCCGAAGTCACGGTTAATATCAAGAGCTCGGTGAGCCAAGTGGTGACGATTGACGGGCAGGTCGTCGAACCCGGCCTGTATCCTGTCACCAACCAGATGACGCTGATGCGGGTCATCGCTTCCGCCAAAGGGTTGTCCGAATTTGCCCGGCAAGACGACGTGGTCATTCTGCGCACGGTCGACAACCGCCGTATGGCCGGATTGTACAACGTCGCGGCGATCCGTGAGGGGGCCTATGATGATCCTCCGGTCTTTGCCAACGACGTCATCGTCGTAGGCGATTCACCGCAGCGTCGCCTGTTCCGTGACTTCGTTTCGGTTTCGCCGCTGCTGGCGGCTCCGTTGATCGCGATACTGCAATAAGGCCCTTGCCGACATGACTTCCATTGTTTCCGGTCCGCGTAGCGGCTCTCAATCGCCGACGCTTGCCGTGCCGGCCAAGGACGAAAGTTCGATACTGCGCCAGTATCTGCGGATCGCGATCCGTTGGCGCTATGTTATCCTGGGAACGACGGTTGCGTTCGTTCTTCTTGGCTTGATCGTAACGTTGCTGATGACGCCAAAATACACGGCATCTGCAACGATCGAAATTTCACGTGAATCTAGCCAAGTAACCAATTTTCAAGGTGTGGAACGCGAAACGAGCGTTGCGGATCAGGAATTCTATCAAACGCAATATGGCTTGCTAAGGTCGCGTGCGTTGTCCGAGCGCGTAGCGAGCCAGCTGCGACTTGTCGATGATCCCAAATTCTACGAACTCTTTGGATCTTCGTCTAACGACCCGGCCTTTCAGTTGGTCAATGGACGTTATCCTGCTGCCGGGCGCCCTATTCGTCAGCGAACTGCGGGGCAAATCCTGCGTGACCATCTGGATGTGGCGCCGACCCGACTATCGCGCCTAGTTGAGATCCGCTTTACCAGCCCGGATGCTGCATTCTCGGCAAGGATCGTCAATACGTGGTCGGACGCGTTCATACAGACTAACTTGGAACGCAAGGTGCAGGCGACCTCCTACGGCCGCAACCTGCTTCAACGGCAGTTGGCACAGCAGAAGGAGCGGCTCGACGAAAGTCAGCGGCAGTTGGTTGCCTATGCGTCGCAGGAGCGGATCATTAACCTCCCCGCGCAGCAGAATGGTGATGGTACTACGTCGGAACGTTCGATTGTCGCTGACGACCTTGCCTCGCTTAATACCGCGTTGAGCCAAGCCACGGCCGAACGCATCGCGGCCGAGGCGCGTTACCGCGAGGGCGGTCGGGCCGGTGCTTCGTCGGAAGCACTGCGCAATCAGGCGATCAACACGCTGCGTCAGCGCCGTGCCGAATTCGCAGCCGAATACCAGAAGCTGCTGATCCAGTTCGAACCGGAATATCCGGCGGTTAAGGCGCTGAAGTCGCAGATCGACCAGCTCGATCGCAGTATCGCTAACGAAGAGCGCCGGGTATCGGGTTCGCTCGAGACCGATTATCGCGGTGCCGTCGAACGCGAGCGGGCGTTGCAGGCACGTGTCGAACAGCTCAAGAGCAGCTATCTCGACCTGCGGCGGCGATCGATCCAGTACAATATCTATCAACAAGAGGTGGATACCAACCGCGCCCTATACGAAGGACTGTTGCAGCGCTTCAAGGAGATTGGCGTCGCTGGTGGTGTTGGCGTCAACAACGTCTCAGTGGTTGACCAGGCCGATGTGCCGCAAAAGCCGTCGAGTCCGCGCCTGCTCGTCAACCTTGCCATCGCTCTCATCGCGGGTCTCGGCATCAGCGCGGTGCTGGCCTTCGCACTCGAACAGATGGACGAGGCGATAGCGGATCCGGCGGAGGTCGAGCGGCGGCTTGGTCTGCCGTTGCTGGGGTCGGTCCCGAAGGTCGATGGGGTTACGCCGAAGGAGGCGCTGCTCGATCGCAAGTCCGATCTGGTCGATGCCTATCTGGCAATCCAGACGAACCTTGCCTTCACCACCGAACATGGCGTGCCGCGGTCGCTGTCGGTTACCTCGACGCGACCGGCGGAAGGCAAGTCGACGACCGCGCTGGCGCTCGCGACCATGTTGGCCCGTAGCGGCAAGCGGGTAATCTTGGTCGATGGCGACATGCGTTCGCCGTCCGTCCATCACCTCGGCGGGGTGAGCCACGACCATGGCCTCAGCAACTTCCTGGCGGGCCAAGATGATATTGCGCCGCTGACCTTCGATATGACCGATCTGGGCTTCACCGCCATGTCGGCCGGGCCGATCCCGCCCAACGCCGCCGAATTGCTGACGGGCAACCGCTTGTCGCTGCTGATCGAACGGCTGCACGAGCATTTCGATCATGTGGTGATCGACAGCCCGCCGGTCATGGGCCTTGCCGATGCACCACTGATCGCGAGCCGGGTCGAGGGCGTGGTCTATGCGGTGGAATCGCATGGCATCCGTTCGACGCTGGTGAAGACTGCATTGGCGCGGCTTGCATCGGCCAACGCGCATATCTTCGGCGGGGTGCTGACCAAGTTCGAGGCGCGCAAAGCGCATTACGGCTATGGCTATGAATATGGTTATGGTTATGGCCGCGACAAAGCCGCTGAGGCCAAGGGCTGATGGCGAAGCGCCGCGCAACCCGTCCCCGGCGGTCGGCGACTGAATGGGGGGTGCGTGGGGCGCTCGCGATCGCGGTAGCCGGGTTGGGCTATGTCTCGGTCGCCCATTCGCTGGCCTATATGATGCGCGGCACCGCGCCGGCACGGGCGCATGCACTGGCACCATGGGATGGTCGGATCACGGCCCTGTTGTCCGAGCAGCTATCCGGTCCGGATGCGACTCCGGCCGATCGCAAGCGCGCCGACGAACTGGCGCTGCTGGCGCTGCGGCAGGATCCGACCGCCGTGCCGGCGGTTGCGACGCTGGGGATCAATGCGCAGGTTCGCGGCGATACTGCGGCCGCGCGGCGTATTTTCGCGTATTCGGAAAAACTGTCGCGGCGCGACCTGCGCACCCGGCTATGGGCGATTGAGGATGCGGTCGGTCGCGGTGACATTCCGGGTGCGTTACGCAACTACGATATCGCGCTACGCACGTCGCGGATCGCACCCGACCTGTTGTTCCCGGTACTGGCATCGGCGATCAGCGATACTGAAATCCGGCAGGCGTTGATCGCGACACTGGCGCGGCGGCCTGCATGGAGCGAGCAGTTCCTGGGCTTCGTCGCCGGAACCGGTCCCGACACGCGAGCGACCGCCAATCTGTTCGAAGCCGTCCGGCGCCGCGGCATCGCCCTGCCGATCGGGGCGGCACCAACCTTGGTCGGTCGATTGCTGGCCGAGAGACATGTCGACGACGCATGGCGCTTCTATGCTGCGCTGACGCCGGGTGCCGACCGGCGCGTCACGCGCGACCCGGATTTTACGGCCAATCTGCAATCGCCGACGCCGTTCGACTGGACGCCGATCACCGATAGCGGCGTGTCGGCTACGATCCAGCGTGGCGAGCAGGGCGGCATCTTCGACTTTGCGGTACCCCCCAATCTTGGTGGTGCGATCCTGCGCCAGACGCAGTTGCTGCCACCGGGCAGCTACGCGATCGAAGGACGCGGTCTCGGCATCGAACAAGCCGACAACGCCTTGCCCTATTGGACATTGACCTGCCCCGATGGGCGCGAGCTGGGCCGGGTGACCGTGCCTAATTCGGCGCAGGCGAACGGGCGGTTTGCGGGGCGCTTCACGGTGCCGGCGGGCTGTCCGGTCCAGCAACTGCTGCTGGTCGCGCGGCCGTCCGAGCAGCTGTCGGGGCTGAGCGGACAGATCGACGACATTCGGCTGCGGCCGGTGGGCCGCTGAACCAGCCTATGCGACGGGGGGCGGATCGGGCTATGAGCGATGCGATGCGCATCGTCCCGTTCCTGCTGGCCCTGTATCTGTCCGCCCCCGTCGCGGCGCAGGATCGCTATCAAAACGATACGCAGGAACCTGCCGCGCCGGTCCAGCAGCCGTTGCCGGAGACCCGCCAGGGTGAAACCGCGCGCTCCGCGGCCGGTCAGACCGGACAGCGCCAGACGCGCGAGGAACTTGCCGCCGAGGTCGGGATCGAGCCAATGGGGCGGATCAACGGCCGGATCCAGAACCGGGTCCAGTCGCGTATCCGCAACCGCATCGATCGCTATTACGACCCGCAGGCCAATGCGACCTCGCCGTTCGCGGTTGCCGGCGATCAGGCGCGTACCGCCGGGCGTCCACGCCGGTGATCCAAGGTGGGCGGAATGGTGCTCCGTCCGGCTATTTCCTACTCGAAAGCACGAATGATCGCCGGTCTGTCCGGCGTGCGTGTACGGGCAGGTCCCGCTTCCCATCGCATCTTCGTGCTTTCGAGTAGAATAGCCCCATGACCCGCAAGCCCTCTGCCCCGCGTACGCCCGCCCGTCCGCAGGGTGATCTGTTCCGGCTCGACAGCCCGCTGACCGCCGAAATTCGCGGCGAGCGGTCGTTGATGGCGTTTCCATTCTTCGCGCTCGCCAAGAATGCGTGGATGAAGCCGCTGACTTATCAGGCAAATGCCATATCGATCGAAGTACGCCCGTCGGCCAGCGGCGTCGCGACCATCTATGACAAAGAAATTGTGCTGTATATCGCTAGCCTGATGCTGGCAAAGATCGAGATCGGTGAGACGGTCACGCAGGACTTCGTCTTTACGGCGCATGATCTGTTCACGGTGACCGGGGCCAATCACTCGGCACGGTCGTACGGAAGACTGTCTGAGGCGCTGGAACGACTACAGGGTACGCAGATCAAGACCAATATCGAGGCGGGCGGCGAAGGCGAGGAGGGCTTCTTCTCATGGCTGTCGGAAGCCAAGCTGCACTATTCGCGCACGCGGGCCGGCGAGCGGCGGCTGAAGGCGGTCAAGGTGCGCCTGTGCGATTGGCTGTTCCGCGCGATCCTGCTCGACCGGCACGTGCTCGACTATGCCGCCGCCTATTTCCAGCTGGGGCCGATCGAGCGGCGCATCTATGAAGTGGCGCGCTCGAGCGGCGAGGACCGGTTGGAAACCGACCTCGCGACCTTCCGCCTGCAGATCGGCTATCAGAACCCGCTTGCCAATTTCCGTAATGCTTTGAAGCAGATAGCGGCATCGGACAGCATCCCCGACTATCACCTCGAGCTGATCGAGCAGGACGTTCCCGAGGACCAGGCCCCCCGGCGCGGGCGGCGGGCGGCGCCGGTACAAGTGGTGCTGACTCGCCGCCCGCGCGCGCTCGGCACCGATGAGGCGGGTGATTCGGATGCGAGCGAATCGGCGGCAGCTCCGGCTGTCTAATTCCTATTCGAAAGCACGAATGGAACCGGGCTTTTGCTACCCGAAAGCACGAACGTACCGTCATATTCCTATTCGAAAGCACGAATCGTCGGCGGTGATTTGCGCCGAAACGAACGTAATTGTCGCTTTCCTACTCGAAAGCACGAACCGGGAACGCTTCCGATGTTGGATTTGATCTGCAAAGGTCGCTGAAACCGGCAGTGGGGCCGGGATGACAGGGAATTGGCCGTGACCACATAAAGGAAAGCCCGGCACGAAGGCCGGGCGTCCCAGGTTTTGGAGCGACGTCGCCAAACGTCGAACCGGCTCTCACAGGCCTTCTCCAATACCTCCGATCGCTTGTCGGTTCAAGGACGCGCGTTTCGCGCCACGCCCCTTTTTTGCTTGTTTGTCGCGGCCCCGGACAAGGGGGACGATGATGGCGCTTATCCTGGCGCAGGCGATCGCGCGCATGGCCGATCCGGCACATGGCAAACGGCCACGCAGCGGTACGCTGCACCGCACCGGCGCACCCGTCCGGCGCGGCAGCGTCGAGGCGGGGACGGTCGAGGACCATTTCTTCGCGGTGCCCGCCAAGGGCGAGACCGACCGGCTGTTGCGCATGGCGCGCGCCGCGCTCGATGCCGGGCGGGCGCGGCGGCGCGCGGCGCGCAGCGAGGGGCGGATGCTGACCGCGGCCGAGACGGTGCTGTGCCGCCTGACCGCCGGCGCGGTACGGGTGTTCGAGGAGATTTGCACGCTGGCCCGGCTGAATGGCGGGCGGGTGTTCCCGACCTATGACCATCTGGCAAAGGCGACCGCGCTCGGCCGGGCGACGGTGGCGCGGGCGCTGGCGGCACTGGAGGCGGCGGGGTTCCTCGTTCGCCAGCGGCGCTTCTGTCGCAACGTCGGCGCGGGGCCACGCTATCGCCAGACGTCGAATATCTATCGGGCGCTGCTGCCGGGCGGATTGCTGCGGTTTCTGCCGCGCCGGTTCCATCCCGCCCCGCTGCCGCACGATGCGGTAGCGCATCGCGAAGTCGCCGTCGCCGAGCTGGCGGCGATGCGCGCGACGCTCAGCTGTCGCGAACTGGCCGAGGTCAGCGTCGGCGGTGCGCTCGGGCGGGTATTGGCCTCGCTGGGGGCAGCGATCGATCGCGAAGCCTGCGAGTCTCATTCCGATCCGCAACCGCTGTTAGAGTCATTAGAATCACCGAGCAATGTCGTCGGCCTAGCCGGCCGCCGGCGTCAAGCCTGACGGCCCTGCTGATCGCAAACGCCTCGAACCATACGCACACCTCCCGCACCGAGACGTGCAGGACGCACCGGCTATCGCCGGCGCGATGCTCTCCGGGGAGAGCAGGCGGAACCGTGGGTGGCCCAATGTTACATACTATTGCATGGGAACGGCGGATTTGCGCGCCATCAAGGGATCGTATAACGCGTTCTACAAGAGGATTTTCCGGCGCGGTTCGAACCGAACACGGCGTTCCCGCGCGCTTATCTTCCAACGGATTCATTCCATGCAAGCATCCTCCGCGCCGGCACCACGCCGGTCCCGCTGGCGCAAGACCAAGATCGCGCTCGGTATTTTCATCGTCCTGCTGCTCGCCGCGATCGCCTTCCTGTTCCGGCCGATGGCCTCGCCCGCGGGCCCCGCGGCCGACAACGACCGCCCGCTCGACATGGTGGTGATCGGCGGCGGGGTGATGAGCGTGACGCTCGCCACCTATCTGCAGGAACTCGAACCCGATTGGCGGGTCGCGCTGTTCGAACGGCTCGACAATGTCGCCGAGGAAAGCTCGAACGGGTGGAATAATGCCGGCACCGGCCATTCGGGCTTTGCCGAGCTGAACTATACCCCCGAAAACCCCGATGGCAGCATCAATACGAGCAAGGCGGTGGTGATCGCCGAACAGTTCGAGGTCGCGCGGCAATTCTGGGCGCATGAGGTGAAGACGGGGCGTCTGGGAGCGCCGGGCGACTTCATCAATCCGACGCCGCATATGAGCTTCGTCTGGGGCGACGCCAATATCGACTATCTGCGCAAGCGGCAGGCGGCACTGGTTCGCAACCCATTGTTCTACGGCATGGAATATACCCGGGACCCGGCGAAGATCCGCGCCTGGGCACCGCTGGTGATGGAGGGCCGCGACCCCGGGCAAAAGGTCGCCGCGACCTATATGCCGATCGGCACCGACGTGAACTGGGGCGTCATCACCCGCCAGCTCGCCACCGCGCTGACCAAAAACCCCAATTTCGACCTGAAACTGCGTCATGAGGTTCGCGGGCTCAACCGCGGGGCCGACGGCATCTGGAACGTGACGGTACGCGACCTGACCACGAACAAGGACCGCACCGTGCGGGCGCGCTTCGTGTTCATCGGTGCAGGCGGCGCGTCGCTCAAGCTGCTGCAGATGTCGGGCATTCCCGAGGCAAGGGATTATGGCGGCTTCCCGGTCGGCGGCCAGTTCCTCGCCTTCGAAAACCCCACGCTGACCGCGCGCCACGACGTGAAGGTCTATGGCAAGGCGGAAGCCGGATCGCCGCCGATGTCGGTGCCGCATCTCGATGCGCGCAAACTCGACGGCAAGTCGGTGATCCTGTTCGGGCTGTTCGCGCTGCAAAGCACGAAGTTTCTGAAGAACGGATCGTGGCGCGACCTGTTCAACAGCGTGTACAAGGACAATGTCGGGCCGATGATGGCGGTCGGCGCGGAAAATGCCGAGCTGGTCCAGTATCTGGTCAAACAGGCGATGCTGACCGACAAGGATCGGCAGGCCGAGCTGGTCAAATATTTCCCGAACGCCAAACAGGGCGACTGGAAGCTGATCACCGCCGGACAGCGGGTGCAGATCATCAAGCGCGACCTGAAAAAGGGCCCGGTGCTGCAGTTCGGGACCGAGATCGTGACCGACAAGCAGGGAACGATCGCCGCGTTGCTGGGCGCGTCGCCCGGTGCCTCTACCTCGCCCGCGATCATGCTGGAGGTACTGAAAAAGGCGTTCCCGCAGCGTCTGGCGAGCATCTGGACGCCGAAGATCGAGGCGATGATCCCGTCCTATGGCCGCACGCTCAACGACGATCCGGCCTTCACCAACCAGATCCGGCGCATGACCAGCGAGACGCTGAAGCTGCCGTTCGTCGAGGTGCCGGCCACTGTCCGTCCGGGTGCCGCCGCCCCGGCCCCGGTCGCGACCCCGCCCGCGCGCAGCCTGAACCGCGAGCAGCAGGCGTTGTGAAAGCGGGCGGCGCAGGGGGATCGCCTCCCCCTGCACCGCCCCTTCAATGCGGCACGACGCCCAGTTCGACGCCGGTCTTGTCGTGCAGCGCGAAGCGGTCGACCAGATCGGCGCTGGCACGGTTATAGCCGGTCACCGTAACCTCGGCACCGTTCTGGCGCAGGCGGGCGACGATCTTGTCGAGCGCGTCGACCCCGGAAATGTCCCAGAAATGCGCCGCGGTGACGTCGATCGTCACCGGCACCGCCCCCTCGAGCGCAAAAGCACGGCGGAAGCGGTCGACCGAGGCGAAGAAGATCTGCCCGGTCACGCGGTAGGTGACGCCGCCATCGCCCACGGCCCGCTCGACCGCGAACATCCGCTGCACTTTCCCGGCAAAGAACACGCCGGACAGCAGCACCCCGGCCAGCACGCCCAGCGACAGGTCGCGCGTCGCGACGACGACGGCGACCGTTACCAGCATCACGATCGACGAGGTTGGTGGATGGTGACGAAGGTTACGCAGCGAGTTCCAGCTGAACGTGCCGATCGACACCATGATCATCACCGCGACCAGCGCCGGCATCGGCACGCGCCCGACCCACGGCCCCAGAACCGCCAGCAAAAACAACAGGAAAGCCCCGGCAGTAAAGGTCGACAGCCGCCCGCGTCCGCCCGAGGTCACGTTGATGACCGACTGTCCGATCATCGCGCAGCCGCCCATGCCGCCGAACAGGGCGGCGACGATGTTGGCACCGCCCTGACCCGCGCATTCCTGCCGCTTGTCGCTGTCGCTGTCGGTCATGTCGTCGACGATCTGCGCGGTCAGGAGGGATTCCAGCAGGCCCACGGCCGCCATGGTCAGCGCGTAGGGCAGGATGATCCGCAGCGTGTCGAGCGTCAGCGGCACCTGCGGCCATGCGAAGCTCGGCAGCCCCTCGGGCAGTTTGCCCATGTCGCCGACGGTGTTGACCGGCAGGTGCAGCGCGATGCTGATGACGCTGAGCACCAAAATCGCCACCAGCGGCGACGGCACCGCCCGCGTCACCCGCGGCAGCAGGTAGATGATGGCGAGGCCGCCCGCGATCAGCGCATAGCTGTGCCACGTCACCCCGATCAGCTGCGGCAGTTGCGCCATGAAGATCAGGATGGCGAGTGCGTTGACGAAGCCGGTGATGACCGATCGCGACACGAACTGCATTACCCGGTCGAGCCGCAGCAGCCCGGCCGCGATCTGGATCAGGCCCATCAGGATGGTGGCGGCGAACAGATATTCGACGCCGTGGTCGCGGACCAGCGGTCCCACCAGCACCGCGACCGCCGCGGTCGCCGCCGAGACCATGCCCGGTCGCCCGCCGATACAGGCGATGGTGATCGCGATCGCGACCGAGGCATAGAGGCCGATGCGCGGATCGACCCCGGCGATGATCGAAAAACCGATCGCTTCGGGGATCAGCGCCAGCGCGACGACGATGCCGGCCAGCAGGTCGCGGCGCATCTGCGCGGGGCCGCCGAACCATTGGCGGCGATAGGAGGTAAAATCGAAGGTCATGGAAAATCCACATCAAGCCACATGGCACCCGATCGGGCGCGGGATTTCAGGTCATGTGCGATGTTGTCCGGCGGATCGGCGGCCGGAATAGCCACCCGGAATTGCACCGGGTCCAGGGCGAATGCCCCGCCCATAGCGGGCGATGGGGCGGACAGGCAAGGGGCCGCGGCCCGATCGCCGGCAGAACGAACGACACCGGGCGCGGACCGGGGATCGTCCCACGACAGGACGATCCCCGCCCGCTTCTCATTTTGGGCAAGTAGCGTGATGCCACCGAATATGATGCCGGTTAGGCCAGCCCCCTGACCGCCGGGCGGCGATCCGCCGGCATCCGGTTCAGGGGGGAATATGCCATGATACAAACGACCTATGCGTTGCTGAACGTCGACGAGATCATCCGGATCGAAGCGAACAACGTCATCGACACCCATTATGGCGCCGCCGGGCGCACCGCGTTCGTCGTCGCCAACGGCGATGTCGGCGATGACAATATCATCGGTTTCGGCAAGACCGACACGTTGATCACCGGCAGGAAGATCTTCGACGGAAACGGCGACGGGTTCATCGGCTTCGGCAAGAACGGCCTGCTCGACATCGACCGGGTCAATGCGCGCAAGGCCGGCAACGACCAACTGCGCATCACCGATGGCGAGGATTCGATCGGCGAACTGCGCTATCTCGGCGAATTCGGCGGCCAGCATGCCTATGCCGCGGCCGGCGCGTTGCGCCTGTTCCTGGAAGAGCATGGGACCGGCGTGGAAGGCACCGTACAGGACGATGTCCTGACGACCAAGGGCGGCGCGCTGTTCGTCGACAACGCGCTCGGCCTGCGGATCGGCGACGATATCGTCACCGATTTCGATTATGGCAGCAAGATCGTCACGACCCACGCGCTGGCCGATGCGAACGATGACGGCAACGTCGATGGCCTGCGCTATCAGGACGGTGGAAAGACCGCCGTCTTCGATATCACGTCGGGCAAGGGCGAGATCATCGGCACGATCACCATGACGGATTCCTATGCGTCGTCGGTCAGCCTGTCCGATATTACCGAAATCGGTGGCGTCGTGTATTACACCTACACCGTCGAAACGCCGTAATTCGGAGGGTGATGACGCCAGACCCGTCCGCTTGTCCTGCGGAGCTGTCGTGCTTGTCGAAACAGCGTATCGACGGGCGGTTCGGGGCGGGTGCTTCGATACGGGTCTCCGACACGTCCGGTCCCTACTCGGCACGAACGGGCAGGTCCGATGTCATCCCGCTATGGAGCGGCTTTCGACCATGTCGTACCGCCGTCATCACCTGCGGGTGACCGCTACGCGGCGGGCCGCTTTCCCGTCCGTCGCGGCATCGCTCCGCCGACCATCACGGCACCGGCATGTCACGCCGGTGCCGGAGGCTTCGATCGAACCCTATGCCGTGCCGATGAATCATCCCCATGTTCTTGCCTGACGTCGGCGCGCCCGTTCCGGTTCGTCAGGCGACGCGGCTGATCAACCATTTCCAGCTCCATGCCGGATCGGCGGCGATGCGCGCCGCCGGGCGTCATTTCGACAGCGGCGCGCTGCTGGTGCTGCTCCTGCGCAATGCGGTGCGCTCGACGCCGGGGGGACGGTGCAGCATCTCGTCGCTGGCGGCATCGCTTCGCCGCCCGCGCGAAAGCATCCGCCGGGCGAGCATCGCGCTTGCCGGACAGGGGCTGTGCCAGGCGGACGGGGACGGCCTGCGGCTGCCGGACGGCTTTGCCGACCTGCCGGCGATGATCGCGATGCGCGACGACGTGCTGGCGCTGCTGCGGCAGATGCTGGACGGGTTCGTCCATGGCGGCCTGACCTTTCCGCGCGCGGGCGTCGTGCCGGGCGACGACGCGCTGCTGGCGGCGGCGCTCGACGTCTATCTCAGCGTCTATGAATTGAGCGAGGCGCCGCTCGTCACCCCGATGGGGCTGTATGTCGTCGGCGCGATCAGCGTGCTGAACGCCGCCGCGATCACGCACGACCCCGAACTCGGCCACCGTTATGGTTTCGCCCATACCATCCCGCCCGACGATATCCGTCGCCCGGCATCGCTGCAGGCGGTCGCGGAGATCGACGGATTTCCGTACCCGACCATCTGGCGTCACGCGACGGCGGCGCGACTGGCCGGCGCGTTGCGGCGCGTGCCCGACGGCTATCTGCTCGGCACCCGCTATATGGACGATCCCCATACGAACGCCGCGTCGGTGGTCAAGGTACAGCATGTCCGCCGCATCCTGTCCGATCTGATGGCTGGGCAGTATCGATCGGCGGAAACCGGGAAGGGTTGAGCCGGCACCGGCGGCGCCGGTGCGTCCCTGTTCTCCATGTCCATCGGGGAATTTCGGGAAACCCATTCGGGAACAGGTTATGGGAAAGCGCATCGGACCAGACGTCTGATCGGCACGGACCGCCCGGCTGTTTTTCTGAACCTTCGTTTTCGGGAATGGCTCAGCAAATTACCCTTGCGATGTAACGCATAGGTTACTAGGTAACCTATGCGTTACATGGAGGATGATATGTCGCGTCGAACTGTTGAGTCGTTTGCCGATCGGAGAGGCCGCAACGTGCTGCTCATTGCCGTCGCAGCAATTGGCTTCACCGCATTTGCAGTTACCCGCCCCGAAGCGAGCACATCGTCGCGGCCGTTTTCCTGATGGCGGTGTTCCTTATCGCGTGCTTGGTCTGGACATTCGGGACACCCCGCCTGCTGCGGTGGACCAAGCGCGAGCGGGCTATGCTGAACGACGAATTGGTCCAGCTTAACCAGCACCGTGCCGCCCGGGTAGGTTTTGTCATCGCTCTGGTCGGTCTTGGCGTGACGGCGTTCCGGCCGTCGATGGCTGGTTTCGCTACACCAACGATCGCCATCATCGCTCTTGCCGCTGCCATTATCGGCGCTGCATTGGCGTTCGCAGACCTCGAATATGTCGGGAAGTGAACTGACGCCGAACCTGCGCGATCATAGAACCCGCGCGGGCCTGACGCAGCAGCAACTGGCCGATCATGTCGGCGTGACCCGCAAGACGATCAACACGATCGAAAACGGTGTTTTCGTGCCCTCAACGACCCTGTCGTTGAAACTTGCCCGTCATCTCGAAACCACTGTAGAGGAACTATTCTCGCTTTCCGTTTAGCCTTTCTCGAAGCCGTTTGACGCACTATCGGGAAGGTTCTGGTTTCCCGATATCCGATCCCAATCGAGAAGATTTTCGACGTCAGGCTATTATTCCGACCATCGTCGGAACGGACCCCAAGCATCTGTTTATAAACATCCTTTGGCCGACCCCCGCCTGTGCGGGAATATGGTAAGGGGTCGGCGATCGGTATGATCGCGGTAGACCCCGGGAAATAGCGGGGAGCCAAACCGGCCAGTGCCGGTTTTCGGGGGGTATTTTCCCTCTGTATCGGGATCGGCCTCATGAAAAAGCGTACCGGATATGTGGCGGCGGGCGCGTTTGCCGCGGTCGTGCTCGGCAGCATGGTCGCCATCGGCTATGTCGAGGACAGGATCGGCCCGCGATCGGGGGATCGGGTGGCGCTCGGCAATCCCGTGTCCGAACGACAGATGCTGGAGCGTCGGCGCGGGCGGGTGGCCGAGGCCGCGATCGTCGGGACGACCGTGCAATAGCGTGACGACGGCGTGGCGCGGGCCGCCGCGCGCCGTCCGCCGCCTCCGTGAAACCCGGCTTGCCATCATCGCAACCACGCCGACGAAGCCAAACCGCCCGTCCCTCGTTCCGCCCTCGAACATTCGAGGGAATTGCCATGAAGATCGCCGATCTCATCACCGACACGCTGATCGCCGCAGGGGTCGAGCGGATCTGGGGCGTGACGGGCGACAGCCTGAACGCGATCAACGACAGCCTGCGCCGGTCGGGCAGGATCGAATGGATGCATGTCCGGCATGAGGAGGTCGCGGCCTTTTCCGCCGGGGCCGAGGCGGCGGCGACGGGCAAGCTGGCGGTATGCGCGGGCAGCTGCGGGCCGGGCAATCTCCACCTGATCAACGGGCTGTTCGATTGCCAGCGCAACCGCGTGCCAGTGCTTGCCATCGCCGCGCATATCCCGTCGAGCGAGATCGGCCTGAACTATTTCCAGGAAACGCACCCGACCGAGCTGTTCCGCGAATGCAGCCATTTCTGCGAGATGGTGCAGACCCCCGAACAGCTGCCCGAACTGCTCCACCGCGCGTTGCGCACCGCGATCGGGCAACAGGGCGTGGCGGTGCTGGTGATTCCCGGCGATGTCGCGCTGAAGGCCGCGCCCGACCATGCCCGCGCCGACTTCGCCACCCCCCTGCCCCCGCGCATCGTGCCGCAGACCGGCGAGATCGCGCGGCTATCCGACCTGCTCAACGGGTCGAAGGCGGTGACGCTGCTGTGCGGGGCGGGGGTCGCGCACGCGCATGACGAAGTCGTGGCGCTGGCGGCGGCGCTGCAGGCCCCGATCGTCCATGCCTATCGCGGTAAGGAATGGATCGAATGGGACAACCCGTATGACGTCGGCATGACCGGGCTGATCGGCTTTTCGTCGGGCTATCATGCGATGATGGAGTGCGACACGCTGCTGATGCTCGGCACCGATTTCCCCTATCGCAACTTCTATCCCGAAAAGGCGAAGATCGCGCAGATCGACCGCGATCCGTCGGCGCTGGGGCGGCGGGCGCAGATCGATATCGGCATCGTCGGCGACGTGCGCGAGGCGGCGGCGCTGCTGACCCCGCAGATCGCGCCCGACCGGTCGGACCGTTTCCTGACCAGGGCGCGGGCGCATTATGCCACGGCGCGCGAGGGGCTGGACGACCTCGCCACCGCCCGCGACGGCGACAAGCCGCTGCATCCGCAGTTCGTGGCGAAAGTGGTCGACTGCCTCGCCACCGACGATGCGGTGTTCACCGCCGACGTCGGCACGCCGGCGGTGTGGGCGGCGCGCTACCTGACGATGAACGGGCGGCGGCGGCTGATCGGATCGTTCAACCATGGGTCGATGGCGAACGCGATGCCGCAGGCGCTGGGCGTGCAGGCGGCCTATCCGGGGCGGCAGGTCGTGTCGCTGTCGGGCGATGGTGGCCTCACCATGCTGATGGGCGACATGCTGACCGCGGTGCAGATGCGGCTGCCGATCAAGATCGTCGTCTTCAACAATTCGACGCTGGGTTTTGTCGAGCTGGAGCAGAAGGCGGCGGGCTATGTCGACACCAATGTCGCCCTCAAGAACCCGGATTTCGGCGCGGTCGCGGCGCAGATGGGCTTTTTCGGCGCGCGGGTGACGCGGTCGGACGAACTGGAAGCGACCTTGCGCGCCGCCTTCGCCCATGACGGCCCGGCGCTGGTCGATGTGGTGACCGAGACGCTCGAACTCGCCATGCCGCCCAAGATCCAGGCGGAGCAGGTCAAGGGGTTCAGCCTCTATACGCTGCGCGCGATCATGAGCGGGCGCGGGGATGAGGTGGTGGAACTGGCCAAGGCGAATTTGTTGCGGTGAGGGTGGCGGTTGGCGGCGGTGCCGGTCACGCTCGTCGCGATCGGCACGCGCTTACTAACTGGCGGAGGTGGTACGGTTTTCTTGGCGAGGGTAGAAAAGACGAACTGTAGAGGTGTCGACATGTCGGATTGATGACCGGTCGGAATGTCCGGTTTCGCCAATTGCGGACGTTCGCGTCCGCATTATGGTGTGGGCATGTGGCAGGTCATCGCAGCCGTTCTGGCATCGGCATCCATTCAGGCAAGCCAACCCGTGACGGTCAAGGGGACGGCCTTTGGTCCACGGCAACACCTCGTTTGCGAGTGGTTCACGAATTTTGAGAACAGCAGGTTTGAGCAGTGCCACATCGTCGGAGGCACCGCGCCTCTTCTAGACGACGGTGCGTCCATCGATTGCGTAGGGCAGCGCTGTGAGGAACTTGACGTCGCCGCTAGGGAGACGGTTCGTTGGAAGAAGCCCGAGCCGGTTTGGGGAACGTTCACGGTCGAGATTTTAGGCCGGGTAAGCAACGCTCGGCATGAGAAACGGTATTTAGGCGACGCAACCCGCACCGTCCTGATCGAAAAGCTCGTGAGCATCAGAAAGCGGTAAGAGCGACGAGTTATGTCCGCTTCCCACCATTCCCGGACATTCCGCCACCGTACGACCCCGGGGTTTCCCGTTAGATGGAAGGTGATGCGATGGTTCAAAAGTTCATTAAGATTGGTATTTGCCTACTTATCATCGCTGCTGCCGCATTCGGTTTATTGGCAGTTGCAGGTGCTGCACTCTTCTCATTTAACCCGTCACATTGATCGGTAACCAAAGCGTTCTCCTCGCCTCAAGTTTCGCTCGTCTTACGGCGGACGTACCGCCCGCCGCGGGCGCGGATATCTGCCGTTTCCGAGGCAGGCGATACCCGTAGGTTGTCCCGCGATACCCGCGCATCGCTATAACCGTTGCGAGCATGGGTATGGTGACCGTATCGTGGGTTTGGTCAGTCCTTGGATGCCAAGCAGATGAGCGTAATTGAAACTTCGCAACGCTTACTCGCCCGAGACGCTACGAATAGCCCGAAGGTCGCAGCGTTGTTCCTTATTGCCAGCGCAGGCTGGCTTGTCCTCGACTGGGCGGGCGTGACAGAAATCGCAAGCCTTTGGTCGGCCTTGCCCTTGCTGCCACTTGCGTTAATCTATTTCGCAGAACGGCGGGGAAAGCTGCTTTGGTTCGAGGGCATGACCCTGCCAAGCTTGTGCGTATTGGCTGCGGCGGTCGCCATCGCTTGGATCTTCAAAATCAAATCTGCGGTGCCAAGCGCGCTCGTTTACGCTGCCGGCGCGGGATTTATAACCGCCTCTGGCTTTCTGATGATTCGGATCTGGACATTCGTCCCTGATAGGCGGCGGAACAGGTAAAGCATCCGGTGCGCGATCTGTGCCACTTCCCGGCCTGCCTAGACACCCGAGAAGGCGGACGTACGCTCCGCCGGTGCATAAAACGAGCCGCACAAACAGGACGTTGCAGCGATCCGCTCCACGAACCATACCCGCACGATACCCACACCCTCTTGCACGCATTCAGCTTTCCGCTGCAAATGACGAGTGGCTATCGAAAAAGAGAGATTGTTCGAGCGTGCTAGAAAGCGGTGGCCGCTGGCCGTCCACGTGACCCCGACCAACGGCAGCCCTCCATTCGCCGCGAAGCCCTGCCTTGTTGAGGTCTATCAGGCGATCGAAGCAGCTTGTGAGCCGACAGGAGAGCGGACGGACGAAGACGAGTGGACGGGTCTGGCTAATTGGTCGTTCCATCAAGCTCTTTGGGCGGTCGCAGAGCGTTCAGTCTCAGAGAGGCTCGTTTATCGCGACGAGGTCTCATTCGAGATGTTCGACGCACGTATGCGTACCAACCTACTAGATGACTGCTGGATCGCCGAGCGTCAGCAGTATGAGGATAGCCCTGTCCGATTCCATTAACAGTGTTGCCCGCTACCCACTCACCCCACCCGTTCTAGCGGCGGACGCACCGTCCGTCATGGATCCAGCAGGACCGCAGAAAACCGCCGTTCTCGTGCGGTTTTTTGCCGAAGATACCCGCACGATACCCGCAACCGGAAATCAGGCACGGCGTGTATATTTTAGTTTACAAGCCTCACCGCGTAAACTATACAATACACATGTTCACGACGCTCCAGACCACCCGCTTCGAAGCATGGCATACCGGCCTGCGGGACCGCCGCGCGGCCGGCATCGTCACCGCCCGGATCGCCCGGATCGAAGCAGGTAACTTCGGCGACTGCAAATCGGTCGGCGACAAGGTCAGCGAGCTTCGGATCAACTTCGGCCCAGGTTACCGCCTGTATTTCACTATCAAGGACGCGAAGCTCATCGTCCTGTTGGTGGGCGGCGACAAGGGTTCGCAGGATCGGGACATCCAATTGGCCAAGGATATGGCCACTGAAATCCATGCCGGTCCTTGACCGGCATGGTACTGAACGAAGGAACGAAGCCATGGCCATCGAACTCAAGCCATTCGATACAGCCGCCTACCTCATCGGGGATGATGACGCGCAGATCGACCTGCTGACCGACGCACTGGAGAGCGGCGATCGCGCCTATATCGGGCACGCATTCGGTGTCGTTGCCCGCGCCCGTGGCGGCATTGCCCAGCTCGCAGCCGATACCGGCATGCCGCGCATGACCCTGCACAAGGCGCTCAGCACCGAAGGCAACCCGACGCTGGAGACGCTGCTGAAGGTGCTCAACGCCTTTGGCTTCAGCGCGCAGGTAATCAAGCGTCAGGTCCAGGCCGCGTGAACGGTGGCCAACAACAATCGAGATTCGAATGTCGAATGAATTGCCGGTTCTAGAAGAGATGTGCACCGAATGCGGCGGTGCAGGAATGGTGCGGCCGCGCATGATCGGCCGAACGACGCATGATGGCGGGCTATGCCAGCCTTGCCGGGGTGCGGGCTATATTCCGACTGCTGCTGGCGAGGCGATAATTCGCCTCATCCAGCACGCGACGAAAGCGGGCCAGTTCCGATACTAGCGCCGGACACTCCGTCCGCCGCCGCCTCCCTGATCTGCCGGTCCTGTAATTGCCGATACCCGCAATCTGCCCGGTCATACCCTCGCAACCGCTGCCGCCCAAAGTCGGTCATTCGAGGCTTGTCCCGCCGATCCCGAAACCTGCCGGCCGTGATGCGAAAATCAAAGGTTTTGCATCATCATCGCGGCCGAGCGAGCGGTCGCAGTTGGCCGGTGAGTTATTCATCTGCCGTTGGCACATACCGGTAAGCGGCGGCTTCGATCTGCTGGATCAATCTAAAGCCAACGTATTCGTCCCGTCGCTCTGCGCGATTTGGACCGCCAAGCCATCTCGCTCGATAGTAGACATTCCAGTAGCTGGTGACCCGTCGTTTGATCGTGTTCCAATAATTTGGATTGTAGACAATGAACGTACCGATAATTTGCTCTATCTCGGTCGTCATTGCAGCAAAGATGTCATCCAGTATTTCAACGACGTACTCCCCGATTAGCGCGACGATGAAGGGGGCCGCCCAAGGCTGAGCGTCTGCGAGTAGATCGCGTAAGGCCCGCTGACGCTCAAATCCGTCGTTGCTTCGCGTCTGTAAGGCACGAGTGAACAGCCATGCGTCAACGTCTTCCGCCAAGGATGATCGATGAGATGCAATGTGCAGCCGAGCTGGGATCAGGACCGTCTCGCGCCCGACTAGTACGGCGAAGCGCTCTGTCCATTGCCGTGGTGCTAGCCGCCTAGCGACGTCCATACCTGCCAGCGTCGCCGATGCGCGATGTTCGACCGGGAACGCTGCTGCGAGCGTTGGTCCGTCGATCGTGGTCAGCATTTCATTGTCGGCCATAGCATCGGCCTACGCGGGCATGGCCTACAATGCACAGCTTTTCAGATGATGCAAAACTCACAGATTTTGCATCGTCCAACGAACGCCAGAAAGCCGCGCCGTCCGCCCATGCAAAACTCTGATGCGTCCCACGCGGCACCCAGTGTCGGCTTTCCGATAGCGAGGTCCCGAAAGCGGCCGTTCCGCTTTCCACCAAAGCCCGATGTCTTCGAAGCCTCGCATACGTGCCACGTTTCCCATGGGCAGCAGCCTGCGAAGATAGGGTGCTCGGCACTTCGAAGATGCTCTGTTTCGACACCTAGACAGCTTGACCTGTCGGCATGTCGACACGTAGATACCCCGACATGCCGACCATAGCCATCATCAGCCAGAAGGGCGGCGCGGGAAAGACGACGCTGGCGCTGCACCTCGCCGCCGCCGCACAGGCATCGGGCCGCGTCGCGCTGGTCGTCGACACCGATCCGCAGGCGACCGCCAGCCAATGGGCGTCGTGGCGCGGCGAGGCACCGCCCGAGGTGATCGACAGCCCCCCGCCCCGCCTTGCCGCCAAGATCGCCGCCGCCAGCGCGCAGGGGGCCGAGGTGATCGTGATCGACACCCCGCCGCATGCCGACAGCGCGGCGCGCGCCGCGGTCGAGGCGGCCGACCTCGTGCTGATCCCGTGCCGGCCCAGCGCCTTCGACCTGTCGGCGATCCAGACCACCGCCAAGCTGGTGCAGCTGCTGCGCCGCCCGGCGTTCGTCGTGTTCACCGCCGGCCCGCCCAATGCGCCGCGAGTGTATCAGGAGGCGGGCGAACTGGTCGACAGCTTCGGCACCCCGCCCTGTCCGGTGCTGCTGCCCGATCGTGCCGCCTATCGCCATGCCAGTGCCGAGGGGCGCACCGTCATGGAGAGCGAACCCGCCAGCAAGGCCGCCGAGGAGGTTCGCGAACTCTACAAGTGGATATGTCGACAGCTCGACATGCCGGCCCCCCGTTTCCGGAAAGTGACGCCATGAGCCGCAAACCGTCCTTCGCGAATCTGCGCGATCGCACGACCCCGCGGCCCCCTGCCCCGGCGGCACCCGCGCCCGCTACGGCCGTCGCGTCCGATGCCAAGGGTCCGGCGAGCCGGCAGGGCCGCAAGCAGATCGCTGGTTTCTTCACCCCCGACATGTCGCTGGCGATGCACATGCTGGCGCGGCGGCAGGACCGCAGCCTGCAGGCGCTGATGGCCGAGGCGTTCAACGACGTGCTGCGCAAATATGGCGAGAGCCCGATCGGCGAATAGCCTGTCGACGGCTCTACCTGTCGACACGTCGATCGATCCTGCTATGGTCGGTGGGCTGTAGGAACCGAAATTTCCGCCCTGTGCCGATCGCGATGATGGACAGGGCTCGTTTGAGATTGCAAGAAACCGTAATGGACCTGTCCCGCGAACTCATCGCCTATGCGATCATCGGCGTCGTCGCGCTGATCGTGATCCCTTGGGCGATCGTCGCCTATCGCCGCCGCCAGCGCCGCCGCCTGCGCCAGCGCGGGATCAAACGCTACGGCCATTGATCGTCGACCTGTCGACACGTCGACGGTTCGACACAAGAATGACGGGCTCGTTAAATGGTCTTTGCTGTCCTTGCGCTTCTGGCGTCTGCACCGGGCGGAAATGCGCCGGTAACAATTGCCAGACTGACGGTGCAGGAATGCCCTGTTCCTTCCCTCGATGATGGTGAGATGATCGTTGACCGCGCCATCATCGCCGACGACGGGTCGAGAATCGTTGTACAATGCGGTGATGGCACCGTCCGCTTCTGGCAATCGGGTGCCGCAGCCTTTACGCGTATTGGCAAGGTGCCCTTGTTCCGTGCGGCACGCGAACAGGGCATTCTGCCTGTCGATATGCTGTGCCCGTGGCCCTCGTCGGTGCGCGAGGACATGGAAGCCGATGCCGATTGTGACGTCATCGACCATGACAGTACGGGCAAGACCTATGTGCTTGGCGACCCCGCGGGCACGGATTTCTATGTCGTCGCGGGTCCGAAGATCTTGCGCGAGAGTACCTCCTGGCAACGGTTTGGGCCGTTTCGACCCGGAGATGACCGGCCGCTTCAGATATATCTGATAGATGGGGAGAAACGCCCTGAAGCGCTGCAAACCATGACGCTCAATGGCCGATCGTCGACCATGGTCCGCCTTCCCAGCCCGAGCCTTGTGGTCGAAGATGCCGAGGGAAGAGCAAGCGATATCGTCTACTCACCCGCGTATACGTCTGTCATCGTTTCATTCGGTGGTGCGTTTCGGGTTGCGGAGGAGATGACATATCTCCGCGCCTTCGATGACAATGGCAAGGAGCGATGGACCATCAGGGCGAAGCTGCCGGCAAGGTTCGAGGATCAATTGATCGTTGGTGACTTTGCCAGGGTGATGGGTTTTGCTGGTGGGCGCTATGCCCTGTTCGCCAAAACCAGCGATCGCAGCAAGACGCAGGTGATCGACCTGAAAGACGGGAAAGGCGCGATGACAGTAGATGGCTGGCCAATCGCCGCAGCACGCGATGCCGCCGTCATCCTGACCCGAGACAAAGAGGGTAGCCTGTCGCTCGACAGGCTCGACCTTTCGACCCGCGATATGGGAACAGGAACCTCCACGGGCCGGTAACGCTATCGCAGCGACAAAATCGCGGCGAGGTGTTGCGCTCTTCGATCCAGCCTAATCGCGATGCTCGATATCGTCGCCGGTGATCGCCACCCACGGCTGCTGCATCTGTTCCCACCCCGATACCGTCGGCGGGGGAAAGGCGGGGTCGGCAAAGGCACCGACCGGGATCGCGATCTGCCCCGGCCGGGTGTCGGTGGTGTAGGCGACCGTCGATCCGCAGGTCGCGCAGAAATGATAGGTCGATCGCATCCCGCTGCCGCCGCGCGCCGACCAGCGTTGGGTCGGGCCGTCGAACGATACGCGATCCTCGGCAAAGCGGGCGTCGACCGCAAAGGCGCTGCCGCTGCGCCGCTGGCAATCATGGCAATGGCACACCGACACGCGGAGCGGTTCGCCGGTACAGATGGCGCGGACCGTGCCGCAGCGGCAGGTGGCGAGCCGCCGGATGGTGTGATCGGACGGCGGATCGATCGGCCGGCCGATCAATTCGTGGCGCACCAGCGTTCGCCGCATCTGGCCCAGATCGCCGGGCGGCAGCGCGCTGGCCCGCGCCGGACGGCCGGACGGGGTTACCCGCTCGTGCGTCGTGCCGCTGTCCGGCCTGTGCGCTTCTAGCCGGCGGTGCTCCACGGGCGGTTACGATCCTCGTTGCGAATGCGACCCTACCCTAGGCCTCACCCCCCTGCCCGGCAACCGCCATCCCGTAATCGTTACCGCCATTATCACGATAATTTGCAGCGAGATGCAGTCCTGCATCAGCCAGCAGCGCGCGATAGGCGGTTTCGCCCAGCGATCGCGACGTCCGACCGGTCAGCGTGTCGCGCCACGTACAGGCGATGCGGGGTGCGCCGAACAGGAAGCGGCCACCCGGTTTCAGGGTCCGTCCGACCCGCGCGATCAAAGCCGCCTGCGCCGGTTCGGGGAGGAGGAACAACAGCCCGATCGCGACCGCCGCATCGAATTTGCGGTCGAAGAAGCAACTGTTCTCGATCGCCTCGCACGCGGCATCGGCGTGGGGCAGCGCACGGCGAAAGGCGGCGAGCAGCGTGGGGGGAGGGATCGATGCCGGCGACCCGATGCCCGGCGGCGGCCAGGGTCGTCGCGACCGGCCATCCGCTGCCGCAGCCGATGTCGACGATCGCCGCGCCGGCGGGCAGGGTGGCGGCCCATTCGCGGACGACGTCGATGCCGATGTCGGAACGGGCGGCGATGAAGCGGTCGGCGATCGCCTCATAGCCGTTCGACCTGTCGTTCATCCGACATCTCGACGTGTCGACATGTCGGGAAACCGCGCCGATACGTGTTCGAAGTCGCTCATTCGACACCTCGACCTGTCGACATGTCGGGCAGGGTCAGGCGAAAGCACGTCTCGCGCGTGTCGAGCAGCGTCAGCTCGCCGCCATGCGCGCGGGCGATGCGGCGGGCGAGGGTCAGGCCGATCCCCGAACCACCCGCCTTGTCGGTGTGGAACGGGCGGAAGATGCGCGCGCGATCGGTGGCGGCGATGCCGCTGCCGCTGTCGCGTATCTCGGCCACAAAGCCGTCTTCGTCGGTCAGGGTCAGCGCGACCCGCGCCGGCGCATCGGCGGCAAGGGCGGCTTCGGCAGCGTTCTGGAGCAGCGCCCACAGCGCCTGCACCATCTGGTCATGGTCGACCTGCGCGATGCCGCGGCCATCGGCGGTGAGCGCCACCCGGTCGCCGAACCGCCCCCGGAACAGCCGCGCGAGATCGTCGGCCAGTTCGTCCAGCGCGACGGGGGCGGGCACCGGATCGGGCAGGCGGGCGAGCTGGCGATAGGCGCGGGTAAAGCCCTCCAGCCCCTCGACCCGGCGGGCGAGGGTGGCGAGGATGTCGCCGAGCATCGCGTCGCCCTGGCGATGCGCCGTCATCGCGCTGTCGGCCAGCGAGACGATCGGCGACAGGCCGTTCAGAAGCTCATGGCCGAGAATGTCGATCATCTCGTCGCTGGCGCGTTCCTGCGCGGCATGTTCCTCGGCAGCGATGTCGATCAGCGCGGCGAGGCGGGTGTCGGGGCCGAGCGTCACCGCATCGATCCGCCAGCGCCGCCCGGCATGGCGCAGGTGCCGCGCGGCGGGATCGGTCAGGGCTGCGGGCGGGGCGATCAGCCGGTCGTCGGCGACGAACAGCGCGCGCGCGGCGCGGTTGATCGCACGGACCTGCGCCGCATCGATGCGCAGCAGCGGGACGGGCACCTGATCGAGCAACGCCGCGATCGGCAGCGTGTCGTGCGCCGAGGTGCGCGGGGCGGGGGTGGCCGATGCCCGGCGCAGCGCGATCCAGCACCCCAGCGCCAGCGCCCAGACGACGATGGCGAGCGTGCCGAGCAGCGATCCCCAGATGCCCGCCCGCCACGCCAGCACCAGCCCCGCGCCGCCAAGGGTGAGGGTGACGCCCGACCCGAGCGCGGCGAGGGTGCGGCGGCGTTCGGGGGTCAGCATGGGGTGCGTGCCACGCGCCATCTTCGCACTCCGGCGGAGGCGGGTGTGGTGCGAACGCCACGGACCCGTACCCCGGCGGGGGCGAGACCCCTGTGCAAGCCACCAACCCGTACCCCGGCGCAGGCGAGACCTTTGCGAAAGTACCTTGACCGTACCCCGGCGAAGGCCGGGGTCCAGTTGGGGGACGTTGGTACCCTACGGAGAAGCCTTCCCAACTGGGCCCCGGCCTTCGCCGGGGTATGGGGTGGGAGGTGCCGATCCCTGCCCGTACCCCCGCGCAGGCGGGGGTCCAGAGACAAGCAGAGCAACGGTTTGTGCGTGCGGCCCTGGACCCCCGCCTGCGCGGGGGTACGGCTGAGGTCGATCGACCTGCTTCGAGATGGCTGCGACGTGCTCCCCTCCCTGGAAGGGAGGGGTCGGGGGTGGGTTGGCCCGTTGTCGAACGTGGCATTCCCGCGCAGGCCAACCCAGCCCCTCGCTTCCAGCGAGGGGGGGGCCCAGAACGACTGCGCCGAGGAGCGCCCGGTGCCAGGCGCCATAGACACCCTACAACCCATGGCGCGCCATCCGCCGGTACAGTGCCCCCCGGCTCAACCCGAGCGCCGCCGCCGCATGGCTGACATTGTGGCGATGTTCGCGCAGCGCCGCCTCGATCACCGCGCGTTCGTTTTCGTCGAGGTCGAAGCGCGCGGGCGCGTCGGCCGCAACCATCGCCGCCGTCTCCGGTGCCAGCAGCGCGGTGTCGATCGTGCCGCCATCGCCCAGCAGCACCGCGCGCTCGATCGCCGCCGCAAGGCCCCGCACCTCGTCGGGCCATGGCCCGCGCAGAATGCGGGCTTCGGCGGCGGGGGTGAGGGTCGGAACCGGCCGCCCATGCCGCGCCGCCGCGATCCGCAGGAAATGGCGCGCGAGCAGCAGCGCGTCGTCGCCGCGCGCGGCCAATGGCGGCACCGCGATCTCGACCGTGGCGATGCGGCGGGCGAGCGCGGGCAGGATGCCGTTCGCGCTGTCGGCGATGGCGATGCAGCGCGTGGTCGCGGGCAAGTGCGCCAGCAACCGCGCCTGCGCCACTTCGCCCAGACGATCGGGATGGCGCAGCAGGATTGTCGACGTGTCGACAAGTCGACCCCATGCCGCATCGTCGCGCAGGTCGATCACCGGCATCGCCGTCCCGGCATCGGCCGACGCGGCGTGGAGCGCGGCGGCGGTCAGGGCGCGTCCCGATCCCGCCGGACCGGTCACCACCACCCCGGCCCGGGTCGGGCCGATGCGGCGGATCAGGTCGCGCAGGGCCGCCATCGCCGCACTGTCGCCCAGCAGCCGCGCCGGTTCGGTCGCCATCGGCTGCGGCACCACCGCCACCGGGGTTCGTGCCCGCGCGGCGGTGGCGATGCGGGCGAGCAGGTCGGCGTTGCGCCACGGCTTCATGATGAAATCGCGCGCGCCGGCGCGCATCGCCTCCACCGCGATCCGCACGCCGCTATGCGCGGTGATGACCACCACCGCCGTCCCCGGATCGTCGGACAGGATGCGTGCCAGCAATGCCAGCCCCTCCGCGCCATCGGTGCGTCCGGCGGCATAGTTCATGTCGAGCAGCACCACGTCGTAGCGTCCGGCGGCGAGCCGCGACAGCGCCTCTTCGGGCGTCGCGGCGGCATCGATCCGGTGGCCGCTGAGGCGCACCGCCAGCGCGATCGATTCGGCGACGCTGGCATTGTCGTCGATCAGCAGCACGGTCAGGCCGCTTGACGCGCCCGCTTCCTGTCCATTTTCGGACAGTGCGTCCGGACATGGACGGTCACTTGCCGGCAGATCGGATGAAGTTCGTTCGTTTGCAGGCACTTAGGATTTTCCGCCCGGATCGGTGACACTGTGTCCATGATGACCGAACCGACCGACGGCGCAAGCAGCACGACGACAGGGCAGGGGAGCGCCCCCGGCGCGGCGATGGCCAGCGCGCCGCCAGGCGCGGCGATGGACCGCCGCGTCCAAAAACCCCGCGCGCGCTGGTGGCGGCGGCGGCCGCTGTGGATTGCGGTGGCGGTGGTGCTGGCGGCGGTGGCGCTGTGGCGCTTCCTGCCCGCCGCCGGATCGACCGATATCGATGCCGACCGGATCGAGACCGGCGAGGTGACCCGCGCCGCATTCGACGATTACCTGCCGGTGCGCGGCACCGTCGCCCCGCGCCTGACCACGCTGGTCGGGGTATTGTCGGGCGGGCAGGTCGAGACATTGCTGGTGCAGGACGGGGCGATGGTCGCCGCCGGACAGAAGCTGGCGACGCTCGCCAATCCCGAACTGCGGCTCGAAGTGCTGACGCGCGAGGCGGCGATCGCCGGCCAGCTCGGCGCGGTCGCGGGCGAGGGGCTGGGGATCGAGCGCAGCCGGCTCGACCGCTCGGCACAGGTCGCGCAGGCCGAATATGATCTCATCAAGGCGCGCCGCGACCTCGCCATCCGCCAGCAGCTGTTCGACAAGGGCATCGTGTCCGAAGCGGGCGTCGCCGGCTATCGCGTCGAGGCGGAGTATCAGGCGCGCCGCCTGACGCAGTTGCGCAGCGGTGCCGGCACCGAGGCGCGGATCACCGCGACGCAGGGCGCGCGCCTTGCCGATACGCAGGCGCGGCTCGCCGGCAATCTCGCGGCAGTGCGCGGCGGGCTGTCGGCGCTGACGATCCGCGCGCCCGCCGCCGGGCGGCTGACCAACTTCACGCTGCAACCGGGCCAGACGCTGAAAGCCGGCGATCCGGCGGGGCAGGTCGACAGCGAAGGATCGTGGAAGCTGGAGGCCGATGTCGACGAATATTATCTCGGTCGCGTCGCGGTCGGGCAGCGCGCGCGGACGGACGGCGCGACGCTGACCGTCAGCAAGGTGCTGCCGGCAGTGAAGGACGGGCGGTTCCGCGTCGAACTGACGTTCGACCGGACACCACCCAACCTCAATCGCGGCCAAACCATCGACATCCGCATCACGCTGGGTGCCGCGTCCAAGGCGGTCGTTGCCCCGGTCGGCGGGTGGGTGGCGGCGGAGAATGGCGCGTTCGCCTTCGTCCTCGACGGCGATGGCACCCATGCCACGCGCCGCGCGGTCAGGATCGGCCGCCGCAATCCGGAAGTGGTCGAAATCCTGTCGGGGCTGAACCCCGGCGACCGCATCGTCACCAGCAATCTGTCGACCGTGAAGGGCGACACCATCAACATCAACTAAGGGGGCAGGTCGATGATCCGTCTAGAGAATATCCAGCGCCGCTATGTCTCCGACGAGGTCGAGACGACCGCGCTGGTCGACATCAATCTGGCAGTAGAAGCGGGCGAGTTCGTCGCGATCATGGGGCCGTCGGGCTGCGGCAAGTCGACGCTGCTCAACACGCTTGGCACGGTCGATCGCCCGACCGGCGGCAAGTATCTGTTCGGCGAGCGCGATCTGGCGGCGCTGGACGAAAAGGATCTCGCCAAATTCCGGGGATCGACGCTCGGCTTCGTGTTTCAGAGCTTCAACCTGATCGACGAGCTGACGATCGAGGAGAATGTCGCGCTCGGCCTCGCCTATCGCAGCGATGCCGGGGATCGGAAGGGCCGGGTGGCCGCGGCGATGGACAAGGTCGGCATCGCGCATCGTGCCCGCCATTTCCCGCACCAGCTGTCGGGCGGGCAGCAGCAGCGCGCCGCCATCGCCCGCGCGATCGTCGGCGATCCGAAACTGATCCTCGCGGACGAACCGACCGGCAATCTCGACACCGCCAATGGCGAGCAGGTGATGAACATCCTCGGCGCGCTCAACGACGACGGCGCGACGATCGTGATGGTCACCCACTCGCCCGCGCACGCCGACATGGCGCGGCGGCGCATCGACATGCTGGATGGCCGCATCGTCGCCAGCGCGATGCGGGCGATGTGACCTTCTTCTCCCCTCCCAGGAAGGGAGGGGACGGGGGTGGGTCGGCCCGCGAGGGACCGTAACGCCCGCCCCCGGCCGACCCACCCCCAACCCCTCCCTTGTCAGGGAGGGGAGCAATTCCTCCCGATCGGAGACCACCGCATGAAATTCCTCACCCTCGCGCTGCTCGCCTCCGCCGTGCCGACCCCGGCGCTGGCGCAGGGAACAACGCGCAGCTTCGCCGCCGCCGATTTCGATCGTATCGACCTGCGCGGTTGCGACCATGTCGCCATCACCTTCGGCGCGGGCTTCGCGGTGCGGGCGCAGGGGCAGGCGGGGTCGCTGGCGGCGATCGGCGTCGCGGTGCGTGGCCGGGTCCTGACGCTCCTGCGGGCACCGGGCAGCTGCGACAGTCGCCGGAACAAGCCCGCGGCGACGATCGCCGTCACCCTGCCGCGCCTTGCTGCGATCGCCGCCAGCGGCACCGGAACGGTCCGCATCGCCACGCTCGACGCCCCGACGTTCGAGGCGAAGCTGCGCGGCACCGGCACCCTCGCCATCGACGGCCTGCGCACGAGCCGCACGACGATCGCCGTATCGGGCACCGGCACCGCGACGCTGCGCGGGGTGCGCGCCGCGCGCCTGTCGCTGGCGCTGAGCGGCACCGGCCGCATCGTCGCCGATGGCCGGGCGGACGCACTGGCGATCGACGCCAGCGGGACTGGACATGTCGACACCTCGACACTCGCCACCGGCACCTTGTCGGTCGAGGCGCGCGGCACCGGATCGGTCCGCGCGCAGGCCAATGGTCCCGCCAGTATCGACGCCGGCGGCATCGCCCGCGTGACCGTCACCGGCCGCCCGCAATGCGCGGTGTCGCGGAGCGGCATGGCCCGCGTCACCTGCGGCTGATCCTGGGGGAACATCGATGAACCGTTTCGGGCTGCTGTCGCTCTATCGCTCGCTTGTGCGCCACAAGCTGTATGCCGCGCTCAACATCGGTGGGCTGGCGGTCGGGATCGCGGTGTTCCTGATCCTCGGCCTCTATGTCCGGTTCGAAACCAGCTATGAGAAATGGCTGCCGGATTACGACAAGACCTGGGTCGTGCAGACGGTCTATACCATGCCCGACAGCCCGGCGAATGGTGCCTTTGCCTATACGATGGGCGGGCTGCTCGACCAGCTGCGCGAGGATTTTCCGGGCGTCGTCGGCACCCGGATCGGTGGCGGGCAGGAGGCCGGCACGATCCTGATGAACGGGCGCGCGACGCGGGTCGACGCGGCACAGGTCGACGCCAGCTTTTTCGACGTGTTCCGCCTGCCGATGGTGGCGGGCGATGCCGCCACCGCGCTGGCGCAGCCGGGCAATGTCGCGATCGACCAGAAGACCGCGCGCGCCTATTTCGGCACCCGCGATCCGATCGGACAGACATTGGTCGTGTCGATGGACAAGGTGCGGACCTACCGCGTCGCCGCCGTGTTCCGCGACCTGCCCGCCAACAGCGATTTCAAGCTGTCGGTGCTGATGCCGCTCACCCGCGAGATGGCGAACGAATACTGGTATCACTGGGGCAGCGTGTCGCTGGCCACCTTCCTGCGGTTCGACACGCCCGCCGCCGCGCGCGCGTTCGAGGGCAAGCTGACCGCGTTCGTCGACCGGCGCGGCAGGGAACTGACCGATGGCGGCGGCAAGCCGTCGGACATGCAGCATCTCGACCTGTTGCCGCTGGCCGACCTGCACCTGACCCCGCAGGGAACCGAGAGCGCCAGTGCGAAGACGACCGTCGTCACGCTGGGGCTGGTCGGCGTGCTGACGCTGCTGATCGCGGTGGTCAATTACGTGAACCTCGCCACCGCCCGCGCCGGCCTGCGCGCCCGCGAAGTCGCGATGCGCAAGGTGCTGGGCGCCGATCGCGGCACGCTGATCCGCCAGTTTCTCGGCGAAGCGGTGCTGACCGTCGCCATCGCCGCGCTGGGCGGGCTGATCCTCGCCGAGCTGGGCCTGCCGCTGGTCAATGCGGCGGGTGGGCTGTCGCTGACCATCCCGTACGGCGTGGTCGTGCCGGCGCTGGCGCTGCTGACGGTGATCGTCGGCGTGGCTGCGGGGATCTATCCCGCGATCCTGCTGTCGCGCTTTCCCGCCGCCGCCGTGCTGGCATCGGCGCGCTCGCCCGGTGGCGGGCGGACGGGGACGCGGGTCCGCGAGGCGTTGGTGATCGGCCAGTTCGGCCTCGCCATCGCCTTCATGATCGGGACGGCGGTGCTGGTCGCGCAGACCCGGCACGTTCGCTCGACCGATCTGGGGTTCCAGCGTGACGGGCTGCTGGTGGTGACCGCCGCCGTCGACCCGGCGGTGCCCCGCGATCGCAAGCCCGCGATCCTCACCGCGATCCGCGCGCTGCCGCAGGTGAAGGACGCCACCATCGCCAATGCGACGCCGGGCGGCAGTGGCGAGGGGAACAACAACAACGTGCCGCTGCCCGGCGTCGCCGGACCGGGGCCGTCACTGACCTGGGTGCGGGTATCCCCACGCTTCTTCGAAACGCATGGCGCGCGGCTGATCGCCGGGCGGTGGTTCGACGACGCGCATGGCGCGGACGACGTCACCGGACGCAAGGGGACGGATCCGACCAACATCGTCATCAACCGCCGTGCGCTGACCCCGTTGCGCTTCGCATCGGCGCAGGATGCGATCGGCAAAACGGTGGGCGGCGACCGGCCCCGCACGATCATCGGCGTGGTCGACGACCTGCGCTTCGACACCCCGCGCAGTCCGGTCGCGCCGACCTATTACATCTATTACCGCACGCCCGAAGCGATCGACACCTCGGTCATCGCGATCCGGGTGAGCGGTGATCCGCGCACCGCATTGGCGGCGGTGCGCGACCTGTGGCAGCGGATGGTGCCGCAGGTGCCGTTCGCCGGACAGACCGCCGACGAACGCCTCGCCGATTTCTACGAGGCCGACGACCGCGCTACGCGGCTGTTCGGGATCGGGGCGGGGCTGGCGGTGCTGATCGGCTGCGTCGGGCTATGGGGCCTCGCGTCGTTCAACACCGCGCGGCGGACCCGCGAAATCGGCATCCGCAAGACGCTGGGCGCGTCGTCCGGCGATATCGTCAAGCTGCTGGTCGGGCAGTTCCTGCGGCCCGTGCTGATCGCGAACCTCGTCGCGTGGCCGCTGGCGTTCTTCGCGATGCGGACGTGGCTGGCCGGGTTCGAGGATGCGATCCCGCTGTCACCGCTGTTCTTCATCGGGGCGAGTGTCGTGGCGGTGGCGGTCGCGGTGCTGACCGTGCTCGGCCAGTCGCTGCGCGCAAGCCGCGCGGCTCCGGCCTGGGCCTTGCGGCACGATTGAGGGGGCGGGCTCCGACCTTGCGGAAGGTCGGAGCCCGTTCGGTCGGGTCGACTGCCGCCATTCCTGATGGATGGCGGCAGTTTTTTCGTACGGGTCAGCGATACGGTGCGATCAGAAGCGCAGCCGTACGCCGGTGCTGATCGTTTCCTGATGATCGTCACGACCGGTCTGTGCCGATGCGGAGGCAAAGATGTCGAGCCCGCTCGGCAGGCGATAGGCGACACCGCCCGCTGCGGTGCCGACCAGTTCGGTACGGCCTGCGCCGACCGCGACCAGCCCCGGACCGTTGCCGGCATAGCCCGCCAGTGCCGTCGCGCGCTGGCCTTCGAGTTGGTAGCGGGCACCCAGCGACACGAACGGCCGGAACGGTGCGTCCGAGGCATCGCTGCGCGCCAGCGTCACACCGGTATCGGCAAAGCCCGATACGTGCCGGTTGCCAGCGACGGTCAGGGCGAACGGGCTGGACCCGGTTTCGCGCACCGCTTCGCGCGAGGTGCGGATGTACGTTACGCCGACGCGCGGGCGTAGCGACCAGCCATCCCCTACGTCGATGCCATAGGATGCGGCGACATCGCTCGCCCAGCTGTGCAGGGCATAGCTGCCGATCCCGTCACGTCCCGTCGGCAAGGCGCGCACCGTATCCGCCGTGCCGCCATCGTACAGCAGCGAGGCGCTGAAGCCCCATCCGCTGTCCGCGCCGTAGCGGCCATGAACGCCCGCCACCACGCCATCGGCACGCGTGCGCGCGCCCAGTGCGCCGATCTGCTGCCGGCCATTCAGGTACCCGGCGAACGCGCCGATCATCCAGCTGCGGTCGCCATATCCGACCCCGCCGAGGAAGCCATAGCTTTGCGCACGGGCGGTGTTGCTGCCTTCCGCGGCATCGCCCTGCAGCGTGTGCCATTGGCCGATCGTCTGCGCGAAGGTGAACGCGCCCGCATCCTGCCGGTCGGTCGCGAACGCGTTTCCACGGGCGACTTGGGTCAGCGACAGGGCATGGTCGACCCCGAGCTGCGTCGCCGAGGCATAGGCTTCCGGCGTCAACTGCGCGAAGCCGCGCGCATTCGATGCCCCGGACGTATCGACCAGTGCCGGCAGGCTGTCGAACAGCGTGCTGGTCGCCGGCTGCACCGCCAGCGTGGCGTTCGCATAGGCGATGCTGCGCGCGACCTGCGGCGAGAAGCGCGGGTCGGTCAGGAACTGGCCGAGCAGCTGGATGCGGTCGGTGCGCTGGACGATCACGCCGAACAGGCTCGACGGCTTGTTGATGGTCGTGAACCCGCCGGTGATCCCGCCGCTGGCGGTGATCAGGTCGTAGCTGGTGCCGGCACGCAGCGTGCCGACCGGTACGATCTGCAACGTCGCACCGCTGGCGATCGAGAGTGCGCCGTTGACGACCAGCTTGTCGGAGACGGTCGGGGTCAGTTCGAACACCGACAGCGAACCGCTGGCCAGCGCGACATTGCCGTTGACGGTCATCACGCCCGGCGATGCACCCGGGCTGAGCGTACCGGCGACATTGACGTTGCCGTTGACGGTACCTGCCGAACCGAAGGTCGCACCCGTGCCGACGTCGATGCGGCTTGCCGCGATCGTCGAGTTGGCAAGCCCGACCAGACGCCCGCCGGTCAGCGCCGCATTGCCCAGCGCGGCATTGCCCGAAACGGTGGCGTAGCCGCCCGTCATCCCGAAGGTCTCGACATTGCTGACGTTCGTGAAGGCGACCGGCGCGTTTGCGCTGCCGCCCGACACTGCGATCGTGTCGCTGCCCGCACCGCCATCGACCGCGCCGGCAAAGCCGCCTGCGATCGTCAGCCGTTCGTTGCCACCGGCGAAGCGCACGGTACCGGCGGTCAGCGATGCGCCGCTGGCGACGGTCAGGTCGGTGGCTGCGACCACCTGCCCATAGCTTTGTGTGCCGGTCAGGGTCAGCGTGCCGGTGCCGGTGCTCGCCAGCGTTTCGAAACCGGTCAGCGTGGCGGCGTCGAGCGTACGCAGTCCGGCCAGCGCCACGGTGGCGAGGTCATCCCCCGCGCCGCCCGCGACGATGCCGTTCAGCGTGGCACCGGGGACCAGGCTGAAGCTGTCATTGCCAGCGCCCAGATCGAGCGTTCCGTTGATCGTGCCGCCATTGGCCAGCGCCACCGTCTGCGCGCCATCGCCCAGCGTCATCAGGTCGCCGGCCGCGCCGAGCGTCCCGCCGATATTGAGTGTGGTGCCAGTGAGCGCAATCGTCTCGAACCCGTTGGCGCTGCCCGTCAGCGTTACCGGTGCGTTGCCAGAGAAGCGCAGCGTGTCGTTACCCGCCCCGCCGGTATAGGTGCCGTTGGCGACCGCGATCCCCAGCACCAGCATGTCGTTGCCGCCGCCCAGTGCGGCGCGGCCGATATCGCCGTCGACGCTCAGCATTTCGGCCGCGTCGCTGCCGGTGACGGTGCCGACGCTGTTGCCGTTCAGCGCGAGCGTGAGGCCGGTGCCGGAGAGGGCGACGCTGTCGAAGCTCTGGTCGAGGGTCAGCGCCAGCGTGCCGTTGCCGGTGACGGCGAGCTGTTCGAAGCCGCTGCGCGTGCCGATCGCGTTGCGGTTGCCCGACAGGACGACGCGGTACAGGTCGACCCCCGCGCCGCCATCGACCTCACCGGCGACGCTGCTGCCCGTGCGATCGATGAAAATGTCGTCGCCCGCGCCCAGCGCGACCGAGCCGGCGATCGTACCGGCATTGTCGACGGTTTCGCCAGCATCGCTGCCGGTGATCGTGACCGGGCCGATGCTGCTCAACGTTTCGCCTGCGCCGACGTTCAGCGTGCCGCCGCTGACGTCGAGCGTCGTGGCCCGGAACGCGCCGATATAGTTGACCGTGCCGCTGCCGGTCTGGCTGAAGCGCTCGAAGTTGACGAACTGGTTGCCGCGTACCGTGCCACCGCCGGCGGCGTCGATGATCAGGCTGTCGGTGCCCGCGCCACCATCGACGGTACCGGACAGCATGGCCGAGACACGATGCAGGAAGGTGTCGTCGCCCGCGCCCAGGAAGACATCGCCGTCGAGCGTGCCGTAATTCTCGATACGGTCGTCGCCCGCGCCCGTGTCGATCGATCCGATGATCGTGCCGGTGTTGATGATCCGGTCGTTGGCATCATCGGACCGGATCGCGCCGGCAAAGGTGTCGCCGTTTACCGTGAAGCTTGCCCCTCCCTGGATCGTACCGGCATTGGTGAGATCCAGCGTACCGAGCGCGGTCACGGCGGTCGACAATACTCCCGTCGCCTCGATCCTGCCGGTCGCGCTGTTGTTCAGCGTGATGGAATGCGCTGCGTCGGTCAGCAGGGTCAGCCCCGATGCAATGTTGGTATAGCTGTATGTCTGTTCCTCGAACAGACCGGTCGACGGATTGTAGCCCCAATAGGTATAAGTGCCATTCTCACCGCCGGCATTGGCACGGATCATGCCGCTGTTGGTGACGGTAATCTGTCGTGTGCCGCTGACAGGCGTGTCGAACCGGAACGAGTCCCGCGCCTCCAGATAGGTCGCGATTGCGCCCTTACCCGTCGCCTCGATCGTGCCGCGATTGTCGAGGGTGATCGACGATACGCCGCCGGCCGCATCAATCACACTCATTTCGAGTGCGATACCACTGTTGGTCAGCGTGCCACGGTTGACCAACGCTGCCGTCAGCGGCACGGCGGCGATCACGTCGGTGAAGTTCTGCGCCGACATGCTCAGCTTGCCGGTGATCGATCCGTCGTTCGCCGCGGTCACCGCACTGTTCGAAGAGAGCGAAACGGCGAGATTTCCTCCGCCGATGTCGATCGTGCCGGCGTTCGCAAAGTCGACCGCGCCGGGCTGTTGGATCCGTACCGCCGACACTTGCGAATCCTGGGTCGTCACGATGCCGGTGGCGGCATTGACGAAGCGTCCGACGCGACCATCGAAGCCGCCGTTCATCCGCCCCTGGTTGGTGAACGAGGCGAGCAGCGGCGGAACCACCATCATCCCGTTCTCCCACCGATCGGTGTCGGTGGTCACCATGCCGTCGATCGTCGCGGTGTTGATGATATTGCCGGTGCCCGACAGTTTCAGGGTGTTCGCGACCGTTGCCGCAGCGGCGATGGTCACCTGCGTATCCGGTCCGGTGGCACGCACGCCTTCGACAGCGAAACCGGTCGGCAGATCCCGGCCCAGCGTCACCGTGCCGTTGGTGGAACGGGCATGGATATAGGTGTTGGTACCGCCGCCGGCATCGATCGTGCCGCTGACGCCGGTCACGTCGTCATAGACGATCAGCGTGTCGTTGCCGTCGCCGAACCGCAGGTCGCCGGTGATCGTGCCACCCAACCCGTCATAGGTCGCGTTGCCATAGGATCGGTTGTTGTAGGTATAGCTGCTGTAGCCGAGATCGACGGTGCCGGTGATGGTACCGGCATTGACCAGCGTCCCGCCGCTGACCCGGATCGCGGTGCCGTTGCCGGCGATCGTGGCGCCGGCGCGATTGGTGATCATCGCCTGCGGATTATATTGGCCACCCCCGATCGCGGCGTCGTTCGTGCTGGCGATGCGGCCGGCATTGTCGATCGTCATCGACGACGAACTGCTGACGGCGTTTCCGGCGACCTCGATCGAACCGAGATTGGTGAGGTCCAAGCCGCTCCAGGAAAAGATGCCGTTCGATACACGACCGCCAGCGATCTGGCTGATCGTACCGTTGTTGGTGATCTTCAAGGCTTCCGAGATGCCGGTCGCGCCATCGAGCGAAATCGTCCCGTCGTTGACGACCGTTCCCTGGCTGGAGGCGTAGATGCCGGTCGTGGTCTGCGGCCCGGTTCCGCCACGTACGAGGATCGTGCCGGCGTTGGTGAAGCTATGCTCGCGTCCGGTCTGCACCGCGGCGAAGGCAAGACCCTCGCTGCCGCTCGATCTGTCGAGGGTAATGGTTCCGCGGCTGATGATGGCGAGACCGGTTTGATCGCTCCGGGTCTCGTCGGGTGCCGTCAGGACCTCCGACACCGAAATAGCCGAGCGGGTGGTGGCGACGATGTCGCCGCTGACGTCGACGCTGCCCTTGCCTGCCACGATCAACGGCGTGCCGGCGCTGGTCAGCGTCAGTTTGGCACCATCGTACAGATCATAGCCGATCTCGGCGAAACCCGGACGCGCCGTTGCCGAGGTGGTCGTGTCGGCGGTGACGCGATAGCGCAGCAACGCATTCGTCGCAGTGACCGTCCCGTTGATGCCGGCAAAGCCGCTGCTGCCCGCATCGCCCAACGAGGTTACGAGCGTCTCGTTGCGGCCCAGCGTCAGGTTTCCGTTCAGCACGCCGCCCGGCAAGGCGAAATACCGGTTGCTGCCATAGCTGTATTCGTTGCCGACACCACCGAACGAGACGTTGCCGTCGATCGTCCCCGCATTGGCGATGGTTGCATTGAACAGGCCGATACCGGACGTCTGCGGACGGACATCGCCGACGACCCGACCTCCGGCACCATTGAACAGGATACCGTAATAGCCAAGGTCGACCGCCAGCGCTGGCGACGTGATCAGGCCCGTGTTGGTAAGGTTGCTGGAGAGCTGGACCCCGGCGATCGCGCCTTCGATGGTACCGCTGTTGGTCCAGTTCATCCCCGACGAACCACGCATGGTGGCGCCGATGCCGGCGGTCGAGCGGATCGTACCGCTATTGGTGAAACTGGTACCCGACAGTTCCAGCGCTGTTCCGCTCGCCTGCAGCGTCCCGGTGTTGACGAACATGCCTTGCGCGATGATCGATGCGCCGTTGCCGGCCGCATTGATCGCGCCATCATTCTGGAAGCGGTTGGCAGAATAGATGCGAACCAGGTAACCATTATCGGCAGCGGTGCCTTCGATGGTGCCCGCGTTCACGATGGTGGGTGCGCCATCGGAATAGCCGGTGCTGAGAACTTCTCCGGTTCCGCGCAAGGTACCGTTGAGCGTGACGGTGCCGCCGCCGCTCACGCCTAGCTCGCCGCGAATGGCGCTACCTGCCGCGCCGAGGGTTACGGTTGGAGTATTTTCGAGGCGCAGGCCAAGCTGCTCGAATCCGGTCAGCAGCGGGAAAGTGGTCAAATCGGCGTTTTCGGAAAGACGGAGCGCCAAGGTATCTACACCCGCACCGCCGTCGATCGTTCCGGTAATGCCGGTAACGATCTGTCCGGCGACATAGCGCGCCGCCAGCGTGTCGTTGCCGGCGCCGAGGGTCAGGTCGCCGATGATCGTGCCGGCGAGGGTATCGATGCTGCTGACGCTACCCGCGGCGGCGCGCGACACGACCGATCCGGTGATCGTCCCGGCATTGGTCAGGTACAGCGAACCGCTGACGTCGATCGCATTGCCGACGCCGCTGATCGTCGCGCCAGCCTCGTTGACGATGCGGCTCGTATTGCCATCGTTCGCGGTCCGGCGCGACACCACCGATCCGTCGATCGTCCCGGCATTGGTCATGGACAATGCCCCATCGGTGTCGATCGCATTGCCGACGCCGCGGATCGTGGCACCGACCCGGTTGCCGATGCTCAGAAGCGAGCTGGCATCGCGGATGGCGGTGCCACTCGTTCCTTCAATCAGACCTTGATTGGTGATGCGGACATCGATGCTGCCAAAGCGATTGTTGGGCAATTGGCGGCTCACCAGCGCTTGCCCGCCCGTGATCGTCCCTTGCGCACCGATCGATATGGTGGCGCTGGCCCATGGATAATAGGTTTGCAGTCCCGGGGGGCAGACGATCGGTGTGGCACCTGCATAGGGATCGCATGGTGCCAGATACGGTTCTCCGTTGGTGACCAGGAAGCCGGTCCGGTTTTCGCCATCGACCCGGCCGTTGATCGTGAAGGTCGCGCTTTGTGATTGGGTATCGATCGCAGCTTCGAACCCGCCGCGTACGATCGCATTCTCCTGCACGACAACGCGGACGCCATAGTCATCGGCGATCAGCCCGCCATTTTCGGTGCCCGTGCAGTTGGTCGTCGTCGACGAGCTTACCGGCTTGGGCGAACATTGCGCGTTCGCCGCCGAGGACGCCGCCATTGCAACGATGCTCGTACCGATCGCGAACGACCACCGGCGCAAACGCACCGAACCATGGCGTACCATCCAGAAATTCCCCCTAATGCGGCCTCCGTGCCGGACAGGCTGCTTATGTGATGGCAGTTGAAACGTCCAGTGAAGTTCCCGCCAACAGTCCTTAGCCGACATTATCCTTCCGGCTTTATTCCGCACCTGCAGTGCGCCAACATTTCGACAGCGAGATATTGATTGGGGGCTAGTCGGCTATGGTTAGCGGCAGGGGCAATCAAGCCGTGTACAATCGAGCGAACCGGTTGCTGTTGCCGCGGTCGAGTGGCGTATTGCGATGTCCATGATACGCATATTACTGAAAATAATGGTTAATGACGATGATGGGACAATCTCTTGGCATTGAATTAAGCATCGATCATGTAGTGTGACATTCATACCGATTGTAATCACATCGCCGAACAACAGATTTAAATCGACATGCACCGTCGACGAATGCGGTGCGGATGACGTCGCGCTACGGCGCATTCAATTCCTCGAGACACTTGTACAGCCGCTGCGCGGTTTCGGCCTGTTCCGCCGCCACCGTCTGGTCCGGCGTATCGCCCGCCACGTCCAGCGCGTCCTCGATCGGACGCATCGTCCGCCGGCCATGCGCCCGCACCCAGTCGATCGACCGGTTGCGGGCGATCGCTACCGGTGACCTTGGAACCATGTGATCCAGAACTCTATCGAAGCGGTGTCCAGCGTCACCATTTTTCCGTCCCGCAGGGCAGCTTGCTATCGACTTTGCATGGGACGAGCCGGTGATCGGGGGGCCGACCATAGGGCCGTGATCCATCAAATCTGCGAATAGCGCGTCGGATTGAGGATCTGGTTGTCGATATCGGTCACCGTCTCGGCAAGGCCGGGCATGGCGATCAGTCGCTGCCATGCCGGGTCCGCGCCGAACGCCTTCCAGCTCCGCTCGCGCGCCGCAAGATCGGGGAAGGTCAGCATATAGGTCAGGCTGGGCAGGTGCGTGCCGGTCAGGTCCTGCGCGAAGAAGACCGGGGTCAGGCCGGTGCGGCGAAAGATGTCGATCTCGCCGCCGGTATCGAACATGCCGATCTTGGTCGCGCCCGCCTTTTCGCTATGGCTGTGATAGGTTCGCAACTCGAAGATGCGTCCCTTGCCGGGGCCGGGCGCCTCGATGCGGGGAAATCCCCCGAACGCCCGCATCAGTTTCACCTCGAGCGCAACATAGGGCGGGCTGGCGAGGGGCGCGTCGGAATAGGCCGTAGCGGCCTGGGCATAGGCCGGATCGGCGGCCAGTTTGCCGGGGAGTTCCAGAAAGGCGGCGATCGAGGGGTGGGGGATCAGGAGCTGGACGTTGGCGCTGCCCATGCCGATTGCCGTGGTGAAGGCGCCGATGGACCCGCATCCGGCACGGCGCGCGGCGGGAAGGAAGGCACTTTCCAGATACCCGTCCAGTCGCTCCTTCATCGACCCGATCAGCCGATAGGTGCGAAGCTCGTAGAGTTCGGGGCCGCCCCCGGCCGTCCGCGATTGCGCGCCGGCACCGGTGCCGGCCAATGCTATGCCACCGACCGCGGCGGCGGCGAGCATGGAACGTCGATCGATCGCGTGCGGCATCGGGACCTCATCTGACAAAGAGGTCGCCAACGGAGCCGATGTAAAACTCGCCGTCAATCAACAGGATCAGCATAGGAACGGTATCGCGTCTGCAGGTCGTCCTACTCGAAGCATGAGAGTCCTCACCGAATGGCGACGACCTTCACGCCGGCCGCGTCGGCGATGTCGCGCCATTTTCGGTCGGCGGTCCATGCGGGCAGTTTCTCACGCTTCGCCAAGGCGAGGCAGAAGCGATCGCCTAGCGACAGACCAGCCTCGATCGTCAATCCGCGCAGCCGGCCCGCCTCCCAACACAGCCCGGCATCGGCATCGATCAGCTTGATCGGCAGCGGCCGGAGCATGGCGGTCACCATGTCGTCGGGCATGCCGAGCTTCGAATAATGCGATGCGACTTCGGCCATGTTGACTACGGACATGCGGGCGTCACCAAGCGCGCCTTCGACCTTCTTGCCACCGGCCTCGCCCCGGAGCAGCGCCAGCAGCGCCGACGCATCAAGGATCACCGCACTCACAGGCCACTCTCGGCCACACGGGCGGCAAGAAAGTCGTCGACGCTGCCGCCGTCCACCTTGTCATATTGTCTGGCCAGCGATCGGGCATGTGCCAGAAGTTGCTCAGCGGTACGAAGGACGACGCCATCCGACGTCTCTTCGACATATACCGCGCCGCCCTTCGCAAGACCCAAACGCTTCCGAATGTCCGCCGGCAGGCTCATTCGGCCAGTAGCAGTTACCGCAACCTGTAATGTCATGCGATGGATCCACCGAGAAAAATGGTATGATAGCGTCAATATGGCTTATCGGTTCAAACATGCCATAAGGGCACTGTCTTTGGCAAACTCGCCCAGAAATACGGTCGATATGGGTATACCCTGATAATACGTCAGTTCTGGAACGCTCCGTCCGTCCGATCAGGGTCGGTTGCAGACAAGTTGAACACTTGCCGCCAAGGGTCTAGACCCCGATCGAACAGAAAGGGGGAAATATGGCCCTGTTTGGCTATGCCCGCGTGTCGACCGACGATCAGGACCTCGAAATCCAGCTGACGGCGCTGCGCGCGGCGGGGTGTCAGACGATCCGGTCGGAAAAAAAGTCGGGGTCGTCGCGTGCGGCGCGCAGCGAGTTGCAGATCCTGCTCGACTTCCTGCGCGACGGCGACACGCTGGTCGTGACGCGGATCGACCGGCTCGCGCGGTCGATGAAGGATCTGCAGGATATCGTCCACGAATTGAAAGGCCGGGGGATCACGCTGAGGGCGACCGAACAGCCGATCGATACCGGCACCGCGGCGGGCAAGGCGTTTCTCGACATGCTCGGCGTCTTTGCCGAATTCGAAACCAACCTGCGCCGCGAACGCCAGGCGGAGGGGATCGCGGCGGCCAAGGCGCGCGGCGTCTACAAGGGCGGCAAACCGCGCATCGACCCGGAAGCGGTACGCAGCCGCGCGGCACAGGGCATACGCCCGGCGCATATCGCACGCGAACTGGGGATTTCGCGCGGCACGGTCTATCGCTTCCTGCCGCCGGCCAAGGATGATCCGGCTTAGAGGTTGTTTGAAAACTCGCGGCAGAGCGAGTTTCGCCGGCACCGCAAAAATGCGCCACGGCGCATTTTCAAACGGACTCCTAAACTGACACACCCGTCAACTGTTCGACCAGTTGCATCTGCCGCGGCAGGCAGACCGACAGGGCGCACCGCCCGACGGCGGTCGCCCGGGCTGCCTTGCGCAGGCGCAAATGGTCGCCGCGATCGGCAAGGGTGGCGATGATCCGGTCGGCGATGGCGGCGGGGTCGTGAAAGGGGACCAGATGGCCGTTGATGCCGGGTTCGAGGAATTCGAGCACCGGCGCGGTATCCGACGCGACCATGACGCAGCCGGTCGCCATCGCCTCGACGAACGACCAAGACAGCACGAACGGCACGGTCAGATAGGTGTGGACGCTGGAGACGCGCAGCAGCGACAGATAGTTCGCATAGGACAGCTTGCCGGTGAAATGGACGCGATCGGCGAACGGACCGGTGGTCAGCGGCACCTCCAGCTCCATCTGCTCGCGCCACGATCGCCCTTCGGGGGCGGGCGCGCCATAGCTGACCTGATCGCCGCCGGTGATGACGACTTGCGCGTCGGGCCGGGCGGTCAGGATGGCGGGCAGCGCGCGGATGAAGGACGGATAGCCGCGATAGGGTTCGAGGTTGCGCGCGACATAGGTGATGACCTCGTCCTGCCGCGACAGCGTGCGCCCGTCGGGCAGGCGGAAGCGCGCCGCCGGATCGGGCTTCACCACATCGGTCTCGACCCCGTCGAAGATGGTGCGGATGCGGGGCTGATAGATGTCGGGGTGGCGGCTGCGCTGCCATTCGGTCGGCGCGATGCCGGCATCGGCCATGTCGAGGCTGAGCAGCAGATGCGCGTTGCGCGCCCGCGTGCGACATACGGTGTCGAGATCGGCGGGCTGCGCCGGATCGAAACCGACATCGGCCCCGGCGCCATGATAATAGAATTCGGCATAGCTGAGGATGACGGCGCGCGGGAACACGTCGCGCACGAACATCATCTCGCCCCAGCCCGGATGGCCGATGACGATCGTCGGCACGAACCCTTCGCGTTTCAGCTGGAGCAGCGTGCGCGCGACCTGCTGCCCGTAGCGGACGCTGGCTTCGTACAGGCGGACATAATGATGGGTGGTCGGATTGGCCGGACGCGGCGCTTCATAGCCGACACAGCGGACGCCGGGAATATCGACGCCTTTGCCACGCGTTACGAAGACGACGCGATGTTTTCCCGAAGCCGCCAGCGCCGGCGCAAGGTTCTTGAACTGCGCCGGCATGTTCTGGTGAATAAACAATATGTCCAACCGCAATACTCCATTCGGGGTAGGCGAGAATATTCGTAAACTGTCTGTCAATAGACTGGTAAAACTATTGAGTATTTACGTTCAAGTAACCATTATGTCGCGCATTTCCGACAATGGGTCGGGTGGTTGACGACGATGGCGAGGGGCGCGCCGTCGGACGTGGGGGGATGACAGATGGCGAACTATAGCGGCACCACCGGTGGCGACAATTACTCGGGCACCGCCACGGACGACAGCATCGCCGGCAATGGCGGCAACGATACGCTGTACGGCAATGCCGGCAACGACAGCATCGACGGCGGCGACGGTAACGACGTGCTGTACGGCAATGACGGCAACGACACCGTGCGCGGCGGGGCGGGCGACGATGTCATCGAGGATTATCGCGGCAGCAACGTCCTCGACGGCGGCACCGGCAACGACACGTTCAACGGCGTCGGCTATATGGACGGTGGCAGCACCGGCGGTGCCGACACGATCACCACCGGCGCGGGTCGCGACACGCTGCGCGTCGATGGCTATGGCGTCCGCAATTTCCCGCTGAGCTTCCTCGCCGACACCGTCACCGACTTCACCACCGGCGCGTCGGGCGACGTCATCGACCTGTCCGAGGTCGTCAACGATCTGATCGGCTATAGCGCGGGCACCAACCCGTTCCTCACCGGGTTCCTGTCGGCGGTGCAGTCGGGCAGCGACACGCTGATCCGCATCGATATCGATGCCGGTGCCACCGCGCACAGCATCAAGACGCTGCTGGTGCTCAAGAACGTCACCGCCACTGCGCTGGTCGCGAGCAATTTCGCGCCGAGCTGGAGCCCGACCGGGGTGGGCGAGACGATCACCGGCACCCCGCTGGCCGATACGCTGACCGGTACCGATTCCAACGACCTGATCGATGGCGGGGCCTTTGCCGACCGGATCGACGGCGGCGGCGGCAACGACACGATCCGGGGCGGATCGATGGGCGACACGCTGATCGGCGGATATGGCAATGACTCGATCGATGGCGGCGACGGGCGTGATTCGATCCTGGGCGGGGCCGGCAACGACACGCTGATCGGCGGCGCGGGCGACGACATTTTCGAGGACAATGCCGGGGCCAACATCATCGATGCCGGGGCGGGCGACGACGAGATCCGCTTCGTCGGCAGCGGCCGGAACGAAGCGGGCGGCGCGGACACGATCACGCTGGGCGCGGGCAACGATACGCTGACGATCGACGGCTATGGCCTCTATGCGTATCCGTCGAACCAGCACACCGATATCGTCACCGACTTCGTGGCCGGCAGCACCGAGAACCGCGACGTCATCGACCTGAACGACGTCACCTCCTATCTGTCGGGCTGGGATTCGAACACCAATCCGTTCGCGACCGGATTCCTGCGGCTGTTGCAGTCGGGCAGCAACACGCTGCTCCAATACGACCGCGACGGGGCGGGCACCGGCTATGGCTGGGTGTCGGTGCTGCAACTGAACGGCGTGACCGCGACCGCGATGACCGCCGCCAATTTCATCGGCTATGCGCCCGCCGACAAGGGCTATGTCCTGACCGGCGGCGAAGGACGCGACGTGCTGAACGGGTCGCTGGTCGCCGATACCCTGTCGGGCGGCGTGGGCGACGATGTGCTGCGCGGCGCTGCGGGCAATGACAGCCTCGACGGCGGGGCGGGCAACGATCAGCTCTATGGCGATGCCGGCAACGATACGGTCGCGGGCGGCGACGGCAACGACACGCTGTACGGCAATGCCGGCAACGACAGCCTGCTGGGCGGGGCGGGCAACGATGTTTTCAGCGATACCGAAGGCAACAATACGCTGCTGGGCGGCGATGGCGACGACCGGTTCGACTATGTCGGCTATGGTGCCGGTACCGACCGCTTCGTCGGCGGGGCAGGGCGCGACACGTTCCAGACCTATTATTACTACGCCAATCAGGGCGCGGACACGATCGCCGGGTTCGAAGGCGGCGCGGGCGGCGACATCGTCGACGGCTATTGGAACTTCTCGAACCTCGCCACCGGCGCGAACCCGTTCACGACCGGGCATCTGCGGCTGATCGCCAGCGGCGGCAACACCCTGCTCCAGATCGACCAGGATGGCGGTGCCAACAACTGGGCGACGTGGCTGACGTTCGAAGGGATCGCGCCCGCGGCCTTCACCCGCGACAATTTCACGCTGGGTTTCGCACCCAATGCGCAGGGACTGGTGCTGACCGGCAGTGCGCTGGCGCAGGAGATCAACGGCAGCAACGACGGCGATACCATCACCGGCCTCGGCGGCAATGACACGCTGAACGGCAATTACGGCGCGGACAGCATCGACGGCGGCACCGGCGACGACAGCCTGTATGGCGGCGGGCAGAACGACGCGCTGCTGGGCGGCGACGGCAACGACTATCTGAACGGCAATGAAGGCGACGACGACGTCGAGGGCGGTTTGGGCGACGATCGGCTGTATGGCGAAGGCGGCAACGATACGCTGGCCGGCGATGCGGGCAACGACTATATCGATGGCGGCGACGGCAACGACAGCCTGATCGGCGGCGATGGCGACGACACGATCGAGGCGGTGTACGGCAACGACACGGTGGTCGCTGGTGCAGGCAACGACAGTGTCCGGGGCGGCTATTATTACTATGCCGGCAACGCGACGGTCGATCTGGGCGATGGCGACGACACGTTCAGCAGCGAAATCGGCTATGGGGGGTCGGTCGATACGGTGACCGGCGGGGCCGGGCGCGATACCTATATCCTGTCGGCCTATCCGACGACGACGGCCAACCTGACCGTCATCACCGACTTCGCGACCGGCGCGGGTGGCGACCGGCTCCAGATCGACACCGATTATTTCCAGAACTGGGACCCGTCGACCAACCCGTTCACCGCCGGCTATCTGCGCTTCACGACCGAAAGCGGCGCGGTCATATTGCAGGTCGACAACGACGCCGGCGCCACCGGCTATGCGTGGCGGACGATCGCCCGGTTCGCAGGGGTGACGAACCCGGCCGCCTTCACCGCCGACAATTTCACGACCTGGTATCGTCCCGGCTTTGTCGGCGCGACCCTGACCGGCGATGCCAACAGCCAGCGGATCGACGGGACGCCGATGGGCGACACCCTTTCCGGGCTGGGGGGCGATGACTCGCTCTATGGCGGCACCGGCAACGACAGCATCGATGGCGGCACCGGCAACGATTATCTCGACGGGGGTGAGGGCAACGACACGCTGGTCGGCGGGGCCGGCAACGACACGCTGATCGGGCAGGGCGGGAATGACAGCCTGTCCGGTGGCGACGGCGACGACGTGTTCGGTACCAGCGACGCCGGCAACGACACGCTTGACGGCGGGGCAGGCGACGACAGTTTCGGCTATTCGCAGGGCGATGACAGCTTCGTCGGCGGCGACGGCGACGACAGTTTCGGCGACTATGCCGGCGCGGATAGTTTCAGCGGCGGTGCCGGCGACGACCGGTTCGACTATGTCGGCCATAGTCAAGGCAATGACAGCTATGGCGGCGGCACCGGCCGCGATCGCTACAACCTCTATTACCTGTTCAACCAGACGCCGATCGTCAGCACGATCACCGACTTCGCCACCGGCAGCGGCGGCGACCTGATCGTCCTCGATCAGGCGGGGCTGGCGCTCGGCGGCGAGCAGATGGATGCGACCAAGCTGATCTCGGGTGGCTGGATGCGGCTGCGCCAGGTCGGCAGCGATACCGCGGTCGATTTCGACCAGAATGGCGGCGGCGACAATTTCCAGCAATATCTGCTGCTCAAGAACGTCACCGCGACCGCACTGACGCCTGACAATTTCACCCCCGACCTGCGCTCGACCGGCACCTATGTGACGCTGAGCGGTACGGCCGGCGCCGACAGCTTTACCGGTGCCGGCTACGACAATTATTCGGGCCTCGCCGGGAACGATACCATCAACGGCGCGCAGGGTGCCGACACGCTGTACGGCAATGACGGCGCGGATTCGATCAGCGGCGGCGAGCGCAACGACCAGCTGATGGGCGGTGCCGGCAACGACACGCTCGATGGTGGCGACGATAACGACGCGCTCTATGGCGAGGGCGACAACGACCTGCTGTCGGGTGGTGCGGGCGACGACTATCTGGACGGCGGCGCTGGCCTCGATACGCTGATCGGCGGCAGCGGCGACGATAATCTGTCGGGCAATAGCGAGGCCGACAGTCTCGATGGCGGGATTGGCAACGATACGCTGGACGGCAGTGCCGGCAACGACACGTTGTCCGGTGGTGACGGCAACGACCGGTTTCAGGATTATCAGGGCGCGAACAGCGTCACCGGCGGGGCCGGCGACGATTATTTCCGCTATGTCGGCTATAGCGGCGGCACCGATACGCTGACCGGCGGCGACGGGCGCGATACCTATGAACTGACGTCGGTTTCGTCCAGCAACGTGACCGCCGATCGCATCACCGATTTCGCGGTCGGGGCGGACGGCGATGTCGTCTCGCTGGCGTCGCTCGGCAGCTATATGACCGGCTATGTCGCCGGCACCAATCCGTTCGCGTCGGGCTATCTGCGACTGGTGGTCAGCGGCAGCGACCGGGTGTTGCAGGTCGACTGGAACGGCGCGACCGGCGGGGCGACGTGGGTCGACCTCATCACCTTCGCCGGAAAGGCGGGCGCGACCTTCACCCGCGACAATTTCGTCATCGGCGACGTGCGTATCGACCCGGCCGGGGTCGGCCAGACCGTTACCGGATCGGCGCAGGACGACCGTATCGCCGGAACGGCCGATGCCGACAGCGTCACCGGCGGGTCGGGCGACGACACGGTCGATGGCAATGGCGGGCATGATTCCGTCGCGGGCGGTGACGGCGACGACCTGCTCTATGGCGAACAGGGCAACGACACGCTGTCGGGCGATGCCGGTAACGACCAACTGCAAGGCGGGATCGGCAACGACAGCCTGACCGGCGGGGACGGCAACGATAATCTGAGCGGGCAGGAAGACGGCGACACGCTGGCGGGCGGGGCCGGCAACGATAATCTGAGCGGCGGCAGCGGCAACGACCGGATCGATGGCGGCACCGGCAACGATACGATCGACGGCGAGGACGGCAACGACACGCTGCTCGGCGGCGACGGCAATGACATATTCCGCGACTATACCGGTGCCGACAGCATCGACGGCGGGGCCGGCGACGACCGGTTCGACTATGTCGGGTACAATACCGGCGCGGATACCATCACCGGCGGTGCCGGTCGCGACAGCTATGTCTTCTATCCCTATGGGCAACAGGTCCAGACGACCATCACCGACTTCGCGACCGGTGGGGACGGTGACGTCGTCGATGTAGCGCAATTGCTTGGGCAGCTTCAGAATTACACCGGCACGGTCAATCCGTGGACCGACGGGCATTTCCGGCTGACCGCCGATGGCGGCACCGACACGCTGCTGCAATGGGACCGCGACGGTGGCGGTAATGCGTGGACGACGCTGATCCGGTTCCAGAACGTCCTGCCCGCCGCCTTCCAGACCGCGAACTTCACCGGTGGGTGGAGCATCGACGGCGCGGGCCAGTTACAGCAGGGCAGCGACGGCGACGACCGGGTCACCGGGTCGAACGATCGCGATACGCTGACCGGCGGCCTTGGCGACGATACGCTGAGCGGCGGCAACGGTAACGACAGCATCGCCGGTGGTGCGGGCAACGACAATCTGTCCGGGGATGGCGGTAATGACACCATCGTCGGCGATGCCGGAAACGACACGATCGATGGCGGCGATGGCAATGACAGCCTCAGCGGCGGGCTTGGCGACGACACGATCGAAGGCACTGGGGGGAATGATACGATCAGCGGCGGTGCCGGCAACGACCGGCTGTCCGACTATGGTGGTACGAACGTCATCGATGGCGGCGATGGCGACGACCTGTTCTACAATATCGGCTCGTGGCAGGGGCAAGCCGTCACGAACACGCTGACGGGCGGTCTTGGGCGCGACACGTACGACTTCTACGAATATTCGATCCGCTATCCAGTGGCGGGTTCCGGCATAACGACGATTACCGATTTCACCGCCGGCACCGGTGGCGACGTCATCAACCTCGGCACCGGCTATATGTCCGGCGTCGACGGCGGCAATCCGTTCGAAACCGGCCATATGCGGCTGTTGCAGGACGGTGCCGACACGCTGTTGCAGGTCGATCATGACGGCACCGCCGCCACGCTTGGCTGGCAGACGGTGGCGCGGTTGCAGAATGTCGTCGCGACGGCGCTCAACTACGACAATTTCGCGAATGGCGTCGGCCCGGTCGGCGTTACCCGCACCGGTACGCAGTTCGACGATGATCTCGACGGTACCGGCAGCCCCGACCGGATCGAGGGGCTGGGTGGCGACGACACGATCGATGGCGGCCTGGGCCGCGACACGATCACGGGCGGCGCGGGCCGCGACCGGATCGATGGCGGGCAGGGCGACGACAGCCTCTCGGGCGGCGACGGCAGCGACTGGTTCAACGACCAATATGGCCAGAACACCGTGTCGGGCGGCGATGGTGACGATACGTTCAGCTATGTCCGCGGCGTCGTGTCCGGCGATGCCGGCGACGACTATTTCGACAATGCCGGTTACGACGCCTTTGTCGACACGCTCGACGGTGGTGCCGGGCAGGACGTGTTCCGCCTGAACGGCTATTCTCTGCGCTATGGCGACGGCACCGCCGACGTCATCCAGAACTTCACCGCCGGGGCCGGCGGCGACGTGCTCGACGTGTCGAACGTCGTGGCCTATTTCACCAACTTTACCGCCGGCCAGAACCCGTTCCTGACCGGGCATATGCGCCTGCTGGGCGCGGCGGGCGAGCTGTTCCTCCAGGCCGATTTCGACGCCGCCGGCACCGCCACGGGCTGGAAGACGATCGCGATCCTGCGGGGCATGGACACGTCGGTGTCCGAGGAACTGACCCTCTACAACTTCACGCCGTCGATCTCGCCGAGCGGCATCGGCCTGTTGATCCAGGGCAGCGAGGCGGCGGATTCGCTGCCGGGATCGAACTCGAACGACACGATCGAGGGGCTGGGCGGCAACGACACCATCGACGGCAATGGCGGCGACGATTCGATCTCGGGCGGGGCCGGCGACGACCGGATCGAGGGCGATACCGGCAACGACACGCTGCGCGGCGATGCCGGCAACGACACCATCACCGACGTGACCGGCACCAACCGGATCGAAGGGGGCGCGGGCAATGATTATCTGAGCGGCACCGGCACCCTGCTGGGCGGGGCGGACAACGACCAGCTCTTCGGGTCGGGATCGCTCGACGGCGGCGACGGCGACGACGCGATGTCGCTGTACAGCGGCACCGCGACGGGCGGTGCCGGCACCGACACGCTCGACGCATCGTCGGCGGGTGCGGGCGTGCAGATGACCGGCGATGCCGGCAATGACAGCCTGCGCGGATCGGCGTCGGCCGACCGACTGGACGGCGGCGCGGACGCCGACACGATCGACGGTGGCGCGGGGGCCGATACGCTGCTGGGCGGCACCGGCGACGACCTGCTGTTCGCCGGGGCCGGTGCCGACAGCATCGACGGCGGCAGCGGATCGGACATGGTCCGCGTCGCCGGGCGGATGGCCGATTTCTCGATCACCGCCGGGGCCAATGGCACCACGATCCTGACCGACCTGCGCAGCGGCAGCCCGCTGGGCACCGATACGCTGTCGGGGGTCGAGCTGCTCCAGTTCGACGACGACGAATATGCGCTGGTCAGCACGCCGGGGATCTTCTGGCAGGACTCGGCCGGCATCGACGACCGCATTCCCAATGCGACGCTGACCTCGGCCACGCTGGCCGGCGACGACACGCTCTATGGCAATTCGGGCTTCGACATCATCGATGCCGGGTTCGGCAATGACTCGGTGCGTGGCGGCGTCGGCAACGACGTGCTCTATGGCCAGTCGGGCCGCGACACGCTGGAGGGTGGCGAGGGCGACGACACGCTGTGGGGCGGGACGGGTCAGGACGTGCTCGACGGCGGCGACGATGCCGACTGGCTGTATGGCGATGGCGGGTCGGACACGCTGCGCGGCAGCACCGGCAACGACCGGTTGGAGGACAGCCTCGGCAGCAACCGCCTGTACGGCGATACCGGTAACGACACGCTGATCGGCACCGGCACGCTGGAGGGCGGGATCGGCAACGACGCGCTCTCGGGCAGCGGGCTGCTCGATGGCGGCGTCGGCAACGATGCGCTGTCGGGTGAAGGCACGCTGATCGGGGGCGACGGCATCGACACGCTGTCGGGGTCGGGAACGCTGCTCGGCGGGATCGGCAACGACGCGATCAACATCGTGTCGGGCGCCGCCTATGGCGAGGCGGGCAACGACACCATCGCCACCGCCTGGCCGTGGAGCGGGCCGGTCACCATGGACGGTGGCGCGGGCGACGATCGCCTGACCGGCTTCTATGGCACGCGCGAGACGCTGCTGGGTGGCGACGGGTCCGACACGCTGTCGGGCGGGCGCTATCCGGGCGTGTCGACCGATAACGACAGCCTCGACGGCGGGGCGGGCAACGACACGCTCGACGGCGGCGATGGCGACGACACGATCGTCGGCGGCGGCGATTACGACGTCGCGCTGTATAGCGGGACGCGCGCTTTCGCATCGGTGATCCGCGACGGCAATGGCGGCTATATCGTCGCCGACAACCGCGACGGGCGCGGCGTCGACGGCACCGATCAGGTGCGCGGCATCACCACGCTGCGCTTCACCGACCTCGATTTCGACGTGACCGCCGCCAACACCGGCATCGTCATCGGCGGCACGACCGCCGCCGACCGCCTGACCGGCACCGCGTTCGACGACAGCGTCACCGGCGGCGACGGCAACGACACGATCGACGGCGGGGCGGGTAACGACCGGATCGTCGCCGGCACCGGTGCGGACAGCGTGGCCGGTAGCGCCGGCAACGACGTCATCTATGGCGAGGCCGGGGTCGACACGATCGACGGCGGCATCGGGGCCGACTGGATCGACGGCGGCGCGGATGGCGACAGCATCGCCGGCGGCGACGGCAACGACACCATCGTCCAGAGCGCGGGGGCCGACACGATCGACGGCGGCGCGGGCGACGATCGCATCACCGACTATGACGACAACGGCAACGTCCTGTCGGGCGGCGACGGCAACGACACGATCGGCGGCAACGGCACGCTGACCGGGGGCCTCGGCAATGACAGCATCAGCGGCAGCGGGCTGCTCGACGGTGAAGCCGGCAACGACACGCTGAACGGATCGGGGCTGGTGCGCGGCGGCGACGGCAACGACGTCGTCTATGTGTCGAGCGGCAGCGGACAGGGCAATGACGGCAACGACACGCTGTCGGGCTATTATGCCAGCGACCTGCTGCTCGACGGCGGATCGGGCGCGGATTCGATCTCGGGCGGCAGCGGCAGCGACACGCTGCTGGGCGGTGCGGGCGACGATACCATCCTGGGCGGCGGCGGGACCGACACGGTCTATGGCGGGTCGGGCTTCGACAAACTCATCTATAACGGCCGCCGGTCGGATTACAGCATCGTCAATAACAGCGACGGCAGCATCACCGTGCAGGACCTGCGCGGCGGCAGCCCCAACGGCACCGACCGGGTATACGGCGTCGAGCTGCTCCAGTTCGACAGCGGCGACGAACAGACGCTGCCGGGCAGCAATGTCGGGCTGGTGCTGACCGGCACCGCGTTCGACGACATCCTGATCGGCGACAGCGGCAACGACACCATCACCGGCCTCGCCGGCAACGACCGCCTCGGCGGCGACGACGGCAACGACATCATCGATGCCGGGGCGGGCAACGACGTGGTGACCGGCGATTCCGGGTCGGACACGCTGACCGGCGGGACCGGCAACGATTATGTCGACGGCGGCACCGGCACGGATTCGATCAGTGCGGGCGACGGCAACGACACCGTCTATGGCGGTCTTGGCGACGATACGATCGATGCCGGGGCGGACGCCGATTATGTCGATGATGTCGGCGGTTTGAACCGCATCCTCGGCGGCACCGGCAACGATACGCTGAACGGCAACGGATCGCTCTATGGCGGCGATGGCGACGACCGGATCACCGGCAACCTCTATACGACCGGCCTGTTGTCCGGCGATGCCGGCAACGACAGCCTGACCGGCTATGGCACCTTGGACGGCGGCATCGGTGCCGACACGCTGCTGGTCGGGACCGGCGGCACCGGCACCGGCGGGGCGGGCAACGACACGCTGTCGGGCTGGCAGCCCTATGGCTATGACGGCGCGCAGACGCTGGACGGCGGGGCCGACAACGACGTCGTCTATGGCAATTGGAGTGCCGACAGCCTGATCGGCGGCACCGGCAACGACTGGCTGTCGGGCGGCGATGCCAGCGACACGCTGGTCGGCGGCGATGGCGAGGATACCGCCTCGTTCGAAATGGCGCGCGAGACCGCGTCGGTCGTCCGCGACGGCAATGGCGGCTATTTCGTCGTCGACAATCGCCGCAACCTCGGCACCGATCGCCTGTCGGGCGTCGAACGGGCGACCTTCGCCAACGCCGCCTTCGCCCTGTCGGCGGCGACGGCGGGCATGGTGTTCAACGGGACGGCGGGCAACGACACGCTGACCGGCACCGAACTGGATGATTCGATCAGCGGCGCGGGACTGCCGGCCGGGGTCACCGCGCCCAATACCGGCATCGACGATCCCGATCAGGACCGGGGCGACGACCGCCTGTTCGGTCTGGGCGGCAACGACCGCATCTTTGGCGGGCGCGGGGCCGACCTGCTCGACGGTGGCGTCGGCTATGACGTGCTCGACGGCGGGGCCGACAATGACACGCTGCTGGGCGGCAGCGACGACGACCAGCTGTTCGGCGGCGCGGGCAATGACAGCCTCGACGGCGGCATCGGCAACGACACCATCGATGGCGGCACCGGCAACGACCGGGCGCTCGGCGGCGATGGCGACGACGCCATCACCGGCGGCGGCGGCACCGACGAACTGGTCGGCGGCGCCGGTCGCGACGCGCTCTATGGCGACGGCACCTTGAGCGGCGGCGACGGCGGCGACGTCCTGTCGGGCAGCGGCCAGTTGCTGGGGGATGCCGGCAACGACACGATCACCATCGGATCGGGCAACGCGCTGGGCGGTGACGGCAACGACGCCATCACCGGCTATGGCATCCTGCGCGGCGAAGCGGGCAATGACGCGCTCGGCGTCTATACCGGCGCGATCGGCTATGGCGATGCCGGCAACGACACGCTGACCGGCACCGCGCCCTTCGGCATCGACGGCGCACAGACGCTCGACGGTGGCGAGGGCGACGACGTCCTCTATGGCAATTATGGCGAGGATTCGCTGCTCGGCGGCGGCGGTGCCGACTGGATTTCGGGCGGTGCCGGCAACGACGTGATCGACGGCGGCAGCGGCGGCGATTTCCTCGCGGGCAATGGCGGCAACGACACCATCGACGGCGGCGGGTCGGGCGCGCTGACCCCCGACATCGTCCGCTATTACGGCAATCGCAACGACTTCACCGTGACGGAGACCAATGGCGTCGTCACCGTGACCGACAACCGCCCCGGATCGCCCGAGGGCACCGACACGCTGACCGATGTCCGCGTGCTGCGCTTCGACGATGCCGACTACATCGCCCGGGCCAATCCCGGCGTGTATCTGCGCGGCGGATCGGGCAACGACACGATCGGCGACATCACCACCGGTTCGTCGTCGGGCGTGGTCAACGTCACCAACCCGTCGGGGCCGCGCTTCGCCGGATCGGGCGACGACACGCTGGAGGGGCAGGGCGGCAATGACTCGATCCGCGGTCTGGCGGGCGAGGACAGCATCCTTGCCGGCGCGGGTAACGACAGCATCGACGGCGGGACCGAGGCCGACCGGATCTATGGCGAGGCGGGCGACGACCTGCTCGACGGCGGCGACGACGACGATCTGGTCGTCGGCGGCACCGGCAATGACTCGATCCTCGGCGGCATCGGCGAGGATATTCTGGCCGGCGGCGACCTGACCATCACCCAACCGGTCGATCCGGTCACCGGTTTGCCGGTGGGCGGTCCGGTGCTGGGCGTCGAGACGATCGGCGGCGGCAACGACACGCTGCGCGGCGGGGACGACGACGACAGCATCTATGGCGGATCGGGCCTCGACAGCCTGTCCGGCGATGCCGGCAACGACCTGATCTTTGGCGGCATGGATGCCGACACGATCGACGGCGGCACCGGCGACGACGCGCTGTATGGCGAGGATGGCAACGACATCCTGACCGGCGGTTCGGGCGTCGATACGCTGTCGGGCGGTGCGGGCAACGACACGCTGACCGGCTTCGGTGTCCTGTCGGGCGATGCCGGCAACGATACGCTGACCGGCGGCGGCACGCTGTCGGGCGGCGAGGGGGCCGATATCCTGACCACGGGCAGCGGCAACGACCTGCTCGACGGTGGCGATGGCGACGATATGCTGACCGCCGGCGAAGGCAGCGACACGCTGATCGGCGGGGCGGGCACCGACCGGGCGATCATCGGTGGAGCGCGTGCCAACTTCACCGTCGCGGCGGGCGATGGCGGCGTGTACGTCATCGACAATCGCGGCGGCGGCGGCACCGATTTCCTGACCGGCATGGAAACGATCCAGTTCGCCGACGTGACGCAAGGGGCGGTCGGCGGCAGCGTGCTGCGCGGCGACGACGGTGCCAATGCGCTGACCGGCACCGCGCTCGACGACTATCTGCTCGGGGAATCGGGCAACGACACGCTGATCGGCGCGGCCGGCAACGACCGCATCTTCGGCTATAACGACGATGACTCGATCGCGGGCGGCAGCGGCAACGACGCGCTGTTCGCCGGGGCGGGCAACGACACCGTCGATGGCGGCGACAATGACGACCTGATCGACGGCTTCGACGGGGCCGACAGCGTGGTGGGCGGGACCGGCAACGACACCGTCACCGGCGGCTTCGGCAACGACACCATCGACGGCGGCACCGGCAACGACGTGCTGGCGGGCGACGCCAACCATGACAGTCTGCTGGGCGGCGCGGGCAGCGATACGCTGACCGGCGGGTCGGGCGACGACACGCTCGACGGCGGGGCCGACAACGACGTGCTGAACGATGGCGACGGCGCCAACCGGATGGACGGCGGTGCCGGCAACGACACGCTGTCCGGGTCGGGCACGCTGCTCGGCGGTCTCGGCAACGATCAGCTGGGCGGGACCGCCGATGCGTGGCTCGACGGCGGGGCCGGCGACGATACGATCGGCGGCAGCGGCGCGAACCTCTATGGTGGCGACGGCAACGACCGGATCACCGGATCGTCGGGGGCGGACACGCTGACCGGCGGCGACGACATCGGTGCCGATACGCTGGACGCAGGGGCCGGCAACGACGTGTTGCTGGGCGGGGCCGGCGACGACCGGTTGGTCGGCGGCGGCGGCAACGACCGGATCGACGGCGGCAATGGCTATGATATCGCCCTCTATTCCTCGGTCCGCGCCGACTATACCATCACCCAGGAATCGCCGGGCGTGTTCCGTGTCGTCGATAATCGCGGCGGCCTCGGCCCCGATGGCGACGACACGATCACCGGCGTCGAACTGCTGCGCTTCACCGATCAGGATCTGGTGCCCAGCGACGGCAATACCGGCATCGTCTATGACGGCAACGACGCCCCCGATAACCGTACGGGCGGCGAGGGCGACGACACGCTGCGCGGCTTCGGCGGCAACGACACGCTGGACGGCGGACCGGCGGGCAATGACAGCCTCGACGGCGGCAATGGCAACGACATCCTGATCGGCGGCACCGGCAACGACATTCTCGATGGCGGCGACGGCATCGACACGATGACCGGCGGCACCGGCAACGACCTGTACCGGGTCGAGGATGCGGCCGATATGATCGTCGAGGCGGCGAGCGGCGGCATCGACACGGTCGAGGCCGACCTGCCCGGCGGATCGGTGGCGACGATCAGCACCTATTCGATCGCGTCGCTGACCAATGTCGAAAACCTGACCTATACCGGCGGCCTGCGCTTCGTCGGCACCGGCAATGCGCTGGCCAACGTCATCACCGGCGGTGCGCTGGCCGATACCCTGAGCGGCGGGTCGGGCAACGACACGCTGATCGGCGGCACGGGTGCGGATTCGATGATCGGCGGCACCGGCGACGACACCTACGAAGTCGATCTGTCGACCGATATCGTCGTCGAATCGTCGGGCGGGGGTAGCGACACGGTCCGCACCGCGCTCGGCAGCCTGACCATCGCCGCGTTCGCGAACGTCGAAAACCTCGTCTATACCGGCACCGCCGGCTTCGTCGGCACCGGCAACGCATCCAGCAACCGCCTGACCGGCGGGGCGGGCAACGACACGCTGTCGGGCGGGTCGGGCAACGATACGCTCGACGGCGGCGCGGGCGTCGACCGTCTGGAGGGAGGATCGGGCAACGACACCTATCTCGTCGACACCACCACCGACACGCTGGTCGAAGTGTCGGGTGGCGGCACCGATACCATCGTCACCGGCCTGTCGAACTGGACGCTGGCGCTGTATTTCGAAGCGGTCACCTATACCGGCACCGCGGCGTTCACCGGCACCGGCAACGCTTCGGCCAACACCCTGACCGCCGGCAGCGGCAACGATACGCTGCGCGGCGGTGCCGGCGACGACAATCTCGTCGGCGGTGCGGGCAATGACTCGCTGGTCGGGGAGGGCGACGACGATACGCTCGACGGTGGCGCGGGCGACGATACGCTCGACGGCGGTCTGGGCAACGACGTCTATGTCCTCGACGGCAACGACCTGCTGATCGAGGCGGTGAATGGCGGCCGCGATACGGTGCGTACGGCGCGGAACAGCTATACGCTGGCCGCCAATTTCGAGAGTGTCGCGTTCACCGGCACCGGGGCGTTCACCGGCACCGGCAACGAACTGGCCAACGGTCTGACCGGGGGCAGCGGCAACGACCTGCTCTATGGCCTGGTCGGCAACGACACGCTGAACGGCGGGGTCGGTGTGGACACGATGGACGGCGGCATCGGCAACGACACCTATTATGTCGACAACATCGCCGACGTGATCGTCGAGGCGGCCGGCGGCGGCACCGACACGATCGTCACCTCGCTCGCCAGCTTCACGCTCGCCGCCACGCTCGAAAGCCTGAGCTTCAACGGCACCACCGGCTTCACCGGCATCGGCAACGACCTCGCCAATGCCCTGACCGGCGGCAAATATGCGGACTCGCTGACCGGGGGTGCCGGCAACGACACGCTCAGTGGCGGGACCGGGGTCGACACGCTGACCGGCGGCACCGGCGACGACGCGTACGTGGTCGACAATATCGGCGACGTGATCGTCGAGGCGGTTGGCGAGGGAACCGATACGGTCACCACCTCGCTGGTCAGCTACACGCTGGGTGCCAATCTGGAAAAACTGACCTATTCCAGCAGCAAGGCCTTCACCGGCACCGGCAACACGTTGAACAACGTCATCACAACCGGCAGCGGCACCGATCTGCTGCGGGGCCTCGACGGCAACGACACGCTGTCGTCGGGCAGCGGCAACGATACGCTGGAGGGCGGTACGGGCAGCGACGTGCTGACCGGCAGCACCGGCGGCGACGTGATGACCGGCGGTACGGGGGCGGATCGCTTCGTCTTTACCAAGGTGAGCGACTTCGGAACGGCCGATCTGCTCGACCGGATCACCGATTTCGTCGCGGCGGACGGCGATCGCATCGACCTCGCGACGATCGACCCGTCGAGCGCCAGCGGGAACCAGGCGTTCACCTTCATCGGCACCGCCGCGTTCACGACGACGACCCACACGACCTATGAACTACGGTATCAGGTCGCGGCCGACGGCTATCTGCTGGTACAGGGCGACAGCAACCGGGACGGCGTCGCCGACTTCGCGTTCCTGGTGTACGCGACGTCGCTCGGCGCGGGCGATTTCGTGCTGTAGCGGCTTGCTGGCGGTCGGTGCCTGTCACGGCACCGGCCGCCCCGGCCGGCACCGCTTTTTTGCAATGCAACATTTTTTGATCCGGAAAACCGGAATTTGCCCCGGATCGAAGCGCTTCGCCGTCCGTGACCCCGCGTTCAGGGGGGTTGTTGCGTGCCCGTTCCGGGGCTAGGCGGTTTCCTCATGCGGCGATGCGCCGGGCGGGCAAAGGGTGCTACGAACATGAAGATCGCGGTTTTCGGACTTGGCTATGTCGGCATGTCGAACGCGGTGCTGCTGGCACAGCATAACAATGTCGTCGCCGTCGACATTTCGGAGGACCGCGTCGCGCTGGTCAACGACCGCAAGTCGCCGATCGGCGATGCCGAGCTGGAACGCTTCCTCGCCGAACGCACGCTCGACCTGACCGCGACCACCGATGCCGCGCAGGCGCTGGACGGTGCCGACTATGTCATCGTCGCCACCCCGACCAATTACGACGTCGAAACCGACAAGTTCAACACCAGCTCGGTCGAGGCGGTCATTAGCAAGGCGGCGGCCGCCGCGCCGCAGGCGACGATCATCGTCAAATCGACCATCCCGGTCGGCTTCGTCGATGAAGTCCGCCAGCGGCTGAACGCCCCGAACGTGGTGTTCAGCCCCGAATTCCTGCGCGAAGGCCGCGCGCTGTACGACAATCTCCACCCGTCGCGGATCATCGTCGGCGAACGGTCGGAACGCGCGAAGATCTTTGCCGACCTGCTGCTGCAGGGTGCGGAGAAGAAGGACGTGGCCGTGCTGTTCACCGACAGCCGCGAGGCGGAGGCGATCAAGCTGTTCGCCAACACCTATCTCGCGATGCGCGTCGCCTTCTTCAACGAACTCGACAGCTATGCGATCGCCGGCGGCATGGACACCAAGCAGATCATCGAGGGCGTCGGCCTCGATCCGCGGGTCGGCATGCACTACAACAATCCGAGCTTCGGGTACGGCGGCTATTGCCTGCCCAAGGATACCAAGCAGCTGCTCGCCAACTATTCGGAAGTGCCGCAGAACCTGATCCGCGCGATCGTCGATGCGAACCGCACCCGCAAGGATTTCCTCGCCGATCAGATCATCGCCCGCCGCCCGAAAAAGGTCGGCGTGTACCGCCTGACGATGAAGGCCGGATCGGACAATTTCCGCCAGTCGTCGATCCAGGGGATCATGAAGCGGGTGAAGGCGAAGGGGATCGAGGTCGTCGTGTACGAACCGAGCCTCGACGAGGACAATTTCTTCGGATCGAAGGTCGTGAAGGACATCGACGCGTTCAAGGCGGAGTGCGACGTGGTGATCGCCAACCGCGCCGCGCCCGAACTGGCCGATATCGGCAACAAGCTGTTCACGCGCGACATCTTCGGTTCGGACTGAGATCGTTGATCTGATCCAGCGAAGCTGGATCAAAGCGGCACCGGCCCGCTCCCCCACCCGGCCACCCACAGCATATTCTGAATGGGTGGCCGGGTGGGGGAGCGGGCCGGTGCCGCATCCACGCTGGTGGATCGAATATCGCCCCTATCCCCGCCCGATCCGTGCCAGCAGGCTGATCAGATCGGCCTGCCGCGATACGCCGGTCTTGGCGAAGATGTGGCGCAGATGGACGCGCAGCGTCGTCTGGCGACAGTCGCGCGCCGCCGCCGCCGATTCCAGCGAATGGCCCGCCATCAGCAGCGCGGCGAGCGCGACCTCGCTGGGGGTCAGGTCGAACGCCTCGCGCCACAGCTGGGGTGCCGGCGCAGGACGCTCGGCCGGGTCGATCAGCGTCACCACCGCCGCGCCGGGCGTGGCGTGCAGCAGCCGCATCGCCCATGGCACCGGCCGCGCGATCAGGATCAGCGGCGCGCGATCGGGGGCGGCGTGATAGCGTAACGCCGCCGCCTCCGGCGCGATCCGCGCGGTGGCACGGGCAAGCACGGTGTCGACCCGCGCCTGTTCGCACGGCAGCAGCGTCCAGCGCGCCACGCCGTCGCCACCGGTGACCAGCAGCGCGTCGCAGGCCGCCGTCGTGCGGAGGATGCGACCGCCCGCGTCGATCAGTGCGGCGGCTTCGTCCGCCTGATCGACGCGGCCCTGCCAATACAGGTCGCGGCCAGGATCCCCCGATCCATGGTCCGCGACCTTCCCCCATTCGGTCGAAACGACCGTGCGTACCCCCGCCATATCGCTCCCCTGAACCGGTCGTTACCGAACGGTTCGATGCTAGGCCCGCCGCACCGGAATCGTCCGGTGGCAAGATGTCGCAAAGCGTCGCATCGGGTGGTGATACCGCGAAATCGGTGGGGAATCAGGTGGATCGACCGGTCAGGCGGTGTCGATCCGTGGCTGTGCCAGTGCCCGCAGCGCGGCATCGATCCGCGCGTCGCCGGCAAAATGCGCGCGGATGCGGCGGACGAATCCGGCCGATCCCCATCGTTCGCCACGCGCCCGCGCATCGTCGAGGATCGCGACCAGCGCCGCCCGGTCGCCCGCGACCGCGGCGACGAAGGCCGGCCAGCTATGGTCGGGCAGGTCGTCATTCTGGGTGATCGACACCGCACGGCTGAGGATCACCGCATAGGTCGCGCCGGGGCCGATGCCGGCGCGCCGGTCGCTGTCGATCGTGCGCCGGAGCGCGGCGCTATAGGCGATGAGTTCGGGTTCGCCGCGCACCTGGGCACGGATGGCCAGGTGGTGGGCATAGCCGGCGAGATCACCCGCGGCGAGCGCGGTGACGCTCAGCGCGTCGTGGACGCTGGCCAGCGTCGGATACTGGGTGGCGACGGTGGTGAGCAGCGCCTGCGCCTGCTCCGTCCGCCCCGCCGACCACAGGCCCCAGCCATAATCGGCGAGCAGCCATGGCGCGCCCGGCGCCAGCGTCCGCGCGGCGTCGAACGCGCGCTGGGCGGCGGCGTCTTCGCCATTGTCGGCAAGGATATTGGCATACCATAGATGCGCCAGCGGATCGCCCGGGGCATGGGCGATCGCACGGCGGAACAGTTTGCCGGCCAGTTGCGGCTTGCCGTCCCACCAATAGGCGATGACCCCGTCGACCCGGTCGGCGACCGCCGAGTGCGGATCGATGGCGCGGGCCGCCGCCGCCGCCGCGCGGGCCCGGCCGATGCAGAGCGTGTCGGAGGCCGATCCGAATTCGCGGGTCAGCACCCACGCCTCGGCCAGCGCCTCCTGCACCTCGACATTGCGAGGATGGTCGTGGGCGAGGCGGGTCAGCGTGGCGGTGGCGGCGTGCAGGCGCGCGGCGCTGCGCATCGCCACGTCGTCGCGGGCGGCGACGAAGCGCGCATGGGTCGGCGCGTCGAGCCGGTCGGGCGAGGGGCCGATCCACCCGATCCCGGCGACGCTCACCCCCAGCAGCGCCAGCGCGCCCAGCACGATCGGCCAGCGGCGCGGCGGGGCCGGGCGGGGCAGCGCCAGCGGGTCAATGGCGGGGATCGGTGGCGGGGTGCGGGGCGGTTTGGAGGGAGGGTCCGCGACGGCACCGGGCACCGGGTCGGGCGGCAGCGCCTCCTGTCCCGAAATCCAGGCGTCGAGTTCATGGGCCAGCGCATAGACGCTGCGGGCGCGGCCACCGGGCAGGGCATGGACCGGCAAGGCGCGTTCGCGTGCCCAGCGGATCGCGGTCGAGCGGTCGCGGCCGAGATAGGCGGCGATCGACTTCCACCCCTCGATCCGTCGCGCCGGTTCCCCGACCTGCCCCGTCATATCGCCCCCCCCCCCGGTTTGTCCGTCGTCCGGCGTATCCCTACTCGATACCGGGTACGCCATGGACCGTCCAGCAAGCGGTTGGGCGGGCGAAGGTTGCGAAGGTGCCACGTAACGCAGGGTGTGCGGGTGGCCGGTGCGGGGGCGGGCGGACCGGCAGGCCGGGCGAGCATGACGCGGATCGGGCGTGTAGGAAAAGCCTTTTCGAAAAATTCGACCGATCCGAACCTGCAGGCCCTGGCGATCGCCCTGTCGGCAGTTTCGACCTTTTGTCGAGGTGTTCATCATGGCGACGAGATACAGCATGACCGAAAGGAGACGGTGATGGCGACTGCATACCGGGCTCCGGTCGAGGAGCACCGCAAGTTCAAGGCGAAACCACGTCCCGATATCGATCGGGAAGCTTTGCGAGCCGACATCGACGACCGGTACAGGAACAGCCTGTCCTATCCTGGACGTTGAGCCGTTATGGCTGACGTTTCCTGACGTAGCAGCGATTCACACGCTTCAACTGGCCCTGCCGCCGCATGGATTGGCGGGGTATAAGGATGTCGTCCGGGGCGGCGTTGCCCGTCGGTTACGATGCTTCGGCATCGCGCCCTTCTCCGCCTTGCCACGAACCGAAATCGCCTCCGTGCCGGTGATCCAGCCTGATCGGAAACCGTTCCAGCAGCATGTCCAATTTTCCCACGCCGCCTCTGCTCGCCGTACCGGTATGTTCATTGACCCGGTTCTTAAATATGGTCAGATGACATCTGGCCGCGACGATTCCTAAATATCTGACGACACAGAGTAAAAAGATGTCTGGTACGGAACGCACCTCAGGCATTGATCGCCGGACGTTCGTCGCTGGCGCTGCTGCGGGCAGCATTGCAGCCGTATTGCCGAAACCTGCCGTCGCCGACACGCGCATCAACCCGACATATGCGCTTCCGATGAACCGTTGGGTGGTAACTAACCAATCGCAGCCATGGCGCTTGGCCGATCAGGTCCGAATTTCCGCCCGAACGGACGAGCCGGGTGATGTCGAGTTGCAGCTTGATACGTTGCTGCAGGCGATGGAGGGTTTTGGCGCCTGTTTCAACGAAATGGGCTGGGATGCGATCAGCCTTCTACCGCGAAGCGATCAAGACGCGATCTTCGCAGAACTTTTCGGCGACTCCGGCATGGGGTTCTCACTTTGCCGTATGCCAATCGGTGCCAATGACTTCGCGCGTGATTGGTATTCCTACGACGAAACTCCAAATGATTTCGCACTGAAGAATTTCAGTGTCGCGCACGACGATACGACGCTTGTTCCGTTTATCAAACGAGCACAGCGGGTACGTCCGGATCTTAAACTATGGGCATCACCGTGGAGCCCGCCAGCGTGGATGAAAGTCAACGGGCACTATGCTTCCATCCCCAATCGACCCGGTAGGCCAGACAATGGTCTTCGGCCCGAGCAGCGTGGGGCCGAGGGCACCGATATGTTCATTCAGGACGATCGCTACCTCGCGGCCTACGCTCTCTACTTCGGTAAATTCATCGACGAATATGCCAAGCGCGGCATCCGGATCGGCATGGTCATGCCACAGAACGAGTTCAATTCCGCGCAACCATTCCCCAGCTGTTGCTGGACACCTGCAGGTCTCGCCCGCTTCTTGCCGCATCTGGGACGCGAGATGGAGCGGCGGGGCGTAGAGGTATTTTTCGGGACTTTGGAACGTCCCGACGATCGTTTGTTCGAGGCTGTCTACGAGGACCAAGCCGCAGCAGCCGTCATCCGCGGAGTTGGCGTCCAATGGGCCGGGCGGGGTGCCATTCCGTTCCTGAACCATAACCATCCTACGCTACGTTTCTATATGAGCGAGCAGGAATGCGGGGACGGAAAGAACGACTGGCGCTACGCGGGTTACGCGTGGAATCTTATGAAACATTATCTGACGAACGGGTGCAGCGGGTACAATTATTGGAACGTCGCTCTAGTGAATGGCGGTATCAGTCGCTGGGGATGGGCACAGAACTCACTGCTCAGTGTAGATCAGTCGACGCGGACCTATAAATGGAATCATGAGTATTATTTGCTGAAGCACCTGGCGGGCCTGGTACGTGCTGGCGCACGACGAGTATCGGCAGTCAGCTGGACAGGTTATGATGACGTACTGGCATTCCAGAACCTTGATGGCAGTCTTGCGATCATGGCACGTAATCCGACCAATGCACCCATGCCGCTACGTATCGGCGTAGGAAAAGCGATCGTTGAGACAGTCTTGCCTGCCGATTCCTTCGGATCGATCCTTCTGTCCGGAGCCTCGCAATAGGTGGGCCACTGTCCAACCGCATAACCTGCCGTATTGAAATGGTATAACGGATTGAAAATGGCTGGTCCCGAAACACGATTCCTTTCCCGAGAGTCGGTATCGTCACGCAGTCCACTATCCTCTCCATTCCGGACATTCCGAAATAGCATCCCAAGCCGATCGGAAACCGCTCTGGTCGAACAGTCTACATGTCGACAGGTAGACCCGTCGCCTTCGCCGCCATGCCCCGCACGTCGACCCGCGCCTTCAGCCGTGCGCCGAGCAGGGCGGTGCCGCTGATCTTGCGTTGCACGAACAGCGTTTCGACGTGCGGTACGTGCCACGTCGCGCGGTCGGTGGCGAGGGTGCGGGCTTCCTCGCGGACCACCGGCACGAAGGCGCGGTCGCCGAAGTCGAAGGGGCCGGGGCGGGCCATCGCGTCGTCGATCGCGGCGATGATCCGGTCGACCGCGCCACGATGCGCCGCGACCGCCGCTGCGCCCAGAAAGCCGGTTTCGACCGCCACGTCGCGGATCGTGTCGCGGTCGTGCGCCAGGCCGGCGGCGATCAGGCGGCGGTACGCATCGGCGGTGTCGGGCGGGACGGCCCGCGTCGCGCCGAAATCGAGCAGGACGATGCGCCCGCCGTCCGCCTGCCAGCGATAATTGGCGAAATTGGGATCGGTCTGCATTTCGGCGAAGTCGAACAGTTCGCGCAGGCATAGATCGATCAGCGCGGTCATCGCCGCGTCGCGCGTGGCTTGCGGCGCGGTCGCCAGCCCCTCGATCGGGGTGCCGTCGATATAGTCCATGGTCAGGATGCGCGGCGTGGTCAGCGCATCGACCGGCGCGGGGACGACGTAGCGCGGGTCGCCGGCAAGCCGCTGCCCATAGCGGCGCATGGCGTCGGCCTCGCGCAGATAATCGGCTTCGTCGGCCAGCTGGCGCTTGGCCTCGGCGAGGAGCGGTTTGAGGTCGAGGCCGCGCGGCAACAGGTTGGAGACGCGCAGCAGCGTCGCGACATTGTCGACATCGGCGTCGATGCTCTCGCGGACACCGGGATATTGCACCTTGATCGCGAGGCGTCGGCCGTCCTTCAATTCGGCGCGATGGACCTGCCCGATCGAGGCGGCGGCGATCGGGTTCGCGTCGAACTTCGCGAGCTTGCCGCGCCAGTCGGGGCCCCATTCGGCGATCAGCAGCCGGTCGAGCTGCGCGGGCGGCATCGGCTGACCCTGATTGCGCAGCTGGGCGAGGATCGTGGCCAGTTCGGGCGGGAGCAGGTCGCCCGCGTCCATCGAGATCATCTGCCCGAGCTTCATGGCGGCCCCGCGCAGGTGCGACAGGCGGTCGGCCATGCGCTTGGCATTGGCGGGGGTGAGGATCAGGTCGCCCATGCGCGGGCGTTCGCCGCTGGCGAGGCGCCGCGCCCCTTCGGCCAGCACGCCCCCGGCGATGCCGCCGGCCAGACGCCCGAAGCCGGACAGGCGCGACAGACGGCCAGAGGGAACGGCGCGGCCGGGGCGGGTGGGTTCGTCGGTCATGGAGGCCGAGCGAGTGGGGTGGCGCAAGGGTTCCGGTGCGTGGGGGACGGGGGGATCGACAACAAATTTCCCAAATTGGGAAATTTGCTTGTTTCCCAAATTGGGAAATGTTATGGCTTCCTCATGCGGATCATCGCCCGGAATCGATTGATTGCGTTCTGGGAACGGCATCCCACCACGGAAGCGTCGTTGAAACATTGGCATGAAGTGGCCGCTGCTGCGGCATGGCAGAACCCGTTGGACGTCATCGCCGATTTCGCGAAGGCAAAGGCGCTGAACGGGGAACGGGTGCGGTTCGAAATCGCCGGCGGCAATTACCGGATGATCGTCGCGTTCGATTGGCGACGGTCGATCGCGTTCGTGAAGTTCATCGGCACCCATGCCGAGTATGACCGGATCGACGCCCTGACGGTGAACCTGTTTTGATGGAAGGAAATGCGACCATGCATATTCGCCCGATCCGGAGCGATGCCGATCATGAAGACGCGCTTCGTGAGATCGAAGCGTTGTGGGGTGCCGAGGACGGAACCGAAGCCGGTGACCGGCTCGACGTGCTGGTGACGCTGGTCGAAACCTATGAACGCCGGCGCTGGCCGATCGAGCCGCTCGACCCGGTGCGGGCGATCGAGGCGGCGATGGAGATGAACGGCTATACCCGTGCGCAACTCGCCGCATTGATCGGTCCGTCGCGCGCGAGCGAGATCATGAACCGCCGTCGGGCACTGACGCTGCCGATGATCCGGACGATTTCGGAAGCGTGGCATGTCCCTGCGGGCTTGCTGGTGCAGGATTATGCGCTGACCGAGCGGTGACGGGTTATCCCCTTTGCGGCGCGATCGCGCCGCAAAAGGGATAACCGGCTTTGTCGCATATCGACGTACCCCCGCCTGCGCGGGGGTACGCATGGGGTCTCGCTCAGAACGACGCCGAGATCGTCACGCCGTATGTCCGCGGATCGCCGGGCTGGCCGACGATCAGGCCGGTATTGCCCGACTGGGTCGCGAGCAGTTCGTAGTAATTCTGATCGAAGGCGTTGCGCAGCCACAGGAACGCGTTCCACCCGGCATCGGCGCGGTAGCCGAGGCGGAAGTTCGCGAGGCTGTAGCCGTCGATATAGGTATAGGCCGAGGGCGACGGGTTGGACGAGAAGCGCGAGCGATAGCTGCCGTCGAAGCCGAGATAGGCGTTGCCGTCGGTGGCCCCGATCCTGGCCGGCAGGGTGTATTCGGCGCCATAGCTGAACGCCCATTTCGAGATGCCGGGCAGCCGCTGTCCCGATACGTCGCAGGCCGACGGGCTGATGCCGCCAGCGGTGCCCGCCGGGCTGGTCTGCTGCCCCGCCGCCGGCGCGCTGCCGCCCGACAATTCGGGCGGGCAGGGGGCGTCGATGAAGCGGACATATTTCGCATCGGTATAGGCGGCGTTGGCATAGAGGTTCAGCCGCTCGGTCGGGCGGAAGGCGGTGTCGAGCTCGATCCCGCGCGTCCGCACCGCTTCGGCATTGGCGAGGTAGCCGCGCAGTACGCCCAGCTGGCCGTTGGTCACCGTCGCCTGATAATCGCCGATATCGGTCCAGAAGGCGGCGAGGTTGGCGGTGATCCGCCGGTCGAGCCACTGGGTCTTCAGCCCCAGTTCGTAGTGATTGACCCGTTCGGGCTTTACCTGCGCGGCGGCAAGGATCGGGTTGTTGCTGCCGTCGAGCGGCAGGCCCGACAGGTTGATGCCGCCCGATTTATAGCTGCGGGCATAGGTCGCATAGGCATGGACGTCGCGCGCCACGTCATAGGCGAGGGTCACGTCGCCCGACACGTTCCAGTCGTCGAAATCGGGGCGATACGACTGCGGGGCGAGCACGCCGCGCTGGTCGTTGGTCAGCGTGGTCGATCCGCTGCCGGTGGTGACGACCGACACGTAATCGCCGGTCTTCTTGTCATAGTTCACGCGCACGCCCGGCGCGATCGAGAGCGCGTCGGTGATGTGCCATGTCGCCTTGCCGAACACCGCCGCGCTGGTGTTCGAAAAGCCGATGGTGTTGCGCGCGGTCAGGCCGTTCAGCACCGCCGGGTTGCACGCCGCCGTCGTCGCGGTGGCGCAGCCGGCGCTGCCGGGGGTGACATTGCCGGGGTTGAGCAGGAAGCGCGAGGCGGCCGGCCCCTGGACCTGCAACCCCTGCGTATCGATGGTCTGGTGGAAATAGAACAGGCCGGCGACGTAATCGACGGCACGCTTGCCGTTCGACGCGATGCGCAGTTCCTGGCTCCACTGGCGCTGCTGCGACGGATTGGCCGACACGGTGGTGATCGGCAGGCCGGTGAAATCGCGGTCGTTCGACGGGTCCCAGTTCCAGAAACGCCACGCGCTGACCGAGGTCAGCGTCGCCCCGCCCAGATCGAGATTGCCGACCAGCGAGACCCCGCCCAGCTCCTGTCGCGCCCGCAGCGGCGTGTCGAGGTCGGTCAGCCGGTCGAAGGCGTTGGTCGAGGGCGGCGCATAGCCGAACGCGGCGGCGAGCGCGGCATATTGCCGGTTCAGCGGGCGCTGCGTCGTGCCGGTGCGGACATAGATCTGCGCACAGCAATCGGGGTTCTGATGGCCATAATCGCCGTACAGCGTCACGTCGAGACTGGGCGCGGGCGTCCACAGCAACTGGCCGCGCACGCTCTGGTTGTCCTGTGCATTGGCATAGCCGCCAAGGACGGTGTTGCGGATCGTGCCGCGCCGCGAGGTGACCGAGGCGGAGAGGCGCGCGGCCAGCTTGCCATCGACGATCGGGCCGGAGGCGGATGCCTTGGCCTGGATGAAGTCGTAGTTGCCGGTGGTGAGTTCCACGCGGGCTTCGGGGGTGAAGCTCGGCTTGCGGGTGGTGATGTTGATCGCGCCCGCCGTGGTGTTCTTGCCGTAGAGCGTGCCCTGCGGTCCGCGCAGGACCTCGATCCGTTCGGTGTCGGTGAAGTCGAACGTGGCTGATGCGATGCGGCTGTAATAGACGCCGTCGACATAGATGCCGACGCCCTGTTCGATACCGTCGTTGGTGAGACCAAAGGGCGCGCCCAAGCCCCGGATATTGGCGGCCGAATTGCGCGGGTTGGTCGAATAGAATTGCAGCGTCGGTTGCAGCTGGGTCAGGCGGTTGACGTTGTATGCCCCGGTATCGGCCAGCGTCGTGCCGCCGATGACCGAGATGGCGATCGGCACGCTCTGCACCGTTTCCACCCGGCGCCGCGCGGTGACGACGATGTCCCCGCCACCCTGTGCGGGGGCGAGGCGGCCGGTATCGGCGCGCGGCGGGTCCTGTGGTGCGTCGGTCTCGGGCGTGGCCTGGGTGGGTGTGGCCTGTGCGGGCGTGGCGGTAGCGGGCGCGACCGGTTCGGGTGCCACCGGCGTGGCGACCTGCGCCAGAATCAGCGCCAACGACAATGCCATGCGTAATCTCCCTGTAATTGATGGGAGAATGGCCGGGATCGTATTGCCGATCAATAGAGTGGGGATTTAGGGCGGGGGTAGTTTTGCTTGGGGGGGGGGGAGACCGCAGGGGCGATCGAGGGCAGTCTACGCGAACCGGCTCTTTGGAATATGCGTGATCCGGCACGCGAGGTCCGCCTCGCTCGACGCAACGACATAATGGTCGCCACCATCGGCAATACCTCATCGCGGACGTACATCTGACCTTCCATATCTCGGGTCGGATCGGAGTTCGCCTCGGGCAGCGGGGCATGGTCGGTGGCTATGGTGCGGCTCGGGTCAGTGGCTCGAGGGTCGACCAACAGGTGCGATAGACGCCGTGCCACAGCGTCAGCCAGCCCCGATCGGTCGGGATCGGCGGCGTTCCCAGCCCATGCGCGCGGTGGCGATGATCGCGTCGGGCGGACGGATGCCGGGGCGCAGGCACGGCGTCCAGTGGCGTGCATCGGGTGAAAAGGCGAGGTTGATCGGCGGCCCGGTGCCACTCGCTGCCGGTGGATAGGCGAAATAGAGGTCGCCCAAGGGTCGGGTCTGCGCCCAATAGTGCCCATCGATCTGTCTTTCGACGATCAGCATGTCCTTGTTCTGATGGTCGAGCACGATATCGGCAAAGGTCCAGTCGAGGCCGTTGTCCGACGTGTAGAGCGTGGTCGAAGGGCGTTCCGGGCTAACCGAACAAGTCGTCATCAGCCAATGACCGCCGACCTTGCTGATCCGCGCATCCTCGACGCCGTACATCTGGAAATCACCCTGTGGTGCACGGCTCGGCCGTAAAGGAACGCGACGACCGTCAGCCCGTCGGACGTCAGTCCGACCGGCAACAGCCACGACAGCGAGGTCAGCGCCATGACCCGCCACCGCCCGTCGTTCGGAAGGAACTTGCGCGGATCGCTGGTGTCGAGCGGCCATGCGTCGAGGACATACGCGCCGTCGCACCAGCGGATGTTGTGGATACGGCCGTCAAATTTCGGTTTCTTCAGCGCTTCGGCAATGCAGACCATCATCAGCAGATTGCCGTTCGGCAGCCGCGTCAGCGCTGGATGGAACGTGCCCAGGACGTAGGTCTCGACCCCGAGGTGCCCGGCGACCGGCGAGCGTGGGTTGCCGGGTATGGGCGTCGTTGCCGGGGTCACGGAGGCTCGTGTCGCTGTCGGTTCGAAAGCGAGGCAGGGCGCGGGAGGTTCTTTGCCGAAGGTAGCGACCTGGTTGGGGTAGGAGCGGGTACCTTGATTTGATACTCATTGGTTTAGTCAGATTCAGTGTGAAATTTGATTTTCACATATGTCGGCCGTTCGTAACCATTTGTTATGACAAAAAATTGCAAATAAAATAGCCAGGGACGTGCATGTAGTTCCTGTGCGTAGGGCGAAAGCGACAGCATGATCAGTATCATCGCGAACCCGATCGTTGCGTTGGATATGTACGAGACGGCACTCGCCGGTTACCTGGCTCCTGTCCTGGCTGTGAAGACGGCGAACAGCATCGAATTGCGGTTCGATGGCGGATTTCATGATGAAATGCTGGTAGCCGGAATGGCCATCGGATCAGACGGAGCAATCATTGCCGGTACGATCACGGATATCGTCGAATACCGCGACGGTACCAAAATGTTCGCTATCAGCGGTTTGAATTTTCCTGCTGTCGATCTCGTGACGTTAGTCGAGACGAGTTCGTACGATGAAATCCTGGAAAGAATATTTTCCGAGGACATGAGGTTATTCGGATCTGACCTGGACGATCGCTTATACGGTTCCGAAGGAAACGATACGATTTGGGGCGGGGTCGGGGATGACGAGATTGAAGCACAAGGTGGCAATGATTTTCTGTACGGCGGTATCGGGGATGATCTGCTAGTCGGTGGTGACGATGTCGATACTGGAATGTTCGAGAGTTTTTTCACGAATAATATAGTGCGTATTGACGATATTTCGATCTGGATTAACGGCCCGGAAGGCAACGACGTTGCCGAAGAAATGGAATATTTTCAATTTATCGATGGTGTGTTCGTAACGGATGCGGACAGTGCGGGTGCGCAGGTGATGCGGTTGTACGACACGATTCTGGATCGTGCGCCG